>CAZNWB010000204.1:0-2501 GCA_964576535.1 uncultured bacterium | reverse complement strand
TGAAGGGGGCGCTCTCGGCGAGGATCTGGCCGTTGAGGATCCAGCGGAAGACGTACGAGCCGGGGGCCAGGGCCTGGCCGCCGGAGGGGAAGGGCAGCGTGCCGCTGGGGGCCGTGCCGGGGGTCGATCGGCCGCCGGTGATCCACTGCCAGTCCACGTACCCGAAGGTGCCGGCGCTCCCCGCCGGGTAGACGCCGATCCAGCTCGGGCTCGCGGGGCCGTTGCTGAAGATCGCCCCGACGGGGCCCGTGAGCGGCGCCACCGTCCGGTCCAGGGTGATGGTCGGTGGCGGCAATACTGTAAACCCGTTGGTGAGGCTTCCACTCCGCCCGTCCGGGTTCGTCACGGTAATCGTCCGGCCCCCGACACTTGCCCCCGCCTGCACCGTGATGTTGGCGACGAGCTGGGTGGTGGAGTTGAACATTGTGCTGTTAACGGTGACCCCGGGGCCGAAATTTGCTGTTGCCCCGGCCTTGAAGCCTGTTCCTGTTAACGTCACATTCAGGGTGGCGCCGAGGACTGCAGTGGATGGGCTTGCGGTGGTGACAAAGGGCAGAAGGGTGGAAAGAGCCTGGAGGATTCGGATCCGAGGCTTGGTGACGCTTCCGCCGGGCCGGCTATCCATGATCGGCAGCCCCGTCTGTTGAAGAGCGGTCAAGATTTCGTGCACCGAGGCGCTCGATGTGCCCGGGGCTGCTTGCTTGAGCACCGCCCAGGCCCCTGCGACATGGGGTGCTGCCATCGACGTGCCAGCGAAATCCGCGTAACCTCCGCCCGGTACGGATGAATGAATATCGTGACCCGCAATGCCATCAGCTGCGCCGCCGGGAGCGAACAGGGACAGAAATGATGCGACATTCGAGAACCACGAAACGGCATCGGTCTTCGTGCTTGACCCAACGCTGACCGCCGTCGAGATACAGGCGGGCGCGGAGATTGCGTTGGTGAAGCCGTTGTTGCCCGCCGCGATCACCGCGGCGATTCCCACCGAGCGAAGGCTGTCGATGGGTGCCTTGTATTGCGGAAGGGTGGTGTCGCAGTTGGTCGAGAATAGGCCTCCACCCAAACTCATATTTACCGCCGCAAAATTGTAAGTTCCGCGAAGGTTAAAGATGCGGTTGGCAGCCGCGATAATATCGGAATCGAAGGCGAAATTGTTGGGCCCGAATACGTTTACCGACATGAGACTGGCGCCCTTCGCAACGCCCGAAAAGGACATCCCTGCCCCTGCGCCATTTCCTGCGGCAATTCCGGCCACATGCGTTCCATGATCACAGGAGGGACCACAGGGTACGCCGGCGCCGGGTCCGGTCTGCGAGGATTGGCCATTGGGACATCCGCCGCCCGAGACGTAGCAGGCTTCCTCTATGACCTTTCCGGAGAGAAAGGGATGGCTCTTGTCGATGCCGTCGTCGATGATCGCGATGACCGTTCCTGTCCCGTCATATCCACTGGCCCAGACCTGATCGCCTTGAACGAGCGGTACGCTTTGCGGGAGCATGGGGAAACGCTGCTGATCCTCCATGATCCGCTTCACGTGAAAGCCTGCTGCTTCCAGTTCTGCAAGTGCGCTCGGGCTGACTTCCAGGGCCAATAGCGGAAACGCGTCGTACTGATGAAGCACGCGATGGGCGGCTCGACGAAGCCTCGTCAGAACCTGGAGCCGAGTGGAGGCGATATCCTGGCGTTGGAGAGAAATTTCGGCTTGGCTGAGTAGGTAGCCTTCTGGTACATGCGCCGCGCCGGGTAATCGAAGTTCGACAATGACACGCACGCTTCCGTTGCGTTGGGCAAGGTCCCGCAATCGCTGCATTTCGATCGGATCGCTCTCGCTCGCCGAGATCGGCCTGGGGTGATCATTCGGGACGGGCGCGAAGAACGAAACACCCAGAGCCAGGACTGCGAGGGCGGCGAGCAACGTGCGCTTCACGACCATGCCTCTGATTCAGTAACATCCTATTACCCATGGCCAGGTGGCTACCCCGAACGAAGGGACCTCAGAACGCACGAACGCCCCCGCTGACCATCTGCGTGATCAACGAGGGCGTCGAAGGTTGTTCGGGGACCCGATTCAGAGACATCCATGCCTCCCGAGGACCGGACCTTGGTAGGAGTTTAGATAGGGTCGAAAGAGCTGTCAAGTCTGTGGGCCGAAGTGGTACCGAGGGACTCACGCTTTGATCTCTGTATCCCGAACGAACATTGCATCGAAGCCGGTCACTCTGTTCATGGGCCCAGCGTGAAAGGGGCGCTCTCGGCAAGGATCTGGCCGTTGAGGATCCAGCGGAAGACGTATTGGCCGGGGGCCAACGCCTGGCCGCCGGAGGGGAAGGACAGCGTGCCGCTGGGGGCCGTGCCGGGGGTGGATTGGCCGCCGGTGATCCACTGCCAGTCCACGTACCCGAAGGTGCCGGCGCTCCCCGCCGGGTAGACGCCGATCCAGCTGGGGCTCGCGGGGCCGTTGCTGAAGATCGCCCCGACCGGGCCCGTGAGCGGCGCCG
>CAZNWB010000203.1:0-2550 GCA_964576535.1 uncultured bacterium | reverse complement strand
TCTCGGATGTAGCTGCCCAGATAGATAGACACTCCGCCAATCTGGATAATGAATCCGATGATAGCAAGTCCGATCGCCACTCGCTTCGCAGCCTTGCTCGATTGCAGGAGTACACCAATTGGAAGGATAAGAAAAGGCAATACAGGGATCAGATATCTCGGGCCCCAACTTCCATCGCCAGCCCAGGCAACAAACTTTGCAAAGAACAGGAGGTTGACAAGAATAATACTCATGAAGAGATAGAATTCCTTCTTGTACAGTTTCCCGAAGCGTGGCAACGCAGCAAGAATGAGCAATGTTAACGGTGCATAGAAAAACAAACTTTTGCCGGAACTCAAGAGCAGTCCGTAGAGGCCAACATAGAGCGGAGTCGTGAATTGTGCCCTGCTGTACGGCATCGTGCTCACGCCGCCGAACTGGATGTAGTTGAGCAGGGAATTCACCCCGATGGCAATGAGGATCGGCAGTATGAATGGAAAGGCGCCGCGTATGGCACCTCCCCATCCCGACTCCTCCGCACTGCGTCGTTCGAGAAGAATGACAACAAGGTAAACGAAAAGGAACGGGAGATTAATTGCAGAAGTGAGTCTGGTCAGCAGGCTGAGTGCACTGAGAATCCCCGAGTACCAGACGAACCTTGACTTGTTATCGAGCTTGAACTTGTAGAGATAGTAAGTGGCGGCAACCAGATAGAACAGTAGCTGTGGTTCACGCATATACGACTTCAAATATGGAAAGAGATTCGTGCTGAAGAGAAGTGCCAATGTGAGAAACAGAGAAGTCCTTTTTGACCACCCGAGCTCCATACAAAATGCAAGCATGATAATAGCGATCAGTCCTGCGAAGAATTGATTCAGGAGAGAGACCACTCCCCTCTGCCACAGGGTTTTCACTTGATCTGAAAGCATAAGGAGATTTGCGGTCACGTTACCAACGACATATAGCGGAATGCTTAGAAGGGGCTGCACGATGCCCACACCGTAGTAGAATTTCCCATCTCTACCGACAATACCATTCTTGACGAGCTCGGGATTTATAGCAAGCTCGCCCCGTTCAACAATACTCTGCGTTGTGAGATAGACCGCCAGTTCATCACTCGAGGCAAGCCGGCCTCCCGAGAGGAGAAGATTGGCAGCAAGGACACCTGAGAAGAGACTAAAGTAAACTGTTTTCAAGGTTTGTGGCGCGACGTTTAGTTCAACATTCTGTAGTTTATTAAACCGGCACCGTCCCGAGATAGATCAGCTAATCAGTAAGTAAGGGATCCGCTCTTTGTGAGTATCCTGCAGAATGAGTCATCTGATCGGATGGCTTGTGGATCATGACAAGTTAGGAATCTGTAGCGTTACAGCAAACACGTTTGGTTGCTTTTTCTGGAAAGACATGAGCCTGAACCTTGGATTCTAACAAACGGACAGGAAAATACCTGTTGCATAAAGTTTTCATCGCATCTTCTTACTGGTGTAAAAGAACCGGCTCCGGTTTAGGTCGAACAGACAGCAATAAGGACCTCGGGCTCTCCTTTCCAGTGGGATCTAGCTTGTGGGACATGCCTCTCACGTGAATCGAATGGCATGCCCAAAAGCTTGCGAATTTGGTGAAGCCGCACAGCTAGAAGAGGGATGCGTGATCCGGCAAGGCAAAGCATTCTGCTGTAGATCTGGCTGTACGTACTTTGACCATAGAAGTTGACCGATCCGAAAAAGCTGAGCAATAGTGTCTCCAGTTCATTGATAGTGTATTCCCTCATGTGATATGGATTGAATGGCAACTCGGTTATTGATATCCCCGGGTTTGTCAAGATTCGATTAGGTGTTGAACAGATGAACGTACCCCCAGGCCTAAGAACACGCACGACCTCTCTGAGAAAGGCCTCGCCATCTACGTGCTCAATCGTCTCAAACGACACGTAGACGTCATAACAATGATCGGTTGATGGAAGGTGGATCACGTCGGCAACCTCAAAGCGAACGTTATTGAGCGAATGCACTTTTCTAGCTTCATGTATTACATCTGGGGAGAGATCAAAACAATCAACTTCCGAGGCCCCGTTTTCCGCTAAAAGTTTCGCTCCGTAACCTGTCCCGCTTGCAGCGTCGATGACTTTGCAGCCATTTATAAAGCTACACGCCCACTCGTATCTTGTAGTGTGTTGAAGGCGCACCCAAGGTGGTATCCAGTTGCTTTCGGAAATTCGCTCGACGATAAAGCTTGTTCTCAACCTTTGACTTTGACCAGACAAATTACCTCCTAGTGCACATGAGTATTTGTATGCTATTCGTTTTCGTTTCCTTGGCGCGAGCAACACCCATGATCGTACCATCGCGTAAAAGACAACACGCAAGGCACTTAGTAATCAAAGAGGTTTCTTATTCCACATATTCCGCTCATACCATTCTAGGGTTTCAAAAACTCCCGATTGCAGATCATATCGTGGATCGTAGCCGAGCCGCACCGAATTGTGTATGTCGTAACAAGAATTGGCTTTTATG
The DNA here is from genome assembly GCA_964576535.1 of uncultured bacterium. GTDB lineage: Bacteria > Methylomirabilota > Methylomirabilia > Methylomirabilales > 2-02-FULL-66-22 > 2-02-FULL-66-22. The sequence goes on along the minus strand of CAZNWB010000203.1, from coordinate 58 downwards.
TTCCTCAACCGAAAAGGGTACAAGGGGACATTTATGCCCAGCAATTTGATGAGCCCCA
>CAZNWB010000202.1:0-2620 GCA_964576535.1 uncultured bacterium | reverse complement strand
GCAACGACTCCCGGGACTACGACGCGCACATCGTGGGCGTCACCCTCGGCTATCTGCTCAGGTAGTGCCGTCGGCGCGGCGCCGGCCGGGCTGGCCGGAGGACGCGATTCGCCGGCTCCCGGCGGATCCTCCGCGCGGTCCTGACCGGGCCGCCGGAGGAAACGCGGGGATCGAGACCTGGCGAGGCGAGAGCCGTTTCACCATCCGCTGTCCTTGCTCGAGGCCTGCACGGGGCACCGCACGACCCGTTCTCGAGGTCGCGTGGCGTATAGTACGGCCTCATGACTCGATTACCTGACCCCCCGCGCTTCGTCACGCTCTCCGAGATCCGCCGCGCTGCCCGGCAGCGCCTGCCCCGCGAGGCCTGGAACTTCGGCGCAGGCGGCGCCGAGACGGAGACGACGCGGCGCCGCAACCGTCGCCATCTGGACCGCCTCGCCATCCAGCAGAACGTCCTCGTCGACGTGCGCGAGATCGACCTCCGCACGAGCCTCCTCGGCGTACCCCTCTCCTGGCCGGTGGCGGTCGCGCCGATGGGCGGCCTCATCCTCTTCCATCCCGAGGGCGACCTGGAGATGGCGCGGGGGACGGCCCAGGCCGACACCCTCCTGTGGCTGAGCGGCGCCACCGGGTGGCCGGTCGAGGAGGTCGCCAAGGCCGGCACCGGGCAGATGTTCCAGCTCTACCACCACGGCGACCGCGGCTGGGTGAGCGAGCTGCTCGCGCGGGTGGAGGCCTCCGGCTACCAGGCGGTCGCCCTCACCGTGGACGTCCAGCTCTACGGCCGCCGCGAGCGCGACATCCTCGCGCGCTTTAGCCCGCGCCAAGCCATGGAGATCGCGCCCAACCCGCGCGGGCCGCATCCCGAGTACCAGGCCCGCCTCACGTGGGCCGACGCCGAGTGGCTGATGAAGACGACGAGGCTGCCGGTGGGGCTCAAGGGCATCATGACGGCGCGCGACGCCCGCCGCGCCGTGGAGATGGGCGTGCGCCTGATCTGGGTCTCCAACCACGGCGGCCGCCAGCTCGACCACACCCAGTCGACCATCGACGCCCTCCCGCCCATCGCCGACGCCGTGGCCGGCGCCGCGGAGATCGTGGTCGACGGCGGCTTCTCGAGCGGGACCGGCGTGGTGAAGGCACTGGCGCGCGGCGCCACGGTGGTCGCGGTGGGCCGGACGGTCCTGTGGGGCCTCGCCGCGGACGGCGCCGCGGGCGTCGCCCGCGCCCTCGAGATCCTGCGCGAGGAGGTCCGCACGACGATGGGTCTCTGCGGGCGCACCCGGATCGGCGATCTCACGTCCGACCTGATCTTCAGGATCGATTGAGGAGGTTCTTCCATGAAGCTCGTACGCTACGGACGCGCCGGGGCCGAGAAGCCCGGCCTCATCGACGAGGACGGTACCCTGCGCGACCTGTCGCGCGTGGTAAAGGACATCACGCCCGACGTGCTCTCGCCCGGTGGCCTCAAGCGGCTGCGCGCGGTCACGACGGCCCGGCTGCCCGCGGTTCGCGGCCGGCCCCGGCTCGGCTGCCCGGTGTCCGGCGTCGGCAAGATCGTCTGTATCGGTCTCAACTACACGGACCACGCGCACGAGGTGGGCCTGCCGCTGCCGGCGGAGCCGCTCCTCTTCATCAAGGCCACGAGCGCCATCAACGGCCCCGGCGACGCCATCGTCCGGCCGCGCGGCGCGCTCAAGCTCGACTACGAGGTCGAGCTGGGGGCGGTGATCGGGCGCGGCGCGCGCAACGTCAGCGAGGCGGACGCCCTCAGGCACGTGGCCGCCTACTGCATCGTCGACGACGTGTCCGAGCGCGCGTTCCAGATGGAGCACGGGGGGACGACCACCAAGGGCAAGAGCGCCGACACCTTCGCGCCCATCGGGCCGTGGCTGGTCACCGCCGACGAGGTGCGCGACCCCCAGGCCCTGGAGGTGTGGACGACGGTCAACGGCGAATCGCGCCAGCGCGGCAGCACCGCCAACATGATCTTCTCCGTCCGCCAGCTCGTGGCCTACGTCAGCCGCTTCATGTCGCTGCGCGCCGGCGACATCCTCTCGACCGGCACGCCGGCGGGCGTCGCCCACGGCATGAAGCCGCCGCGCTACCTCGCGCCCGGCGACGTCGTCGAGATGGGCATCACCGGGCTCGGCGTGCAGAAGAATCGCGTCGCCAGCCGATGAGGCGCCTGTCTCACGCCACCCCCAGAAGGAGCGTCCATGCGCGTCCACAACCTGTACGCTGACGCACGAGGCGAGACACACTTCCGGGATATCGAGGTCGAGTGGGTCGAGGAGACGCCCGCCGGCAAGCTCTCCCGCCGCCTGCCCGCCACCGGGATCATCTTCCGCCAGGTGCCGCCCACCTACGACCTCGACTGGCATCCGGCGCCTCGCCGCCAGTACATCATCAACCTCGACGCCGGGGTGCGGATCACGGCCAGCGACGGCGAGAGCCGCGTCATCGGCGCCGGCGAGGTGATCCTGGTCGAGGACACGACGGGCAAGGGCCACCTCTCGAAGGCTGTCGACGGCAAGCTGCGCCACTGCATCTTCGTGCCCACCGATTAGCGGCCCCGTTTCTGATCTAGGCAGGGTGCTGAAAAACCAGCAGGCCGCTC
>CAZNWB010000201.1:0-2667 GCA_964576535.1 uncultured bacterium | reverse complement strand
CCTTCGGGCGCAAGGCGCTGTTCGCGGCGCACCTGGGGGACATCAAGCTCCTCCTCTCGAACGACTTGACCCCTGAGAGCCGGGTGCTGATCTACCGGAACATCCGGGAGCGGGTCCAGCGGATCGCCCCCTTCTTCCGGTACGACGACGATCCCTACCTGGTGATCTCAGCCGCGGGGCGCCTCGTCTGGCTCCTGGACGGCTACACCATCTCCGACCGGTTCCCCTACTCGGCGCCGACGCGCGGGCTGGGCAACTACATGCGCAACGCGGTCAAGGTGACCGTGGACGCCTACGACGGGACGGTGCGCTTCTATGTCGCGGATCCGGCGGATCCCCTGATCCGCACAATTGCCCGGATCTTCCCCGGACTGCTCCAGCCGCTCGACGCCATGCCGGCCGACCTCCGGGCCCACCTCCGCTACCCCGAGGGGCTGTTCCGGATCCAGGCAGCGATGTACGCCGTCTACCACATGCGCGATACGCAAGTCTTCTACAACAAGGAGGACCTTTGGAGCCTACCGGTCCGCCCCGTGGATGGGCGGGAGCAGGCCATGGAGCCCTACTACCTCATCCTGCGCCTGCCTGGCGAGGCCAGAGAGGAGTTCGTCCTCCTCATCCCCTTCACCCCCAGCAAGAAGGACAACCTGGCCGCGTGGTTGGCCGCTCGGAGCGATCCGCCCAACTATGGGAAGCTCGTCGTCTACAACTTCCCCAAGCAGAAGCTGATCTACGGACCCCGGCAGATCGAGGCCCGGATCGACCAGGATGCGTCCATCTCCCAGCAGCTCTCCCTCTGGAATCAGCGGGGCTCCCAGGTGATCCGGGGGAACCTCCTGGTCATCCCCATCGAGCGCTCCCTCGTGTATGTGGAGCCGCTCTACATCGCCGCCGAGAAGGGGCAGCTCCCGGAGCTCAAGCGGGTAATCGTCGGATTCGGGGACCGGATCGCCATGGAGGAGAGGCTGGAGGGCGCGATGGCGCGGGTGTTCGGCGGGCAGTCCCTGCCCGCGGCGGCCGCGGCGGCGCCGGGCCCCCCGGCGGGCTCCGAGGCCTCGGTGAAGGCCCTGCTGGACTCCGCGGCCGCCGCCTACACGCGCGCGAGCGAAGAACTGCGCCGCCTGGGTGAGCTGTTGCAGCAACTCCGGGGTGCGGGCGCACGCTAAGGTTGGAAGGCGGGGATGGGAGGCGAGCCAGGAAGAAAGGGAGCGGGTCTGAGGGCGGGAGGCCCGAGGGTGCTATCGCAGTGGCAGGCGTCGCCGCATGCCGGGCCATTGGATGCGGAGTTGCGGGACCACACACGGCACCGAATGGGAATGCCTTTGTAGCAGTGCCAGAGCGAACTCCCAGTCGTGCAGCGAGGAGGGAATGAACGATCTCCTTGGATCAACCACAACCCCCAGTGCTGTTTCCGGTCGAAACAAGTGACTCACGGAGGAGGCGGAGAACAATGGAACAAGATAGGGGAGATAGAGGCGCGGAGCAAAAGCGGAAGATGAGTGTTCGACAACGGTGGGATGAAGCCCGACCGACGAAAACGGCTGTCTTCTGGTCGTGGGTGGGCTCTGTTGTTCTCACAATGATTATCGGCTTCGCGTGGGGGGGATGGGTTACGGGGGGAACCGCCCGGAGCCTGGCGGAGAAAATGGCGGAAGATGCTGTCGTCAAGCGCTTGGCACCGATTTGTGTCGTCCAGTTTAAGCGGGCTCCGGGGAAAGACCAGAAGCTCAAAGAATTGGAAAAAACAGATTCGTGGCAGAGAAGTGAGTACGTAGAAAAACAGGGGTGGGCGACCATGCCCGGTGAGGAGAAACCCGATAGCAAGGTTGCCTCTGAGTGCACCAGGCTGCTTATGCTGATCGGCAAGTAGAGAATCGTACCAAACCGCCGAGAAAGGGCGCAAGGATCTCGCGGAGAAGAGTAGGACGCTGGGACATTAAGGCAATTCGAAAGTATATGAGTACCTTCGGCATGATGAGTTCGGTGTTTGACTACCTCACCTTTGGTGTACCGCGAAGACGGTCTTTTACAAGAAGGTGAAAGTATGAAGGGGGAATAGATAGGAGACTGGAAACGCTGCCTCACCCCAGCTTGGCAGCTCACTGCGCTCGCCCCATCGCTTCGCACTTCTTCTACCTTGAATGGCCCCTGCACCGGTTCGTCTGGTTGGGCTCAGGTTCGTTGAGACCTTGCTTCTAAAAAGGAGACCACACACTTGAAGGTGAGCAGCAACACCATTCGCGGGACCTTGCTCCATTGGTGGGCGAGCCTTCGCGGAAACGGTTTGGCAGAACAGTACGCCGGCGACGAGCCGCCGCTCCGGTCGGAGCTCTTCAGCAGCGACCAGATGGAGCAGCACGGCAAGACCCTGGCGGGCTCGCACACGGTGGGTCTGGGACCTGCTCCGGACCAGCTTCTGCCTCGGCTGGCTGAGAATGAAGGCGTCCTCCTTGGCGTCCGCAACCTGCTGACGGAGGCGATCAAGGCGGACCGCCGGATTACGCCGGCCGGGGAATGGCTCCTCGACAACTTCTATCTCATCGAAGAACAGATTCGCACGGCCCAGCGACACTTGCCAAAGGGGTACAGCCGGGGCTTGCCTCGCTTGCTGTACGGCCCATCGGCTGGACTTCCGCGCGTGTATGACATCGCGCTGGAGACGATCTC
>CAZNWB010000200.1:0-2699 GCA_964576535.1 uncultured bacterium | reverse complement strand
TAGAATGCGCCGCTCCGCCGCTCGCTGATAGCTCGTAGCTCATGGTTCTTGGCCATCAGCCGGGGCAGCCGATGAAGAGCGGCCAAACGAGGGACACGCATGTCCGCTGACGTCGCACGGACGAAAGGGTGGCAGTACTACCACACTGTCTGGGCGGTGCTCATCTTCGCCTGGATCACGAATTACCTCGTCCGCATGGGGCTATCGCCGGTGCTGGTCCCCATCATGCGCGAGTTTCAGCTCACGTACGTCCAGGCCGGCCTCCTGGCCACGGCCTTCTTCTACGCCTACACCTTCATGCAGTTGCCGGCCGGCGTCCTGGGGGACTGGATCGGCAAGAAGACGATCCTGGTCCTGGCGCCGATCTGGTGGGGTCTGACGTCGCTCCTGACGGGATTGGCCCCGACGTTCACCCTGCTGTTCGTGGCCCGCTTTCTGACCGGGGTGGGGCAGGGGACCTACTTTGGAAACGACCGGCCGGTCATCGCCGCCTATACGCCGGCAGAGAAGATGGGCTTCGGCCAGGGAATGTCCTTCACGGGCCTCGGGATGGGCATGGCGATCGGGATCTTCCTTGCCGGTCTCATCGCGGATTCGTGGGGCTGGCGGATGGTCTTCGTCCTCTTCGCCGTCCCATCGCTGGCGGCGGGCGTGGTGGTGGGCTGGAAGATCCAGGAACCGCCCCGGGCGCAGGCGGTCAAGCTGCCGGGCTGGATGTGGGTGCTGCTGCTGCCGTTTCCCCCGATGCTGCTGGGCGGCCTGGTGGCTGACTGGCCCCTGCTGCGGTGGACATCCTTGCTGTTCCCGCTCCTGTTCCTCCTGGGTCTGGTCTCCCGGGAGTCCCACCTGCGGCGGGGGGATCTGTGGATCACGTACGTTGCCGGGATCGCGCCCATCTATTGCCTGTGGGTGGTCGGGATCTGGGCGCCGGCCATGTTCCTCGAGATCGGCGTGACGGCGCTTTCCAGCTCGTCCCTCCTCTCCAGCCTGCTCGGGATCTCGGCCATCCCGGGCCTCCTACTGATGGGGACCGTCAGCGACCGCCTGGCGAGACGCGGGAAGGGGCGGAAGGGTCTGGCGGCCCTCGTCCTCTTGGGCCTGTCGGTGGCCATGGCCCTGATGGGCGCAGCCGTGGCGTCCAGGGCACGCCCCGTGACCCTGGCCTGCCTGGTCTTCGCGGCGGGTTTCTGCATCTGGGGGGTGTGGGCGCCGATCTACGCCCTCCTGACCGAGATCTCGCCCGCCAGGATCCGGGGGACCTCCTTCGGCATGGGGAACACCATCAACTTCCTCGGCTCCCTGGTCGCCCCCATGGCGACGGGCTGGATCAAGGATGTGTCGGGGTCCTTCGCCGGGGCGTGCTACCTGGCGGCCGCGATCGGGCTCGGCGGGGCCATCGTGGTGTGCCTGGTGCGTCCCGCCTTCCGCTGGGCACCGGAGGCGCCGCCCACGGCCAATTGAGATTTGTGATTGCGGATTTTCGATTGGCCGGCAATCATCAATCGGCAATCCTCAATCGCACATGGCGCCGAAGGCGCCTGAGGTGCTATGCCCCTGCCGAACCCGCAGCACGCCGTCCTGATTGCCGGGGGCGCAGTCGCCGGCTCCGAGGCGGCCTTCCAGTTCGCCCAGCGCGGCATCGTGTGCATCGTCCTGGAACAGAACGATCGCCCCTACGGCAAGATCGAGGACGGCCTGCCCCGCTGGCACGTCAACCTGCGTCTGCAGGAAGAGAAGAAGATCGACGACAAGCTGGCCCGCCCCGGGGTGCACTTCGTTCCCCGGACGAAGCTGGGCCGGGACCTCTCCCTGGAAGACGTCCTGGGATGGGGTCTGAGTGCCGTGGTCCTGGCCAACGGGGCCTGGCGTGATCGGCCGTTCCCGGTGCCCGGGACCGATCAGTTCGTCGGGCGGGGATTCTACTACCAGAATCCTCTGGTCTACTGGTTCAACCATTACCCGGAGCCCAGCTACCAGGGGCCCGAGGTTGAGTTGGCGGATGGGGCCATCGTGGTTGGCGGCGGCCTGGGCTCGCTGGACGTGGTCAAGATCCTGATGCTCGAGACGGTCGCCCGGGCTCTGGCGGCGCGGGGGCACGGCATCGGGCTGTACGAGCTGGAGCGGCGGGGGATCAAGAAGGTCCTCGAGGAGTTGGGGCTGACGCTTTCTGATCTGGAGTTGCGGGGCTGCACCCTCTCCTACCGGCGGCGGGTTGAGGACATGCCCCTGGCCGAGGCGCCCGACAACGCCACGCCGCAGCAGGTGGAGAAGACCCGGGCCACGCGGCGGAAGCTCCTCCAGAATTTCGCCGAAAAATACCTGTTCACCTTTCTGGATCAGCGGGTGCCCGTGGGGTACCTGGCGGACGGCGATCGCCTGGTGGGGCTCCGGGTGGCCGCCACCGAGGTCAAGGACGGGCGGGCCGTCACCCTGCATGGGACCGAGCAGGAGGCGCCATCCCCGCTGGTCGTGAGTTCCATCGGTAGCATCCCGGAGCCGATCCCCGGGATCGGCATGCAGGGCGATGTCTACCGGATCAAGGATGAGATGACTGGCGAGGTGGAGGGACTGCCGGGGGTCTTTGCCGTCGGGAACGCCGTGACCGGCAAGGGGAACATTCTCGTGTCCCTGAAGCACGGCCGGGTGGTCTCCCAGCACATGCTGGAGCACTATCTCCTGGGGACGGCCAGCGGCTACGA
>CAZNWB010000199.1:0-2716 GCA_964576535.1 uncultured bacterium | reverse complement strand
GGAATGCGGGACGTTGTTGACTCAGTGGAATAATCTTGGTAGGGTCCCCTAGCCATTCGGCAGGAGGAGACGATCACCGATGCCCCGACAGGCGCGCCTCGATGCCCCTGGCACGCTGCATCATGTGATCCTCCGGGGGATCGAGCGGGGGACGATCGTTGCGGATGCCGAAGACCGCGCGGCGTTCCGCGGGCGCCTGGGGGACGTCGCCACGGCAACCGGGACGACCCTCTACGCCTGGGCCCTCCTCCCCAACCACGCCCACCTGCTCCTGCGCAGCGGCCCGGCGGGGCTCCCCCAGGTCATGCGCCGGGTCCTGACGGGGTACGCCCAGGCGTACAACCGCTGCCACCGGCGGGTGGGCCACCTCTTCCAAGACCGCTACAAATCCATCGTCGTGGAGGAGGACCCCTACTTCCGCGAACTGGTCCGCTACATCCACCTCAATCCGCTGCGGGCGCGGCTCGTCCCGGATCTGCCCCACTTGGACCGGTACCCCTGGTGTGGCCATGCGGGGATCCAGCGGCGTCCGCACCCGCCGTGGCAGGACCGGGCGGCCGTCCTGTCCTGGTTCGGGCGGACCGAGCGCGCGGCCCTCCGGGCCTATCGCGCCTTCCTCCGGGCGGGGATTCCGCAGGGCCGCCGCCCGGAGCTGGTGGGGGGTGGGCTGGTCCGTTCCCTGGGCGGCTGGGCCGAGGTGCGGGCCATCCGCCAGCGGGCGGACCGCGTCCTGGCCGACGAGCGCATCCTGGGCAGCGGCCCGTTCGTGGAACGGATGCTGGCCGCCGGCGATGCGCGGCAGCAGACGCAGCACGCCCGGGGCCACCGGCGGCGACAGGCCCAGGCGCGCATTCGCCAACAGTGTCGGCGGGAGCAGGTCGGCCTGGAGGAGCTCCGGATGGGGAGCCGTCGGCGCCGGATCGCGGCGGTGCGGGCGCGCCTGGCGGTGGACCTCGTGACACGTCTCGGGCTCTCGCTCGCCGAGACGGCACGACAGCTCGGGGTCTCCACGTCGGGGATTGCGAAAGCGGTCGCGAGAGCGGAGCGGCCATAAGTCCACTAAGTCAACAACGTCCCGAATTACGAATTACGTCCCGAATTACTACGTTGACTTCTAATTCGGGGATCCAGCTGTTCCTTGGCCGAGGGGCAGGACATGGGCCTGAAGAAGACGGAGATCTACCGCGGGTTCAAGATCTTCACGGAGGAGGTCCGGGCCGGGGGCTGGCGCGTCGCGCTGGTGGAGGTGCCCGCGTCGGACGGCGGTGAGCGTAGCCGCAGCCCGCAGCAAGGCCGCCTGCCGGGAGAGCATCCATCCAAGGCGTCCGCGCTGACGGCGGCGAGGGCCCACATTGACCGGATCCACCAGAACCGTCGGAGCCGCAGCAGCTAGTAATGCGGGACGTCTTTGACTACGTTGACTCCTGATTCGGATAATCCGGGTGCCTCTGCGTAATGGGAGCTGAGGAACCATTCGGAAGGAATCGCCCGGACAAGGCACCATACATATATATGGCCATTTCGCCAGCCATCTGGTAAGATGGCGATACCCTCATGACCCGCTTCGAGTGGGACCCGGCGAAGGATCTCGAGAACCAGCAAAGGCACGGGGTGGCCTTTGCGACCGCCCAGTTCGCGTTTGCCGATCCCCAGCGCGTCATCGCGGAGGACCTGTCGCATGGCGAAAGCGAGCGGCGATACTACTGCATTGGCCGGGTGGGTGAGGGCATTCTGACGGTGCGCTTTACGTATCGCCCAGGGGCCATCCGCATTTTCGGCGCGGGGTACTGGCGGAAAGGAAAGCGGATCTATGCGCAGGAGAATCCGGTACACAACTGAACCGATGGGCGAGGTGCGGGTCGTCCGGGATTTCCTCCCCCCACCCGAGGAACTCGCCTTCCGGGAAGATGCGGTGAAGGTGACCATCGCCCTGAGCAAGCGCAGCGTGGACTTCTTCAAAGCGGAGGCGTCGCGCCACAACACGCAGTATCAGAAGATGATCCGGCGGTTGTTGGACCAGTATGTCGATCGCTACGCACACGCAGCGAAGGCGCGAATGACGCGGCCGGGGCGCCGGGGTGTTGCGACCTAAACTAACGGCACTAATAAAAGACCATATGGAAGGACCGGCCTGACCTATCGCATAATAGCGTGGGTTGTTCCCGGACAGGAACAGAGCCACATGCGAAAAGAGACGGATCATGCAGCAGGGTATCACACACGTGGCCTTGGATGACAGCAAGCGCACCATCGTCGCCGGGATCCTGCGACCCGGCAGCCAGGAACCCGACCGGTACAAACCGGGTACATAGGTAACAGATTAGACCGGGAACATGGGTGACACCTTGTGGCGTTTCAGCCTGCCATATTCGTCCTCGATGCGCATGTGTCGTTCATGTAAGACGGGACGTTGCGACTTTAGTGGCTTTGCTAAACCGGCCGCCCGACTCGTAATGCAGGACGTCTTTGACCACGTTGACTTCTGATTCGGGGGACCCGTCCTTGTGCAGGAGAGCAAAGGGGCAGAGGAGCAGGGGAGAGGGTGGACAAGGAGACACGGGGAGACGGGAAGACGGGAAGACGGAGACAAGGGGACAAGCCATTCTGGATCGATTCCGCAATGCGCGAACAGCCCCCTCAAGGTCCGCGGCCGGCGGGCTCAGGCCGCCAATTCGCTTGACCGGGCATGCGCGTGGGACGAACTCTCGCGCTCGGC
>CAZNWB010000198.1:0-2722 GCA_964576535.1 uncultured bacterium | reverse complement strand
CCCGGGCAGGACCTCTACAAGAAGCAGGCCGCGGCGTGGGGGCAAGCCAACGGTGTCGAGGTGAGCGCCGACTTCTTGAACTGGCCGGACCTGCAGCCGAAGATCGCGGCGGCCATTCAGGGGGGTGGCGTGGACATCGTGGAGCTGTGGCCCTCGTGGAACCACCTCTACAAGAACAGCCTGGTGGACATGACGAAGGAGGCCCAGGAGTTCGGCAAGCGCGGCGGCGGCTTCGAGAAGTACGTCCTGAACTCCGCCCCGGTGGGAGATCGGTACCTGGGGATCCCCCACGGGATGTCGAACGCATCCATGGCCTACCGGATCAGTTGGTTCAAGGAGGCCGAGGTCGCCAACGTCGAGGATGGCAACAAGGTGGACCTGACCTGGGACCAGTACTTCGCCGTGGCCAAGAAGCTGAAGGCGAAGGGGCATCCATTCGGCCAGGCACTGGGCCACAGCACGGGGGACCCGCCGGGCTTCTGCTATCCCTACATGTGGTCCAACGGGGCCATGGAGGTCTCCAGGGACGGCAAGTCCATCCAGTTCAACAAGCCGCAGTTCGTGGAAGGCATGTGGAAGTTCATCGTGGCCTGGAAGGATGGCTACGACGAGACTGGCACGTCCTGGGATGATAGCAACAACAACCGCGCGTACCTGTCCGGGCAGATCTCCAGCACCTACAACGGCTCCAGCATCTATTTCGCGGCCAAAAAGGACAAGCCGGATATCGCCAAGGATACCCACCATATGCTGATCCCGAAGGGGCCGGCCGGCCGGTTCTACTGGCTGGGCAGCCGGACCTTTGCCATCCTCAAGACCTCCAAGAACGTCGCAGGGGCGAAGGAGTTCTTGACGTGGTGGTTCCAGGACGAGCAGTTCGGCGCCTGGTGGCGGCTGCAAGAGGGCTACATGCTGCAGCCGGTCGTGAAGTACTACAACGACCCGACGTGGACCAGGGACCCGAAGATGCTGCCGTTCCGCGAGCAGCCCAAGTACGGTGTGGACGTGGGCTGGCCTGGGCCGCCCAACGAGAAGGCGTCGCTCGCCTGGTCGAAGTACATCGTCGTGGACACCTTCGCCAAGGCGGTGCAGGGCGGTGATCCCAAGGCGGCGATCGAGTGGGGCGCCGAGCAGCTCAAGCGGGCGTACGGCGTCTAGCTCGAGTGGTCTGACGGGCGCAGCGTCGGACGGCGCGGCAGGCAGAGATCACGCCGTCCCAGCGCCGGCGTAGTTCTTGACGGGACAGGAGGGCAGCCACGCGGGGCGTGGCTGCCCTCGCTTTGGAGGGGACGTTGAGTCGCAAGGGTGAGATGCGTGGTGGCGCCGTCACCACCGGGTCGCTCCTGGAGCGCGAGTCGAGCCTGGGCGTCTTGCTCATGCTGCCGGGCGCCCTCTTGCTCATGGTCTTCATGGCGTATCCATTCTTCCTGGGGATTTGGCTGTCCGTGACTGACAGCATGATCGGGCGGATGGGCCACTACATCGGACTGCGGAACTTCTCGGACCTCCTCAGCGACACAATCTTCCACCAGACGGCTCGGAACACGCTCATCTACGCCATGGTGACCGTGCCCTTCAAGGCGGTCCTGGGGTTGGGGCTCGCCTTGATCTTGAACAATCAGATGCGGTTCAGTAACCCGATCCGCGCCGTCGTGATGATGCCCTATATCGTACCCACGGCGCTCTCCACGCTGGGCTGGTTCATGATCTTCGATCCGGTGTTCAGTCCCATATCCTGGCTGCTGAAACATTTCGGCCTCATCACGCGGAACATCAACTTCCTGGGCGATCCCGGCCTGGCCATCTCCTCGGTGTGTCTGGTCAATATCTGGCGAGGTCTTCCGTTCTTCGCCATTACCATCCTGGCGGGGCTTCAGGCCGTGCCGGGCGAGCTGCACGAGGCGGCGGCCATTGACGGCGCGAGCCTGTGGCACCGGTTCCGGCACGTGACTGTGCCGCACATCAAGGGGGTCGTCCTGATCGCGACGCTGCTTTCCATCATCTTTACCTTCGCCGACTTTCAATTGATCTACGTCCTGACCAAGGGCGGGCCGGCGAACCAGACCCACATCTTCGGGACCTATGCCTACCAGATCGGTCTGTCGGCCACGGAGATCGGCATGGGGGCCGCCATCGCCCTGTACATGTTCCCCATCCTGACGGTGTTCGCCGTGATCCTCTTGGCGTACCTGCGGAGGGAGGAGTAGCATGGTCGGGAGTGAGCGCTTCAGCAACCGGCTGATGAACATCTACCTGCCGCTGGTGTTCTATCTGGTCTTCCTGCTCTTCCCCTTCTACTGGATGTCCATCGTCTCGCTCAAGCCGACCAACGACCTGTTCGACCTGCAGTTTAATCCCTTCTGGATCCAGCGCTTCACGTGGGAGAACTACGCGTACCTGTTCCGGGAGACCGCGTTCTCGGAGTGGGTGAAGAACACCCTCATCGTGTCGGTGGTCTCCACCGTCCTCTCGCTCGGGTGCAGCATCTTCGCCGGCTATGCGCTGGCCCGCCTGCGGTTCCCGGGGAGCAACTTCCTGGGGGTGGGCATCTTCCTGGTCTACCTGGTGCCGCCGTCCCTCCTCTTCCTGCCGCTGGCCCAGGTCATCGCCAAGCTCGGCTTGTACAACACCTACTGGGCGCTCATCCTGACCTATCCCACGCAGCTCATCCCCTTCGCCTCCTGGCTCCTCATGGGCTACTTCCGCACGATTCCCAGGGAGA
>CAZNWB010000197.1:0-2739 GCA_964576535.1 uncultured bacterium | reverse complement strand
ATATCGCCGTTACCCAATTCAGCTCCCGCTCCTGCATGCAGCAAAGGCGCCTACGGGGGCCGGAGGCGGGGTGGGTTGGACCCATCATCTGAGCGAAGGGGGTGCCGACGTGGAACTCCCGGTGCGCCTCCCCGCGGACTTGCCCCTCCGGGTTCGCCTCAGGACGGACCGCGGCCCCATCGAGGCCGAGGCAGCGGTGGTGTGGGCCAAGGAGTGCCTTGTTCCGGGTGGAGGCATCCTGCACGGCCTCGCTTTTACCAAGCTTGCCCTCGACCAACTCAAGGCCCTCCGGGGCCTTCTCGTCTCGACGGGTTTGTTTCGGCCCGCCGGGGTCCGCCTGCCCTTCGAGCTCGCCGTTACATGTCAGCTCAAAGGGAAGTCCGGGCCGCCCTTCCCAGCCCGAACAAGAGACATTAGTCGCGGGGGGGCTTTGATCCGCCTACCACAGGTCGTTCCCCCTGGCACAGCGCTGGAACTCACGCTGGACACCAAGACCGAGTCCCTGACCGCTGAGGGGACTATCATCTGGGTGGCGCCACCTGAGGGGCGAACGCCAGGCGAACCGATCCTGCACGGCCTGCGGTTCACCCCGCTTGGCTGGACCAGCTTGCTGGCCCTCGCTTCCGCCCTGGCGGAGCGGTCCTGAAACGCAAAGCGCTAAGCGCATAGCGGAAAGCGCTGTGCTCTTTGCCCCACGCACTTCACGCTATGCCCTCTGCGCCATGCGCTCTGCGCCAAGCGGATTGATGGCCAGCCGAAAGGGGCCGTGGTGATGCCTAGGGACGAGTTAGTCTTCGATCTCACTTCTGTCTTGGCGGATTTGCCGAGAGCCGCGGTCTCACAGGCGATCCCACAGTACTACGCCATCCAGCGTCGGGGCGCCCGGGTCCGCTTGCGGGAGCTGGTTCCAGTTCAGGTCCAATTCTGGGACGCTCACCTCGTGGACATCAGCCGCTCAGGCGCACTCGTAGAGCACACCGACCGGGTCCGCCCAGGTGAGGTTTACCGTCTTACATTTCCGGGCGAGATCCGGAAAATGCAGGTGTTGGTCCGGGCTGTCCGCTCATTCGTCAGCCAGCTCGGCCACATGGCCAAAGGTGAGGGACAAGTCGTCTATCGGTCAGGGGTGGAGTTTGTCGATGGCGCGAACGGCGTTGCCGACCTTGTCTCCGCCTCCACCGACCAGCTGCGTCAGCAGAGACCGGGGGGCTAAGGCCCCCCTCTTGGCAATCTGGCAATCAGGCAATCTGGCAATTGGGAGAGATGGTCTGGCAGGAGTCAAATTCTTTGCGTGGTTGGCGGCTTGCCTAATTGCCAAGTTGCCGAGGGTGGGACAAGAACGAAGGTATACAGCGTTCGGTAGGTCGGTTGGTGGGTGGTTCGGTGGTTCCACAACACAAAGAGCGTTCGGCAGTTCGACGGTTCGGCCTTCAGAGCCTTCGTCATTCAAGATTCGGCGTTCGACATTCGAAATTTCGTACTTGACTGCCACCTGCCTGCTGCCAGCTGCCCGCTGCTAGCTGCCTCCTGCCCTTCGCGCTCTGCGCTATGCGCTTACCACTTTGCGTCTTGCGCCATGCGCCATGCGCTCCGCGTTTTCCGCTATGCGCTTTGCGCTTTGCGCTTTGCGTCTTCGACCTGTTCAACCCGCTCCACGAGTTTCTCCTCTTCCTGGCCACCCACAAGCAGGACCATCAAGAGGACCCCTAGCAGGAATCCGATCGTGAGGGCAACGACTATGCCGCCCACCTCTCCTACCCTCCCCTAGGAGCCCGGCCCACCTCTTTGGCAGGCCGTCCTGTCTGCACTCGGGTCGCTGAGGCGGTCGGTTCCATTGTGCAAAGAATGCCCGCGCACTCGCCGTCCTCTACGGTCGAGGCAAAACGCAATTCCACCTCGTGATTACCCAGGTGGATCACCACCTGGTGAACCCCGGGGAGCCGCGCCTTCGAGAGCTTATCCAAGGTTTCCTGGACCGCGTTCCGATCGGGGGCGTGGCAAAGCGCGGGCAAGGCCTTTCCTACGAGCCGGACCTCCTTATCCTCCAGGAGTTCACTGGCAGCAGCGTTGGCCATCAGAATTCGGCCGCCGGGGTCGAGTTCCAGCACCCCATAGCCGAAGCTGCGGATGAGCGTTTCCCAGTGGCGCTTCCAGAGAAGCATCTCGCTGATGATTTTCCTGGGGCGAAAACCCTCGTATCCGAAGATTCCCCCGCTGAAGTCCCCGCGCCCTTTCTCCTCGAGGTACTTGATGGCCGCCAAAATGTTGCTCGCAACGATCGCCAGGGGTCCCTTCGCGACGTACGCATCCGCGCTCAGCTCGGGGAAACGGCGTATGTCCAATGGACTCAGGCCAGAAAAGGCAATGATGGGGGTATCGCGAAGGGCCGGATCCTGCCGAACGAACCAACAGACCCGGCTTCCGTCCACCTTTGGCATCACGATGTCCAGGATGACGTAATCCGGCTTTACCTTCCGGATAGCCAGCAGGGCCTCAAGCCCGTCCCTGGCGACATGGACCTCGTACCCCTTGTCGCGCAGGAGTTCCCCGATGGCCTCCACAAGAAGGACATCATTGTCGGCGAAGACAATGGTCTTTGCCGCTTTTCTGGCGTCGGATTCCTGGGTGGGCATGGCTCCTTGAGCAGGTATAATCGGCGCTATAGCCCCCTATCCTATTGGAAACCTGCACCTTATTAGCAGAAACCCCCTTCAAATACCAGCATTTTTTGCATAGAGA
>CAZNWB010000196.1:0-2769 GCA_964576535.1 uncultured bacterium | reverse complement strand
AGCTGCGGCGGGCGGACCCCCATCTCGGAGAAGAGCCGGTGCGCTTCGCGGAGCTCGCGGTCGTGCGCGGCAGCGTCGCTGCGGAGGCGCGCGAGCTCCGCGCGCTCGAGGCGAACGAAGGGCTCGAAACACCGCGCCCCCGTTTCTTCGATCAGCGCCATCACGCGCGCCAGCGCGGCGTCGATCGCGGCCGCGGCTTCGAGCCCCCGGCTGTGCACGAGCACGCGTCCGTACGTGAGCTGGGCGATGCACTCCCAGGCGCGCGCATTCCACTTGCGCGCCACGCCGACCGCTTCCTCGGCCGCGGCACGGGCTCGGCCGTGATCGCCGGTGCCGAGATACGCTCGGGCTAGGAGAGTGAGCGTGTCCACCTGGGTTTCGGCGACGGTGTGCATTTCGCTCGCGATGGAACGGGCCTGCTCGAGCACGGCCACCGCTTCATCCGAACGCCCGACCTGTATCTCGGCGAAGCCGAGCGCATTGTAGGCGAACAGCCGGGTCATCCGGCTGCCCATCTTCTCCGCGATCTCGAGCCCCTGCCGCGCGTGCGCCAGCGCCGTCTGTCCATCAGCCAGCAAGGCCGACCACCACGCGTAGTCGGTGCAGGCGTGCGCGAGCATGACCACATGGCCATGCTCGCGACAAACTCTCATCGTATGCTCGAACGCGGCGACGGCATCGGGCCACCGGCCCGCATAGCCGAGGAGATCCGCTTTCAACAGCCAGAGGTTCAGGTAGGGGCTGACGCCCAGGAGGTTGCCGAATTGCGGATCCGCGGGCATGCGCGCCAGCGCCTGCTCGGCCAGCTCCAGCGCCTCACGCAGCTGCCCGGTCACGAGGTGTGAGCGGACCAGCGGAATCCGCACCGCCGCTTGCAACGCCGCATCGTCGGTTGCGTCGGCGATGCGCACCGCTTCCCGGCTCAGTCTCAGGTACTCGTCGACCTCACCGTGGCCAGCCTTGGCCCCCGCATACTGCGCCACCAGGCGAGCCAGCCAGCGCGGGTCACCCGAACGTGCAGCGAGCGACTTGCCTTCCTCGAACACCGCCGCCGCTTCATCGGAGGAGATGCCCACGAGCCAGCCTAGTTCGAGAATCCCGGCACACGCTTCGAGCGCCAGTGGCGCGGGCGCCAGCGGCGCGGTCTCCGCCGACTGCCCGGCGCGGGCGAGGAGCGCGCGCACCTTGCGCCAGTGTCCCATCACCTCGGCCATATCGCGCGACCGCGCCCACTCAGCCGCGCGCCGGCTCCACTGCGCCGCCTCGACCCACTCGCCGGCTTGCTCCCAGTGGTGGCTCAAGAACGCGGCGCGCTCGTCGAGCCGTGCGGCATCGACCTCCTCGATGGCCCGCGCAACCGTTGCGTGGATCCGCCGGCGCCGCTCGGCGAGTTGCGAGCGATACGCCACCTCCTGTGTCAGCGGATGCTTGAAGCCGTAGAGCGCCTCGGGGTAGAGCGCCGACTCCACGACGAGGTCGGCTCGCGTCAGCGCCCGCAGCGCCTCTGCGAGTTCGGTCTCCGGGAGATTCGCGATGCGCCCGAGCAGTGCTGCGGAGAACTCCTTACCGATCACCGCGGCCGTCTGCAGCACCTGCTTGGCGACCTCCGGAAGCCGGTCGATGCGTGCGGCGATCACCGCTTGCACCGTGCCGGGGATGGCCACCTGCGTGATCGGTTGGGTGACGCGATAGGAGCCTCTGGCGCCTTCGAGGACGCCCGACTCTGCGAGCTCGTGAACGACCTCCTCGATGAAGAACGGGTTTCCTCCCGTGCGTGCGCGCACCAGTTGCTCGAGACTCGCAAGGGCAGGATCGCTTCCGAGAAGGTCGGCGAGGAGTGCGTCGATGGCTGCGTCGCCGAGCGGCGCCAGCGAGAGCTCCGAAGAGCCGGTACGCTCCGCCCAGCGAGGACGATACTCGGGTCGGTAGTTGACGAGCAGCAGCGTGCGGCTGGCGGCTACGGACTCGACCAGACTTTCGAGAAACGCTTCGCTCGCGCCATCGAGCCAGTGGAGATCCTCGAGGAGGAACACCTGCGGCTCGCGCTGCGCCCGCACGATCCTTCCCATCACCTCGAAGAGCCGTCGCTGGCGCGCCTCGGCCTCCATTTCCGGGCTCGGTCGCCCCGGATCCGGGACGCCGAGGAAGTCGAACATCAGCGGCAAGGCCTCGGTGAGCGTGTCGTCGAGGAGGACCATGCGCCCGGCGATCTTGTCGCGCGCGGCGCGCGGATCGTCCTGCTCGGTCACTCCGAAGTAGGCACGCAGCAGATCGAGGACGGGGAGGAAGGGAACGGCCTTGCCGTGAGCGACCGCGTGCGCCCGAACCACCGGGATTCCGCGGGCGCGGCAGCGTTCGGCGAACTCGTAGCACAGGCGGCTCTTCCCGAGACCGGCGTCGCCTGCGACGCTCACGACCCGTCCGTCGCACCCGCTTGCGCGCTCGAGCGCAGCCTCGAGAGCGGCCATCTCCTCCACCCGGCCGACGAGGTGCGAGAAGCCGCGCTCCCGGGCAACGTCGAGGCGCGTGCGCAACGGCCCGATTCCCTGCAGCTCGAACACGGAAACAGGCTCCCCCACACCTTTGATCTCGAAGGCCCCGACATCCCGGAGACGAAAGAACCCGCCGACGAGGTCCCCCGTGTGCCGTGTCAGGTAGATGCGCCCGGGCTCGGCGAGCTGCTCCATCCGGGCGGCGAGGCCCACCACCTGTCCCTGAGCCGTGTAGTCCATGCGGAGGTCGTCGCCGATCGCCCCGACGACCACCTCG
>CAZNWB010000195.1:0-2801 GCA_964576535.1 uncultured bacterium | reverse complement strand
GCTCAACCGTTCCTTCTCCCCCCCACATAATTTCGCCCTCTACGCCCTCCTCTCCGAGCTTCAGCCAAAGCCCAGACCCGCCCTCCCCCACCTGCAGGTCAAGCGTAATGGCACGCATCCACACAAAGGTTTTGACGCCGACAAGCTCAGTGATGTACAATATATAACAACTTGTACAAAATAGGAGGAATGGGATGAGTGTCAAGATTCCGATCAGCGAGGCGAGAAAGCGGCTATCCGGGCTGCTCAAGGCCCTGCAGGAAAACCCGCAAGCAGTCTATGAGATCACGGTAAACAACATCGTCTTCGGTGAGCTGGCCGCTCCAAAGGAGCGACGCCGCCGCCTGGGCGCCGGGGACGCGCTCCTCCGAGCGGCAGAGGAGGTCGGCAAGCCGGACATCGGTGGGACCGGACGGCATTCCATCTCGCGAGACCACGATCGCCACCTCTACGGCCGCAAGATGAAATGAGCATCCCTGAAGGGACTCGCACGGTCTACGCTGACACATCGTTCTTCTATGCGGCCCTCGATCGGCGTGACCGTAATCACGCGCGCGCAGAGGGGCTATCGCGCGAGATACGAGAACAGAGCGTTGAGGTCGTGACAACCTGGGAGGTAGTGGTTGAAACCGTCACGCTCCTGCGCTACCGGCACAGCTACATGGCAACACAGGTGTTCGTTCGACGAGTATTGCCCACACTGAACCTGGCCTACCTGAGTGAGAGCGAGCGGGCAAAGGCCCTCATCCTGTTCGGCCGCACGAGTCGTGAGCGCAAGATCTCGTTGTGCGATGCGATTTCGGCCGTCGTCGTCAAGGAGCGCCTGGGCTCAATCCCCTGCCTGGCTTTTGATGAGGACTTCCGAAGCCTGGGCCTCGCTGTCATCTGAGGGTTGCTCTCGTATTGCATGCTCGCCTCTCTAACCTGAGTCCCGGACACTTGGGAGATCGTGGGGGTTCGCGTAAGCAGAAGGAAGTCTAGGGTGAAGGAGGCTATCATGCTGCCCATCGGCAAGGCTCCGGCTGATACCATGAAAATGTAACATTGAATGTTCGATTTTCATGGTACGGCAACCCCGACCCTGGCATGAAAACCTCAACCTCTCACCCCTTCAATGCACATTGCCCTTCACGATCTGGAGCTCGATCACCTTACAGTGCTGTACCCCGGCAGGTCGGCAGCCCCCTCAGACGTCACTAGCGCCCTCAGCCGAGCCTTCCATTGAAACCTGAATACACTGCGGGCTGATATGGGGATAGACTGCGAGCTCCGCAATGTTTGTCGGTACGAGGAGACTTGACGTCGTCCAGCCAACCGACGATAATTGCAGGAGATTTTTGATCTTGAGGGTTAGGCCCGCTTCACGAAGATATACTGCAGGAACCGGAGCAGTAGACCTAATAGTTAGGCGTATGAAACTCCGAAACCTCGGTGGCACAGATCTGGAGAAAACGGTATGGCGATACATGTCGTTTGCAAAGTTCATTTCATTGATGACCTACCAGGCTCTGTGGTTCTCGAAGCTTAATATCCTGGAAGACACCTATGAAGGAATGATCCCTGCGAATGTTAAGCGACAGATGCACGATGACAACCAGAGGTTCAAAGCTGGATTCGACATCCCAGAGTTCCATAGACAAATTGACAGGTGGCTAGACAAGAACGAAGAGGACAGCAGAGAGTTACTTGTAGTCAGTTGCTGGTTTCTTGGAGAGAGTGACTCTGAACGGATGTGGCGTGAGTATGGCCGCTCCAACGAAGCCATTGCGATCAAGTCAACGGTCGGACGTCTCGCGCGGTATGTTCTTGTGCCGAGGGACGAACATGTTTCACACCTAGGCCTCGTGTCGTACGTTGATCACGATAGTCACGAAATGAGTGCGTACGAGGCCCATCAGGGGCACGAGCGGGCCTTCCTCAAAAACAAGGAGAGATTCGCGCACGAGCAAGAGATTCGCATTGTCACCTTGAACATCAAGACCACTAGCTGCGCAACTATGGAAGGGAAGCCTTACACAGAAGAAGAGGTCGCTGGGAAGAACATGAACAATTTCGAGAACCCAGGCCTGTACGTTGGCGTCCATCTCAAGGGCCTGCTAACAGAAGTGGTGGTCTCACCCACTGCACAAGATTGGTTCGAAAAGTTGGTCAGGCGTAATGTTGAACTCAGCCAGCTTCCGGCTCATGTGTCTCGCTCTCAGACGGCCGCCTAACAAAGGCATGCAGGCGACCGCCTACGGCGGCGCCTGATGCCTGGCGTTAGGCTGCGCGGTGAAGCCCTTAGCGAGCACGACACTGGCCCCTCTAAGAGGCAGCGAGCTGTCATGCAGCTTCTGAAAGCCGGTGCGCCCTATTTCGTTCTTGTGTTTGGCGCCGGCTTCGTGCTTGGACCCATCCGCATTCTTTGGGTAGCCCCACGCTTCGGTGAAAGGACAGCCGAACTGATGGAGGCGCCCATCATGTTAGTTGTGATCGTCCTGGCAGCACGCTGGATAGCTCGGCGTTTGGCCGTGCCACCCACACCGCCTAGACCGCTCGGCGTCGGTTTCGTCGCGCTGGGTCTCCTGCTTCTCGTGGAGTTCCCCGTCGTGCTCTGGCTTCGTGGCTTAACGGTTGGTGAGTACTTCGCAAGGCGAGATCCAGTGGCGGGAACGGTCTACATGGTGATGCTCGGGGTGTTTGCGGTCATGCCGCTTCTCGTGGCTAGAAAATGAGTTGGCCGGTCCGCTCTGGTTTCCTTGCCGTTAGGGGCGTCGCGCGATCGAGAGCGTACAGCCCAACAAGTCACGACAGCGTACAAT
>CAZNWB010000194.1:0-2829 GCA_964576535.1 uncultured bacterium | reverse complement strand
GTGGCTCAGGTCCACCTGGACATCCAGAATCATCCGGCAGTCGGCACAGAAGAACTGCCGCTCCGCCGGCGACACCTCCCGCTGGCACTTCGGACACGCAAGCGTGCGAACTTTACCCATGAGCCCCTCAGCTTCCCCCTCGGTCCCGTTTCCTGCCTTCTGCCGCCCGCTTACTGCCCACTCCCTGCTCCCATCAACCCGTCGGTATACGACGCTATGGTTTCTTCAGAGACTGGACGAGCCTCGCGCGCACACCCAGGATCGTCAAACCCACGACCTCCTTCTTCTTCTCGTCATACCGGATCACGACCCCCTGGCCGATATCGACACCGGTCGCTTTGCGCGGTTTGCCCACGCTAAGGTACAGGACATCCGCCTCCTCGTCATAATCCCAGTCGACCCGTTCCTTCCTCTCCAGGATCTTCACCGCGTCCATAACCGCTCCCTCCATGGGGCAACCCGTCTGGCGAGGAGAGAAGGACGTTCTCGAATCATTCCTGCGATAACGGACGTTCAGCATACACGACCGGCACACTCCTGGCCAGGCCTTCTTCGGCCACATGCGGCGTAGGCAGCCAACTCTGAGGTGCGGTGGTGTCGATTGATCAACCTGTCCATTGTCGGACGATTCAGTTAGAGCACCTGGCGCCACCGCCCGCCTCCTTGCCATGTTCTTCGGACCATCCGCTCCCTGAGAATCGATCTCCCTGGCACCGCCCATAGTCCCGCCGCAGCCGAAACAAAATTCCGAAAGCCCGACCCCGATTCACACCACCGCCCGGCCGGCGGGACAAGAAGGTGCCAAAGCGGCAACCGCCCGGAGTCCAACCGCCAATTGGATATCAAGGTCAGCCGGGGAGCCCATTATTCTTGACTTCGACGATTCGGTGGACTAATTATGTGGACACGGAGGTGGTCACATGCGAACTGCCACGGTGCGGGAGTTCCGCGACCAGGCGACCAAGCTGCTCAAAGAGACGGAGCCTATCCTCGTCACTCGGCGGGGCAGGATCGTCGGGTTCTATCTCCCAGCCACTGGCACCTCGTTGCCGCTGGAGATCAAGAAGGACCTGTTCGACGTCCTGACTCGGAAGATTCGGCGCATGATGAAAGTGCGTGGCGTGACCGAAGAGGCCATCATTGGCGATTTCGAGGAGACCCGAAAGGCTCGTCGTCGACGCTAATCCCATCCTGGCAGCCTTGCTTGGCGGGATGGCGCGTCGAATGTTCTTTGAGACCGATATTCAGGAGTTCGCCGTTCCCGAAGTCACGATCACGGAAGTCCGGGGGTACCTACCACAAGTCGCTCTGAAGATCGGCGTCGAAACGACGATCCTGGAATTCGCACTGGACCTTCTCCCGCTATCACCGTATTCCGCAAGGACCTACCGACAGAGCATCGCGGAAGCCAGCCGCCGGATCGGCAAACGCGACCCCAAGGATGTGGATGTGCTGGCCCTCACCCTCCACCTGGAGCTCCCCCTCTGGTCAAACGATCGGGATTTCGAAGAGGCGGGAATCGGATATCTCACCACCGCCCGCCTCCTCGCCATGTTCTTCGGACCATCCGCTCGCTGGGAATCAATCCCCCGGCCGTGCCTGAGGTTCGGTTTTAGCCGAAAGCAAATTACCAAAGCCTGACCCCCCGAGATTCGACGCCGCTTCTCAGTTCGAGACAGCACCGCCCGGCCGGCGCGGGTATCACAGAAATTGACGTAATTGGCAACCTCCCGCAATACGAGAGGCGTGCAAGGATAATTCGGAAGCAACGTCCCGGATTACAGGAAGAACCCCACACGATTTTGGATACTACCTCCGCCTGGCGTCTAGTTGACAGGCCGCGTGTGCTAGGGTAGGTTCCAGGCCGCATCGGGCCCCCCATGCGACTCGGCAGGAAAACAAGACTCCCAAGAAGACGGAGGCTTTATCGAAAGGGAGACTGGACGGTCGAGGGAGCTACGCACATGGCGAAAGATTTCAGAGAGTTTCGGGGATTCCTGTTTGCATGCTTATTGGTACTAGCGACAACCGGGCTCGTCTCCTGCAGCGGGACGACGCTGCGGGACGTCTGGCGGGATCCGCAATATCGGGGCGGGCCCCTGAAGAAGATCGCCGTCCTCGTGGTTGATCGGGACGAGAATCGCCGGCGCATGGCGGAGGATCTCATCGTCGAGAACCTGCCGGCCGGAACCCAGGCCGTGGCCGGCTACCGAATCTTCGGGCCGCTTGACGCGAATCCGGACAAGGCGAAAATCAGGGACCGCCTGGTCGCCGAAGGCTTTGAAGGAGCCTTGGTCGCCCGACTTGCCGGGGTCATCGAAAAGCAGACCACCCAGCCTTCGCAGACTTATACTGCTCCCCCGGCACCCTTGTACGGCCTAGGGGGAACGTATGATCCTTTCTGGCCGGGCGTCGCATTTCCGGATTACTACGGGTACGCGGCGGAGCAGGCGACGTCGCCCGGATATACGAAGGAGTCAAGGGATGTTGTGGTCGAGACGCAACTGTTCGTACTTCCGGGGGGGAAACCCATCTGGCGCGGCGTGACGGACTCGATGAATCCGGATTCCCGTGAGGCCCTCGTGGAACGTATCACCGAAGTCGTGGGACGGCGGCTTCGGAGTGAGGGTCTCCTCGGAGGCCCTTAGAACGGGACGAAGCCTCCAGGTTGAATCCTACCTATACATAAAGGACGCCACACCCCTGCGGCGACGCCCAGTAGCAGCCGATCTTCCCCCGCGTGCGATTTCCCATTCTCCAGGGCCACTCCCTCGTTTGAAAGCAAGAACGTCCCGTCTGGGTTTTGGTAGAAAGTAACGTTGCTTCCGA
>CAZNWB010000193.1:0-2902 GCA_964576535.1 uncultured bacterium | reverse complement strand
AGGCGACGCCCAGGGCGTTCCACGTCTCGGCCGAGGCCGTGGCCTGCCTGACGGCCCGCTTTAACACCTCGCGCGCTCGGGCCGGGTCCTGCTTCTCCCGGAGGTAGAGGTTCCCGAGGTTGTAGAGGGCCGGAGCGTAGTGCAACTCGGCTGCCCGCCGGAAGGCCGCGACCGCCTCGTCCGGGCGCTGCAGGCGGAAGAGCGTCCCTCCCAGATCATTGTAGGCCTCGGCAAAATCGGGGCGGAGTCGCACCGCCTCCCGGAAGGCGGTTTCGGCCTTGGCCAGGTCGTTTCGATTCAGGGACACGACGCCCAGGATATGCGCCGCCGCCGCAGAGCGGGGATCGAGTTCCCCGGCTCGCCGGGCCTCGCGCGCGGCCGGCTCCAGGAGTTGCCGGGCGAGGTACTCCCGCGCCAGGCTGGTCCGAATGGCGGCCTCGGTCTTCGGATCGCCGAGAGGAAGCACCGGGGCGGGCTCGAGCGCCGCCCGCTGCATGGCCCAGAGGTTCCCCCGGGCCGTCTCCAGAAAGAGGGCGCGGGGACCCGAAAACTCCAGGAGGGGCCAGTCGTCCGTGTGGCGGTTCCGCTCACCGTCAACGAACCGCTGCACGCCCTCCGGCAGCAGCAGGAGATGACCGAGGAAGCCGATGGGAGTCGCGATGCCCACGTCACTCAGGTGGGCGCGGACCCCCTCGGCCTCGAAGCGCGCTTGCAGGCGCGAAAGATCCCAAGCCACTGGATCCGGACTCCCCACCATGAGGGCGTCGGGCCCGGAGATCCAGAGGGTGGTCAGCGGGAAGACCTCCTGGAAGGTTTTCACGGCCGCGCGGAAATCTGTCTCGGGCATCCGGTAATAGGGGAGCCACTGGCAGAGGAGGCCCCCCGGCTTCAGCCGACGGCGCGCGGCCAGGAAGTGCTCCCGCGTGAACAGGTTCGCGTTCCCCGTCTGCCAGGGATTCGACGGCTCGGAGATGATCACATCGTATGCCCGCGGGCCCGCCGTGAGCCAGGTCCGCCCATCCAGGAGCAGCAGGTGCGTTCGCGGATCCGCGAGGGCCCGGTCGTTCGCCCGCTCGAAGAATCGGGACGCCTCCACGACCTCGGGTGAGATCTCGACGATGTCCGCCCGGGCAATCGGATGGCGGAGGGCTGCGCCCAGCGTCACACCGCTCCCCAGGCCGATGACCAGAACGTCCCTCGGCTCCCGGTGCAGGAGCAGGGGCACGTGCGCCAGCAGGCGCTGGGTCAGGTTGTCGGGCGAATCCCCGGCGTCGGTTTTTCCGTTCACCCGCATGAACAGGTACTGACCCTGGAAGACCGCGACGGTCGCCGTCACCCCCTCGCGGTAATAGAGGAGGCGGAATCGCTGCATCCCCTCCCGCAGGCCCCGCCCCTGGCTCATCCGCTCGTAGTCGGGAGCGTACAGGTACACCCCGCTGTTCAGGAGGCGCGCGTCCCATCCCGGCAGGAGCGCCAGCGCCAGCACCGGCGCCGCCGCCAGCGCGCCGGCCACGACACGGCGTCGCGCCCCTCCACCCCACTGGCTGCGCCAGAGGAGGAGTGCCGCCAACCCCAGGTTCACCGCGGCCAGGGCGAGCAGGCTCCGCTGCATGCCCAGCCAGGGGATGAGGAGGAACCCTCCCACGAAGGCTCCGAGGACCGATCCCACGGTGTTGACCGAGTACGCCGTCCCCACCGCGCGACCGAGGCCCGACGCTCGGAGCCCCGCCACCCGCGCCGCGGCCGGAAACATCGCCCCCATGGCCGTCGTCGGAATGAGCAGCATGCCGACCGCCACCAGGAACTCCAGGCCTACCAGGGGAGCCCATGCTCCCCCGGTGAGGCGGAACAGCGTAAAGAATAGATCCGGCAACCGGTCGTACAAGGGGATGGTAATCAGGATTCCACCACCGATGACGGCCTGCAGGATGCCGATCGGGATCGCCAGGTCCCTCGCCCGATCCACCCAGCGGGCGGCCAAGAGGCTGCCCAGCCCGATCCCCAGCAGAAACCCCGTCAGCACGACGGCAAAGGAATACACCGAACTGCCGAACACCAGGACCAGGACGCGGGTGAGGACGACCTCATAGGCCAGGGCGGCGAACCCCGAGAGGGCATAGCACGCCAGCAGCCAGCCGCTCCGGACTGTCGGGGGCGTGGGAGGCCGCGAGGCCTCGGCGAGGAGCGGCTGCGCCGGGCCAGGCAAGATCGCCACGCGCCACGCGACCAGCGCGACTGCCAGATTGATTCCGGCCGCGCTGAGGGTCGCTGCCCGGAAGCCCACGGTGGGGATCAAGAGGAACCCACCCATCGCGCTCCCCATGGCGGCTCCCAGGGTGTTCCACGCGTACAGCCGCCCGGCGGCGGCACCGTGACCGGTGCCGGTACCAGTCCTGGTGCCAGTCCTGGTGTCGCCGTCGCGCCCGCGGGCCTCAAGGGCCTGGCCCATGACCGGCACCGTGGCGCCCATCAGGAGCGCAGGCGGTAGCAGCGCCAGGAAGGCCAGGACGAAACGGGAGAGAGCCAGGGCGAGGGGGGCTGGGTAGAGGAGGCCGAAGACCTCCCCGTGCAGCCGCTGCACCAGCCAGAGGATGGCCGGGAACAGCACGGCATAGATGCCGATCCCCGCCTCGAGCACGGCGTACAGCCGCAAGGGGTTGCCCGCTCGGTCTGTCCGGTGCCGGGCCAGAAAACTTCCCAGGCCCAGGCCGAACATGAAGGTGGTCAGGACCGTGCTCACCGCCAGGGTCGTGGCGCCGAAGATCAGCGTGAGCTGGCGGCCCCAGACGACTTCATACGTGAGCCCGGCCATCCCGGAAGCGGTGAAGAGGGCTAGGACAATCCGGCGGCGCTGGCGAGCATGCTCCTCGAGCACCGAGCGCTGGACAGGCTTGGGGCGGGT
>CAZNWB010000192.1:0-3087 GCA_964576535.1 uncultured bacterium | reverse complement strand
GACCACCACGTTCCCGGGGGCTCTCTAGCCCCTTCCTTCGGTAGCCCGGCTATCCCGCCTGTGGCGGGACCCGTGGCTTTGCGTCCCCAGCTCACGCTGGGTTTGCCCTTATCGGGAAAGGGTCTTCCTTAGTGCTTCAAGTCAGGCCATTCAGCCCAAACATTTCACCGCAAAGCTCGCAGAGACCGCAAAGGGCTAACAGACTTCACCACATCCAAGCCGTGTGACTGTTCAGAATCTTCGGGACCCTCCCGGATGTCGGCTCCCCGGGAAATATCCATTGGGGGCCGGTGGTGCCTTGGTGTCTTGGTGGTGAAATGCTTGGGTTAAATGCGAAGGCCATACCGGGAACACAGGACCGCACCACCGGGAGGACTGACAGGTAGGGGCAGATGAAGCGCGGCATTGAGATTTCATACGTTACCAGGATGTTCAAAGGCTGAAAGAGATAGAGGGTGTTTAGGCGTGAAGTTAACTTAGGAGCGAGATGCGCAAAATGGACACAGGAATGCACACCTAGCCCGGGAGTTCGTATGCGGGTACGACACACGGTATAGATATACGAGAGTATAGTTCACTCTATTCGCAAGGCGCATAGCGCAAGGCGCAATGCGGAGCGGAGCAGCTAGCAGGAGGCAGCCGGCCCCGTGAGAGAGGGGCCGCACTCTCACGGGGCGGGCAGCAATCTGGTCGAATTGTCAATTGGTCAAGTGGTCAATTGGGGGAAGCCGGGGGATTTTCCGGTTGGAAGATGTTCCGGATCAGCAACAGGTGAAAGAAACAAGGCCATGACGATTGCGCGTCATGGCCTGCTTGAGTACTCGACTTCCTGATCTTTTCTTTCAGCTCACATTATTCACCAAGCGCAAAGCGCATAGCGTTGTGTCCTTTGCGCCATGCGCTCTGCGCTTCGCGCTATGCGTCAGGCGGTGAAAGTGCTGACGGCTGAATGCTGATAGCTGATAGCTCTGCGGGGAACCGCCGAACCACCGAATCCGTCATCGGCAGAAAGTTCCGGGGCGTTCTGTTCCCTTTGGCTTTTCGCCTGCTAGTGCTATAATTCATCTCGTCACCGTTGGTTGGGTGGGTCCGCGCATCGCCACCTGCGACTTTTGTCTTGGGCCGGAGGATTAGACATGGCAACAATTGAGGTTTGGACCGCTGCGCCCGACAAGGCACGATTGCTTCTCCACCAGGCACTGGACCGTGAACGCCGACTGCTACTCGACGCGGCAACTCGCACGCGCCAAAAGGCGGACGAGCTGGCCTTGAAGACTGGTGCCGATCTCGATGCGCTTCAGGCCGGCCTGTTCCCACACCCCGAGGGACAAGATATGGACCTGTTGGAACTGGAAGGGGAGCTGCAACTCCTCAAGAGCATAGAAGAGCAGCTCCGCATCCTCGAGACTATCGAGATACGTCCTTGAGAGAGTACCTCCGGCAGGTTCACGACCTGCTGTCCTCCTCTCCCCATATTGCTGCCTTCTCTGTGTCCTTCGATGAGCGATCTCCCAAAGCAGCCTTCCTGCATGGGAACATCGCACTGGTTGATGGGTCATCCCTTTACTTCAAAGAATTCCTTGTTGCAGACCCTGGGATCCGAAAGGTTAAATATGGATACCAGTGGGTGAGCAAGGATGGAACCCTGAACTTCCGCTACGATAACGCGGCTGACCCGGCGGGGAGACTTCTGACAACCTATCCGCACCATAAACACACAGCATCCGGCATTGTGGAGGCTGAGGAGGCCACGCTGGCCACAGTCCTTCGCGAGATTGCGGGTCTGATTCCGCGCTCCTTATGACGTTACCTTCCTCAGAGAATCAGAGAATCCTAATCCCGGTCCGAAAATGCCAACCGCCAAGGCACCTCCCGATGGCGGGATTGGTGGTTCAAGTGTAATATCCGGGTTCAACCGCCTGGGCCCCTGCCCCCGCTCGCTGCGCAGCGGGCGAGCGGGGAGTGTGGGCGGCAGGCGGACAGCCTCTGCGCGAAAATGTTCCGGTGTCCCCCTCGTCTCCTTCCCCGCTGTTACTTTGGATATGAGAGATGTCTTTGCGGCCTTTGCGACCTTTGCGCCCTCTGCGGTGAAACGTTCCCGTGAGGAAAGAAAAAAGGCCATGACGATTGCGCGTCATGGCCTTCTTTAGTACTCGACCTTCTGATCTTCTCTTTCAGCTCACATTATTCACCGACAAGGATTCTTTCAGTTATTGAGTTATTGAGTCCATTGAGTTCTTGAGTCTATTGAGTTCGAGGAACTACCGAACCACCGAACTCTCGAACCACCGAACGCTCTTGATCTATTCCGTACCCTCGTACCCTCGTACACTCGTACGCCTCTGCTAAAGTTGCCGAAGGCTGGTTAGCTACCGAACGCGATACGTCAGTGTTCGCAGCCGGTTGTCGCGGTTCACCACGACTGTGACTTCCGACACGCCCGCGTCGGCGCTGAGTTTCTTGTACATCCGGTAGAGCCCACCCAACGAATTCACGGGTTCGTCGTTCACAAACAGGATCCGGTCTCCCATTTCCAGCCCGGCCCGTTGCGCGAGCTTCACGTTCTCGACCAGGAATCCCCGCCGGTCCAGGGTCCCGCCCCCCAGGGAGGTCGCAACCTTGAGGGCGACCCCATACCAGGGAGTCAGGCTCGGCACCGCTGAAGCCAGAGCCTCAGAGAAGAGTTCGCCCGCTTGACCGCTTACCTGCTTCAGTTGTGCCGCTGCAACTTCCCAAGTGTCTGGCGCCACCTCACGTAGTGGTACTGCGTTCACGAGAATGGCCAGACTGGCGCCTCGATGTGCGGACGAATCAGCGCCAGCGGGTGTCTGGGTCTGTGAGGGGACGGGGCTCAAAGTCGCGACGGCTGCCCGGCCCTCAGTGGGCAGGGCGTCTCGCTGCAGGATCGCCTGGCGGCCCCGGATCTCGACGACAGAATAGTCGGCGCCTGGGGATGTTGAGGGCTTACCGTAGCGGACTTGGAAGCGGAAGCTATCGAGTTGAACGCTCCGGACAAAGACTAGCGCCCGAGGACCTGGGAACCGAGCACCCTCTGCAATTCTGATTGTCTTGCCGCTTGGCAGCGCA
>CAZNWB010000191.1:0-3135 GCA_964576535.1 uncultured bacterium | reverse complement strand
GCAGTGCAAGACGCGAAGCCTCCCGGGGGGAAGGACGCGGGCTGGATCCCGCCGCCGCCGCTTCATCTGCGGTCACCGACACAGCATATGCCCATAGCGTAGGTGCACATATGCTGCATGCCCCGGTAAATGACCTTGGGGAGAAGTCTCCCCATATTTCTCGCGAGTTTCGATGGAACTTCTCCATAGACAAACGATTCCTTCACACGGACTCCAGCCTTGCGGACGAGAGCGCTTACTTGCCTGCGCCGATAGAGTCGTTCGTCCGTGATCGGGGCGGCGTACCGTGTGAAGCGCGTGGGCACGGCGACCAGGACGTATCGACCGCATCGCGCCTGCTCTTGGATTAGCCGGATGGTCTCCGCAGGTTCGAAGTGCTCGACCACCCCCAATGAATAAACGAGATCGAACTGTCCATAGTGGCGGGAAAGGTCGAAGCCACTTCCCTGCTCCACCCTGGCAGACGACCGGAAGTAGTCAACCATCTCCTTGGCGTAGGCCACGATCTCGGGATCCTCGTCAAGGCCAACGATCTGGAATCCATGGTGAGCCAGAAGCGCAGTGAAGATGCCCGCTCCGCAGCCTACGTCCAAGACCTTCCCCCCCGAAGGGAGGGTCCTCAGGATAGCCGAGACGATCGGGAGAAGGAACGTCCACTGCTTCAGGGCGAAGGGGATGGGCCCTCCGGCCACCTGGACTCCCTGTGTAACGTAGTCCTTCCACCGCTCCGTCATCTACCGCACTTTGTTTTTCAAAAAATAGGTTCGCTGGACAACCTGTAGGCTCTCTCCGAGGGCATACCAGAGGGACGCCAGATCAGACCTTCTTGGAACCATGCCCTCCGAAACTGGTACTCCCGCCAGCCGGGCTGTCCACACCAGAAATAGCACAGCGCTTAGCCCATAAGAAACGCTCGAGGCCACCGCGGCCCCGAGGGGGCCCCAGGTCGGGATCCACCAGAGGTTCAGCATGCCATTGCACAGTAAGGAGAGGGCGTAGATAGCCGTGATAATCTCCGGTCTGCCTGTCCGCAGGGCTGGCCCACCACACATGCGCTGCATGCCGAGGAAAACCATCCCGGGGAGCAGGACAATCAGCGGCAGGTACGCAGGCGTGAACTCTGAGCCAAAGAAGACTCTGATCACCACCATTCCTCCGGCAGCCCAGAGAGATGCCACGCCAATGCCCAGGAGGGCGTTTGTCCTGGCACCCCGAAGAGCCAATCCTGCGGCCTGTTCGAGGGTATTCCCCATCTGACGGGGAAGAACCGCAATCCCCAACGAGTCGGTCAGCAAGAGCACGGTTTCGGCGAGCATGACAGAAAGAGAATACTGTCCCAGGGCGGCCGCCCCTACGAAGCCCTTGACCATGAACATATCCAGCCGGAGGTGCAAGAAGAAGAGGACCATTCCAAGATGGAGCAATAGTGACTGCCGCAGAGTAATCCAGAGCAACCCCACATCCCAGCGGACCCATGCCGTACTCCTCGCCGTAAGGACCCGCACCGTTAATCCCCAAGTCACAACCGTCGTCGCGAGGTTCACCCCCAGGACCAAGTTCACATCAAACCACCGGGAAAAGAAGAAGCCGACGAGAAGAGCAACCTGAATCACACTGGCCAGGAGAGCCGCACGAAACTGCCACGTGACCTTACCCTCAAGGGTGAGCAGTCCAGCCGAGAATTGAGTATGAAGAGCAAACGGGATCGTCAGGCCTGCCAGGACCAAAAAGACGAGGGGCGTATCTGCAAAGAGGGCAGGGAGCACTCGGGGCGCCAGCAGCACCCCGAGCGTCCCGAGGCCGCCCATGACAACGGCCACCAGTCCGTTTTGACCGGACAGATGATCGATGGAGAGACGACGCGTGCCCAGGAGAAAGACGTTGGACTGTTCCAAGCCGAGTTTACAGAAGGTGACCAGCGTCCCGGCGGTCACGATCGGAAGGTAATAATCGCCCCGCCCTTCCGCGCCCAGCCCCCGGGAGATCAGCACGCTCGCACCGAGGCCGACGGCTGACAGGAGGAGTCTCAGGAAGAATGTTTCGGCGCTATCTGAGAGGATGGAGCCTCCACCCTCGGTCTTCTGTGAGAAGATCACCCTACTTCCCCCGAGAAGTCTCGTCTTGTCGGGCGCGCGCGACGCAACCGACTGTGCAGGCGTACGAGAGATGGTTCTGCAAGACCCATTGAATGATGCGAGGGAGAAGATACCAATAGATGGCTGAGAACATTCCATCGGGCTTCCCGTACCCAAACCCTTTGATGACATCCAGTCCGGCCCGTCGGCAGATGCGCTTGAGCTCTTTGAGACGGATCGGTCGTGCACCCGAAGCTTCCGTCAGGGGATCGTTCTTCAATGCAAACCATGTTGGCACTGCCACCAACACGTAGTGTGCCGCCTTCCCTTGTTCCCGGAGCATCCGCGCGGCATCCTCGACGGAAAAATGCTCGATGACCCCAGAGGAAAACGCCAAGTCAAACTTGGCTGCATATGCGCTTAGGTCGAAGGCATCGCCCAACTCAAATCGGCAGGACACGCGAAAGTATTCGGCGAATCTTCTGGCCCTCTCGATTACCTGCGGGTCATTGTCGATACCGACAACCTCATAGCCGTGCGCCGCCAGGAAAACTGCGAGGGCGCCAGTCCCTGTCCCCACCTCGAGGATGCTTGCCGGTGCAGGTACGATCCGCCGGATCTTCTCGAAGAATGGCACATTGTAGTGCCACCAGGCGAACGCGAACGCGGGTGTGCTTGGATACCGGCCTTGCAATCCCTCCAGGAATTCAGGCCACGGGATAGACACGAGAGATCTCCCTCACCGGGGTGCGAATCACTGGTGGGCGCACCGGATCACCTTCCTCACATCCGCGATGACATCGGCAACGTCTCCCTTGCCCATTGTGGGGAAGAGCGGCAGGGTGATGAGGCGTTCGAAGGCGGCCTCGGACGCGGGACACAGGCCCAGGCCGGTTCCCAGCCATCCCGACCAAAGCGTAGCCACCACCTCGCCGAAGGCCGGACTGCCAAAAATGAGGAAGTCGGACCGGCCCCCGCTCTCGTCCAGCCCCTGGCTGGGAATGGTCATTCGGGTACCCCCTGGGTGCCCATCTGGCTGCCCGCGCCGTACTGCCGCGCG
>CAZNWB010000190.1:0-3211 GCA_964576535.1 uncultured bacterium | reverse complement strand
AATGGGTGGTGTCCAGTAACTGTTGAAGAGGGAAGTTCGGGTGCCCGAAGATGTGGCGGAGTCCGCCAGTGCGCGTGCCAACTCACCCACTTCGATAGAGGAGGCAACGATGATGCACTGATTGGGATACGGTGTGACGATGATGGCAGAAAGGGCAGGGCGTTGAACGCACGTTGCAAAGAGGGAGGGAGTCGAGCGATGAATACGATCAGAGGTGCGACCCGGTATTGGTTCGCTGTTGGCCTCCTAGCTACCGTCCTGGGGATCAGTACCGTTGTCTGGGCGGGAGAGACCACACTCACCATGTGGAGTCACGAGGCCTCCGAGCCGGCGAAGGTGGCCTGGCGCGAGGGTGCCGCCCGGACCTTCGAAAAGAAGAATCCGGGAGTGAAGGTCAAGATCACCTGGTACGAGAAGGAAGCGCTTTTCGCCGCCTTGAAAACCGCACTGCGCGCGGGGCAGGGGCCGGACATCTTCTATATGGAGCCGGACCAGACCGAGTACATTGAGAACGGGTTTCTACTTCCGCTCGACACCCTCGTCACCTGGGAAAACATCTACGAGTGGGCGCGCGCAGTCTGGACATACGGCGGCAAGACGTACGGCCTCCCGCAGGAGGTCTACACGATCGAGTTGTACTACAACAAGGACCTGATGAAAAAGTTGGGCGTCAACCTTCCGCCGAACGGCCAGGTCAGCCAGGCGCAGTTCCTCGAGATTGTCAAGAAATCGGTTGCAGCCAATATCACCCCGATCGCGCAGGGCGTCGGCGATAGGCCATATCCTGGCGCATACGTCATCGGCGAATCGCTCTTGAAAAAGCTGGGCCGGGACGACTACGGGAAACTCATGAACGAAAAACTCTCCTACAAAGACCCCCGGATCGTCGAGGTCTTCAAATATGTCAGGGAGCTCGTTGACGCCGGCGCGTATCCGAAGAGCTTCGCGACCTTGAAGCTGGGCGAGTCCCATTATTACTTTCACACCAAGCCGGGGGCGTTGATGTTTCCGATGGGCGCCTTCTACACCGGTCGAGCCTTCGTCCCGCCAGACAAAGGTGGCCAGCCGGAAAACTTCCCGCTCGGAATCATGAGCTTTCCGGCCATGGATCGCGGTGCCTGCAACCGGTGCAAGACGCTGACGGTGGGCGCGAGCTTCGGGATCAACGCGGCCACCAAGTATCCGAAGCTGGCCGCGGGAATGCTCAACGAAATGGCGACGCCTGAGATGGGTGCCTCCTGGCTCGGCACGATTCTGCTTCAGACCGCCATCAAGAGCGATCCCAGCAAGGTTACCGGCAAGTACGCGGCCTACTTCAAGGAGCTGGGGGAGCGCAACAAGGACGCCGAGTTTTTCATCGGGCTGCCACGAGAGCACCTCAAGGGGCAGTGCCGGGAAACCTTCGTCCAAGTGATGAACACAGCCTTCCCGGGCGGCCTGCTCAGTGTCGAAAAAGCGGGCGAGATGATGGACCAAGGCTGCTACAAGCGCTGACGGCCGCGCCGTTTCCGTCTCGCAAGTCGCCGGGGGGAACGGGGGTCAGCCAAAGGCGCCCGTTCCCCTCGCAATACCCACTCCTCCAACAACTGAATCGCGTTCGGACACAGATCGGAGCCACCGATGCCGCGGATCTCCGCCTCCCGTGGGGCGCGCTCCACCGTGGGGCGTTTCATGGGCCGCCTCCGGGGGGATTCTCTGCAATCGCCCTGGGGGGCGATCATGGTGTTCCTCTCACCAGCGCTGCTGATCTACGGCGCGTTCACCGTCTACCCGGTGATTCGTACCTTCTACAACAGCGTTCACACGATCAAGCCGCGGGGGGTCGAGGAGTTCGTCGGTCTGGGGAACTTCGTGGCGTTGTTCACTCAGGACATGGTCTTCTGGAAGGCGGTGACCAACACCATGATCTGGGCTTCCGTCGCGCCAATCGTGGATGTAGTGACTGGCTTGCTCCTCGCGTTGTGCCTGTACGCCAGGGTGCCGTTTGCCCGGATCTTCCGGGTGGCCTGGTTCACCCCAGTGCTAATCACCTATGTCGTCGTCGGCATTCTCTGGATGTGGATGTATAACTATGATTGGGGGATCGTGAACGTCCTCCTGCGCTGGGTCGGGTTCGGGGCCTGGGCCCATTCTTGGATCGGCGACCCCGCGACTGCTCTGTGGGCCCTGATTTTCGCTCATGCCTGGAAGTGGGCTGGCTTCAACATGGTCGTCTGCCTAGCCGCGCTGTATGCCCTGCCACCCGAGGTGTTGGAGGCGGCAGAGATCGACAACTGTGGCTGGTTCCGGAAGCTGATCTTCATCATTATCCCGATGGTCCGACCGACGTTGCTGAACCTGCTGATCCTCGCCTTTGTCGGAAAGATGAAGGTGTTCGACCTCGTCTGGATCATGACCAAGGGCGGACCCCTGTGGTCGACGGAAACCGTGTCCACCTATGTCTACAAGCGCGCCTTCGAGTGGAGCACCTTTGACCTTGGGTACCCCTCCGCAGTTGCCGCCGTGTGGTTCATAGTGGTTCTGGTGTTCGTCCTAGGGCTCAGCTGGCTGTTTCACCAGCGTGAGCGCCTGGAGTACTGAGCCATGCGAATCCCACGAGCGTGGAAGCAGGGCCTGCTGCTGATTGTTCTCTCCCTGTACACGGTGTACTCCGCTGGACCGTTTGCCTGGGTCGCCATGATGTCCCTGCGGACGACTTCGGAGATCAGCGCGGATCCCTATGCCCTCCCGGAACGCCTTCACTGGGAAAAGTACGCTACGGCGTGGACGACGTCGCACTACGGGACCTATTTCTGGAACAGCACGGCCGTCGTCGTGGCAGCCGTGGCGCTTCTGACGATCATCGGATCCATGGCGGCCCATTGCCTCGCCCGATACCGCTTCCGGGGCAATCGGTTGATCTACTTCGTGATCTTCAGCGCCATCATTTTCCCGCCGCAGGTAATCATCATCTCTCTGTTCCAGGTTCTCGTCGAGTACGGCCTGTTCAACACCCGAACGGGCCTGACCCTGGTCTACGTCTCGATCCAGCTCCCGCTGACGATGTACATCCTCGAGGGATTCTTCGCGCAACTCCCGCAGGATCTCTTTGACGCAGCGAAGATCGACGGCTGCTCCGATTTGACCATCTTCTGGCGGCTCACACTCCCGGTCGGTGTGCCGGCGATCGCGACGACGGTCATCCTGAACTTCATCAACCTCTGGAATGAGT
>CAZNWB010000189.1:0-3246 GCA_964576535.1 uncultured bacterium | reverse complement strand
CCAGCATCCGGGCGGGCAGCGAGCGGGGGCAGGCCTGTCGCTGTCGCGATGTTTTTCGTATTGGACCAAGGTCCAATAGTCGGCCCAGGGGTTCCCCGGTAGACTCCCCCAGGAACTATGGTTGCTGAACTGTGCAGCTTGGGCTAAGATGCGTTCCCTCTCGCGTGACCTCAGTCGGATGGTCGTAGGGAAAGATGCCGCCATCACCCCTTGCCTCGGGGTGGCCGGCGCGCGCTAACCGGACGGTGGGGCGGCCTGTTTCAAGAACGGGGGTATCCATGGCAAGACGAAGGCGGTTCTTTGATCCCAAGACGTCGCCCTTCATCGCGGCGTTGGCGCTCCTGGTGGCCTTTGCCCCGGTCGCACCGGCACTCGCCCAGCCGGCCCCGGCTGGGCAGCCGGGTGCTGCGGCGCCGGCAGCGCCCGCCAATCTCTCTCCGAAGGAACTCGAGACGCTGGTCGGCCCCATCGCCTTGTACCCGGACGATCTCCTGGCGATCATCCTGCCGGCCGCGACCTTTCCCCTGGATGTCGTCCAAGCCGACCGGTTCCTCCAAAAACTGAAGCAGGATAAGAACCTCAAGCCCGACCAGCGCTGGGATGAGAGCATCCGGAATCTGCTCAATTATCCCGAGGTCGTCAGCATGATGAGCCAGGACCTCGACTGGACCCAGGACCTGGGCGAGGCGGTGGTGAGCCAGCAAGGGGACGTGCTGAAGGCCGTCCAAGCGTTCCGGGCCAAGGCCTCGACCGCCGGAAATCTCAAAACGGACGACAAACAGATCATCGTCCAGGAGAAAGAGACGATCAAGATCGTCCCGGCCGACCCCGAGGTGATCTACGTCCCCCAGTACCAGCCCAGCACGATCGTGGTCACCCAGCCGGCACCGGTGTACGCCTACTACCCCACGCCCTATCCGGTGTACTACTACCCGTATCCCCCCGGGGCCGCCTTCGCCACCGGCGTCTTCTTCGGCGCGGCGGTCGCCTGGGGGTGCAACTGGGGCGGCGGCCATGTCGAGAACAACGTGAACATCAACAACACCACTAACCTGAACACCAACCGGAACAACCCGCAGAACCAGCAACGGGTCGAACAGGCTCGCCAGCAAGGCCAGCAGCGGGCGCAGCAGCCGGCGACCCAGCAGGCGAGGCAGCAGGGGCAAGGGGGCCGCGGCCAGGCGGGGGCCTCCCAGTGGCAATCCCAGAAGCGGCCGGGCGAGGTCAGCCAAGGGCGCGTGTCGCCCCGGACGGCCGAGGCGCGGCCCGGGAATAGCGGGAGTGGCGGCGCGTCCCGGGGCGATGCCTTCGGCAGCGGCGGGCGCGGCTCGGACGCGACGCGCGATGCGAACCGCGGGGCGCAGAGCCGCGGCGGGAGCGCCTCCACCATGGACAGAGGCGGCGCCCAGCCTGGGGGCGGCTCGCGCGGGGGCGCCGGCGCCTCCACCATGGATCGTGGCGGCTCGCGCGGTGGCGGTGGCGCCAGCATGGGTGGTGGCGGTGGCTCGCGCGGTGGCGGTGGCGGCCGTGGTGGTGGCGGCCGCGGTGGTGGCGGCCGCGGGCGGTAACCCACGCCGGCGAACGGTACTCCCCATTCAGGAACGCGCGTGAACACAGAGACGCTTCGCGACTCACGACTTCCCGCCCGACGGCCGGGGGGCCCCAGGAGGATACGATGATGCACGGTGCAACGCGTAGCAGCGGGTACAGGAGGCTGGGGGCGGCCGTGGTCGTCCTGTTGGTGGGCGTAGCGATCTGTTGGCCGGCACAGGCCGCCACCGCCGAGACCCAGATGCGCTTCGGGACACCCGAGGCGGCCGTGGAGGTTTTGCTCACGGCGCTCAAGAACGATGACGGGGGAGCGCTGACGGCGCTCTTCGGGGCCGAATACAGCGACCGGTTGCTCTCGAAGGACAAGGTGGCCGCCCGGGAGGGCCGGGAGCGGCTCTACCAGACAGCACAGAAGTCATTGACCTTGCGGAAAGACACGACGGACCGAGTGATCCTGGTGATCGGTCCGGACGCGTGGCCCTTCCCCATTCCCCTCGTGCGGAGTGGGGCCGATTGGCGTTTCCACACCACCGAAGGCATCGAGGAGATTGTGAATCGCCGCATCGGCGCGGACGAGCTCGGCGCCATCGCGGTATGTCGAGACTACATCGCGGCGCAGCGCCAGTATGCCAGCAAGATTCGGGATGCGAGCGGCGTGCGGAAGTTCGCCCAGCGACTCAAGAGCAGCCCCGGCAAGCAGGACGGCCTGTACTGGGAACCCGCCGTGGCGGGCGGCGAGGAGAGTCCCTTCGGGCCGCTGATGGCCGACTTCCTCAAGGGCGGGCGCCAAGTCGGTGAGCCGTACTACGGCTACTACTTCCGGATTCTGACCCGCCAAGGCAGCCACGTGCCCGGCGGTCGGTACAACTATGTGATCAACGAAAACATGATCGCAGGCTTCGCCATGGTCGCCTTCCCGGCCGAGTACGGCACGTCCGGGATCATGACCTTCATCGTGAACCACTACGGCACCGTCTACGAGAAGGACCTCGGCCCCAAGACCTCCCAGCGGGCCCCGGCGATCCGCGAGTACAACCCGGACACCACCTGGCGGGAGGTGCAGCGGTAGGACGCGCCCCTGGCAACCGCCGAGCAGCCGAAGCGGTGGAGTGACTCCAAGTACGCCATCCCGTGTGGGTCCTGCGGGGATGCCCTCGGGGGCGGGGCATGGTTCAATGAACTTCTGACTCATGGCACTTCCCCTGACGCCTTCCGCCTCACGCCTGCTGTTATCTACGCACTCCGCTCGCGGCTCTCAGCTCTTAGTTAGATATTAGATATAAGACGAAAGTCCAATAGACTTTGCTCGCCTCATTGTGGATAATCCCGACCGAAACAGTCGAGAATAGCCTAACCCGTAAGACTCAACAGAGGGGGGATCGGCCATGCGACCAACATCCCGGCCTTACCGCTACCTGTTTGTCGTGACCATGGTCCTGGCGTGCCTGGCATGGGCGGCCGGACCGGCGGCGGCGCAGGCGGCAGCCGCGAAGCCCAACATCCTGATCATCTGGGGCGACGACATCGGTCTATGGAACATCAGCGCCTACAACCAGGGCATGATGGGCTACAAGACTCCCAACATTGATCGTATCGCGAAGGAAGGCGCGCTGTTCACCGACTGGTACGGGCAGCAGAGTTGCACCGCCGGTCGCGCGGCGTTCCTCACCGGCCAGTCGCCCATCCGCACCGGCC
>CAZNWB010000188.1:0-3273 GCA_964576535.1 uncultured bacterium | reverse complement strand
CTACTTCACCTCGAACTTGATCAGCTCATAATCCCGGAAAGCCGGCCCACTCCACAGGGATGAGTGAACGTAGTGCCGCTTCACAAAGTTCCTCACCTGAGGCGCATACCACACATGGTACATCCCGAAACTGAAAGTTTGCCCCGCTGAACTCTGCGATCGGTCGCCCACGAATTCTGTTGCTTCCAATTTGAAGGCGGGGAATGTCCCCGCAGGTGTCGTGACCGCCTCGCAGCCGACGACCTTGTAGGAATGCCAGCGTGGCGCCATTATCCCCCTGGCGGTCTGCGCTACCTGGGCAAAGAAACCGTACTTCCACTCCTTGCCGACTTGCAGCGGGAAATCGATCGTCTTCACTCCGACGGCTGTGTACACCCCAGCCCCCTGCTTCGTGATGACTTGGCCGTTGGGTCGCCTGATCATCCGGATGAGCAGGTCTTTGTCGTGGAAGGCCACATCGCCGTTGGGCCACTTCATTTGGATGAGATCCCCTTCCGCCTGCACAACTTCGCTCAACTCCCCTCCGACTTCATCTCTCCAGGTCCAATTTTCCCCCGCCTGATGCTTTGGGGCTGCCACCGGGGCACCGCAGTCCGTCGCGGCGAAGGCCGAGACACCCCACGCCGTGGTCATCAAGAAGAGTACTGCAACAGAACTACCGATCGCTCGCATAGTCATCAGAGCCCCCCTTCTTGCCGGTCCACTGCCATCGGGGCGTCCGGTCCCAGGGGCCAGCGAGCTGGGACCGCTGCCCAGATCCTGCCGGGCCCTTCCCGGCTGCGCTTCCTGCCTTGGGTCTTCTTTACATTCAGCATCAGTCAGAACGTTTCAGGTCGGGGTGCCACTGACCGCCTCAGGACCAGAAGACGAGATGTCCGGGGCCCGTATCCCCTGGCGGGCCAAAGCCTTTCGAATTGTGAGGAGGATGTCGTGGCGCCGTACCGGCTTGGTCAGGTAATCCACAGCGCCTATGTTCATAGCCTGTAAGTAGGTGGTCCATTCGCCATAGGCGGTAATGACGACCGCGGGAATGTCCGGATTCATGGCCCGGATTTCCCGGAGCAGGTCCAGCCCGCTCTTGCGCCGCATTTTGAGGTCCGTGATGACCAGCTCGAAGGGTCGTTCCATCAGGATGGCGAGAGCCTCATGGCCATCGGCGGCGGTGGTCACCTGGTACCCGGCATCCCCAAGGATCTTGACGAGCGCCTGGACGTGCTCCCGATCATCATCCACCAGAAGGAGCTTGGGCATCCCTGTACGGTTCATGACCACGGGCTCCTCTTGCGCTGGGGTCGCCCGGGATGCGGTCGTCCCCTCAGGAACGGGACACGCATGCAGACTCAGCGGGCCGGCTTCGGGGTCAGATGCTGCGTCTCGGAGCAGGCATCTCGGACCATGAACTGACTCGTCGCCTGGGCCAGAAGTCTTGCCTCTGGCCAAAGGGTACTCGCCAGCAAGACGGGGAAAGATCCTTCGGACCGCAGGTTCCCCTGGGACTTGTAGCGGTAGAAGAGATCGAAGCGAGCTTCGGTCCCCGCCGTCCGGAGATCCAGGCGGAACGGGGAGGTCTGGTTCGTCCGAAGCAGGATCTCGGGCAGGTCGCCCGTGACGTGCGAAACGACCGCATCCTGGGGATCCAGGCCCACCAGCTCGAACTCCATGAACTGGACATCTGAGAAGTACGGACTGTAAACGACCCCGTCCAATCGCACGACTCCCGGTTCGGGCCGCGTGCAGTTCCAGTAGAGGACCACCTGGGCGTTGGAGACCCGATGGTTCAATGTCGCGGAAGGATTGACGGCCCCCTGCCCTCCGGACTGCTGGGTCTGCGCCCAGGCGGGAGCTGACAGCAACGGCGCAAGGATCATCACCGACAGGAAGCGCGACCACATGGCACACCTTCTTCCGGCAATTGAACTGCCGAGAAGAAGCGCCGGTCGGACCTCCGACCGGCACCCCCTGACGAACAACGCGGCTCACTGGCTCTTCTTCCGAACGTCCGGCCCTTCCGTCCCCTTGGGCTCCTGCTTGCGGATGTCGGGGCCTTCGATACCCTTCGGCTCCTGTTTCCGGATGTCCGGGCCTTCCGTCCCCTTGGGCTCGACCTTGGGCTTCGCCACAGCGGCGGCCTTCATCTTCGGCTTCTGGCGGACGTCTGGACCTTCGATGCCCTTCGGCTCCTGCTTCCGGATGTCCGGTCCCTCGATAGGCTTGGGCTCCACTTTGGGCCTCTGAACGGCTGCCGTCTTCTTCTTGGCCTTCCGCACATCCGGACCTTCAGTGCCCTTGGGCTCGACCTTGCGGATATCCGGGCCCTCGGTGCCCTTGGGCGCCTGCTGCGCGTAGGCTGGGGCGATCACGGCCAGCGCAAGCAGCACGGCGGCGAACACACTCACCACCTTCTTCATTGGCCACCTCCTCCAGTGATTCACTGGTTCTGGCCCCCGGATAGCTCCCGAGGGCTAGGCAGCCTCCCACTGCCTGTTCTCGACCCGCGACCGCGGCGATCAGGCTCACGGTCGTTGCAGACACTCTATGTGTTCAGCAATGTGTGTGCCGGTGGCGAAGGGTCGGCAGGGTTCAACTGGAAGCCCGCGTAAAGATTTGCGCTCGTGCCAATGGACGGAGCAGCCGGAGGTTGGGGGAAGGGCTAACGCCTGAACAAAATGACAAACAAGGGTGGGAAACTCGCTGGGACAGCTGACATTCTGGCAAGCCGCTTAAAGGCCCAACGGTGTCAGGAGTGGTGGTCTTATCGTTGCCAGAGGGAACGGATGCGGAGGGCTCGCTCCGGTTCGACCGGATCGTTTGTCTTC
This sequence comes from uncultured bacterium, assembly GCA_964576535.1. GTDB lineage: Bacteria > Methylomirabilota > Methylomirabilia > Methylomirabilales > 2-02-FULL-66-22 > 2-02-FULL-66-22. Next base: position 457 of record CAZNWB010000188.1, on the reverse strand, counting down.
AAACGAATAACGAAGAGGTGGGGGCCGCCCATCCCCTCGTGCATGGTGAACTCTGCGGAGACCTCGGTGTCCCTGCCCGGATCCAGGGTCGTCGAACCGACGACCGCTTTGGGGGGTCAGCAGCCCTCTACCACATCTACCGGCGGGTTGGATGCAAGCTGAAGCGGTTGGTCTCCCACGTTTCGCAGACGAAAGCGAGCCGTGACGAACTTTTCGAACCGGACCGTGCCGAAATCAATGGTGTCGGTATCCACCGACAGCCTCGGCCCGCCCGTGTGCTGGGCAGCGACCAGCGACGGGCTTGATCTCTGGATCAAGACCCAGGTCGCCGCACCGATCCCTACCGCCACCACAAGGATCCCCGGAACCAAAAGCTTCGACCACCGCGAACGCGGGTGGACCTTCTGGGCCTGGCTCGACTTGCCCTTTCCCTTGCGTCTTCCCATTTCCCCCTCCC
>CAZNWB010000187.1:0-3327 GCA_964576535.1 uncultured bacterium | reverse complement strand
GAGATGGTACAGGAGGCTGGAAAAGAGGTGGGGAGCTTGCTCGCCCTTCTCGACAGGGCTCGGGAGCTGGACTTGCATTACATACCCTCTCGGTATCCGAGCGGACTGCCCAGCGGTTACCCGCACCAGTTTTATGGGAAAGAATTGGCCGAAGGTGCCCTGAATGCCGCGGACAGAATCCTTGCCGCGGTGGGCGACTACTACAGGGCTCATGGCGAAGAGGGAATTCTTGTCGGAACAGGTTGAATCGGCATTCCGAATTCCGCAATCCGCATTCGAGCCGTACCTTCGTGCTCTCGTCCCTTCGTCCGCTCTGCGAGGTAGTTCCGCGCGATGAGACGACTTCACCGCGTGAACAGAGAGGAGAGGGACCGAATCGAGCAGTGCCTGGCTGCGGACCTGGGAAGTGACACCAGCGTTGCCTTTGCGTACCTCTACGGTTCCTTTCTGGAGTCGCAGCCTTTTCACGATATCGATGTGGGGGTATATATCGAGAACGTCCAAAGCGATAGGGTCACCGCCACGGCTTTGGACTTGGCCCAGCGCCTGAGCGACAAGGCCCGAATACCAGTGGATGTTCGCATCCTGAATGTGGCCCCGGTGTCGTTTCTATACCATGTCCTGCGAGGACAGCTGATCTTCTGCCGAGACGATGCAGTCCTCGCCGAGGTCATGGAGCGCACCGTGTCCCGCTACCTGGACATCGCCCCGTTGGTGCGGCGGGCGACCCAGGAAGCCTTTGCAGCATGAAACTCAATATCGACCTCGTCCGGGCACGCTGCACCGAGATCGAGGAATCGGTGAGCCGCCTGGAGCGGTTTCGGGGGCTGTCGCGCGAGCGGTTTCTCGCAGACCAGGACACCCTGGATCTCGCATGCTACCGCCTCCTGGTGGCGATCGAGGCGGCTCTGGCCCTCTGCTACCACGTTTCGGCCAAGCGGCTGCGGAAGGTTCCCGAGGAGTACGCGGAGTGCTTTGGGATGCTCTAGGACGCAGGCATCCTACCGGCGGAGGTGGCGGGGCGCCTCCAGCAGCTGGCCCGGTTTCGAAATCTCCTGGTGCACATGTATGGGAAGATCGACTACGGCCAGGTCTTCGATGTACTCCAGCAGAACCTGGGCGACCTGCGGGCATTTGCCGCGGCGGTGCTGCGGCTGCTCTAACCTGGACCCGTACGCCTTCAGCTTGCTCGCCTGCCAGTCATGACTGATTCCACACGCTGCATTCAGTCGAGGCACTTCGACATTCGAAATTCAGCGTTCGATATTCGAAATTGGGTTCCGCTCCGAGCCCGTACATTCGTACCCTCGTACCGTTCTGTATTTGCTGTTCATTCCGCATTCCGAACTCCGCATTCCGCATTGAGAGTTGTCCCAACCTGAGCCGGCATCCAACATGACCCTCCGCGCCCTCTGCATCGGCATCAACAACTACCCCCGCACCGACAATGACCTTGCCGGGTGCGTCAACGATGCGTCCGACTGGGCCGCGGCCCTCCGGAAGCGCGGCTTCGAGGTCGTCATCCTCCGCGACCGCAAGGCCACCGGCGCCGGCATCCGCAACGCCATCCGGGACCTCCTCGCCCGGTCCCGGTCCGGCGACGTGGCTGTCGTCCAGTTTTCCGGCCACGGCTCCTTCGTGCCCGACGAGGACGGCGACGAGCCGGACGGGACCGACGAGTGCCTCTGCCCGCACGACGTGAAGCGGAACGGGCCGATCACGGACGACGAGCTATTCGAGCTGTTCAATGCCCGGCCGGCGGGAGTGAAGGTGGTGATGCTCTCGGATTCGTGCCACTCCGGGACGGTCGCCCGCTTCGCGCCGATCCGGACACCCCCCACAACGGCCGGGGCGAGGCCCCCACGGCGGACGGTGCGGTTCCTGCCGCCGGGGACGTTCTTGCCGAGGCGCGAGGCGGCCAGACTGGGCCTACGCCGGGGGGCGCGGCCGTCGAGCCCGCCGGGCCGCTACGCGTGCGTTCTTCTGGCCGGCTGTCAGGACACCGAGTACAGCTATGACGCGTACTTCAAGGGGCGCGCGAATGGCGCCTTCACCTTCGTAGCCCTCCGGGCCCTCGCCACCCTGAAGAAAAGTGCGACCTATCGGGACTGGTATCAGGCCATTCGCAAGAGCCTCCCCTCGCGGCAATATCCTCAAACGCCGAATCTCTACGGCTCATCTAGCATGAAAGCCTGGAAGGTCCTCCAATGACCGCCGGATCATCCCGAGGGCCCGCTTGCGGGCCATTCCACATTCGAGAGGTACGCTCGTACATTCGTGCCCTCGTACGCCTTTGCCTTTCATTCCGCATTCGCCATTCCGCACTCCGCATTTGAGAGGTACTTTCGTACCCTCGTACGCTCTTGGGTGTGATGTTCATTCCGCATCGAGACTGGTCGGCGCAGGTGTCCGGATCGAAGCCTGACCTGATGAGCGGACTCGAGCCGACGTTCCTATGAGGAAACGGGGAATGCCAGTTGCGTCGAGAATGGTGCTGAGCACACCGGCGGCCCGTCGCGGGCTCATACTGAAGATGGCCCTGAGGCGTGCTCGTCCTGGCACGGGGAGTGCCGAAGTCTTCCTGCGGGAGCGGACCGCCATGGTAACCTGGCCGGATCTGACAGAGCTACTGGGCGAGATTCCTTGGGCCGTAGTTGGCGCCGTTGCGACCCGCGCGTACATGCCGGAAAGAGTCACGCAGGACCTGGACGTGCTGGTCAGGGCGGTCGATGCGGTCGAGGCCAGGGCTCGGTTCCGAGCGGCCGGGTACACCCAGGTGCAGGAGCTGGCAATCGGGGGCGTGACTTGGCGGTCACCAGCGGGGGCCCTCGTCGATGTCATCGAATCCTCCCTCGAGTGGGCCTTAGAAGCGCTTCGTTCCCCTGGGCGTGATCCCCAGGGGCTTCCCATTCTGACGCTTCCCTACCTCGTGCTGACGAAAGTGCAGGCAGGGAGAACCCAAGATCTGGCAGATGCCGCCCGGATGCTAGGCTTGGCCTCGGCAGAGGTGCGCGAGGCAACGAGGGAGATCTTCCGGCGCTGGCTTCCGGACGCGCTGGAGGATCTGGAAAACCTGATCGTCCTGGGTGAACTGGAGATGGGACGATGACGTTCTCCTTTGCCCGCCTCCCCGCGATGCGTATTCCGCATTCCGAATTCGGGTACCCCCTGGGTGTTCCGCAATGGAGTTGATTCCGCACTCCGCATTTAGTCAAGGCACTTCGACATTCGAACTTCGGCGTTCGATATTCGAAATTGGGTTCCGCACCGAGCCCGTACCTTCGTACGCTTTTCGCATTCGAGTCCATTCCGCATTCCCCATTCCGA
>CAZNWB010000186.1:0-3335 GCA_964576535.1 uncultured bacterium | reverse complement strand
AGGGCGGCGATGCCGAGCAGCGGGGCGACGGCCAGGACGCCGTAGGCGATGCCCCACCGGATCATCTCATCCCCGCCCTGGACCTGCCGGGTGAGGTCAAGCGTCGCGCCAAACAGGGCCGGCGAGATGGCGGTCACCGTCCAGCCGAAGAGCATCTGCAGGCTGAAGGCGCCGCCCAGGGATCGCGGGGGGACCAGCTCCATGAGGCTGGCGGAGTAGGAGGGCGAGTCGGCGACGACTACCAATCCGTAGACGAGGCTGACCGCTAAGATGACGGCGAGCGGCGCGTGAAAAAGCCACCCGAAGGTCGCCGAACAGAGAAAGCTCATCCCGAGAAGGGCCCGGGCGGAACGAGCGCGCCCAATGCGGTCGGAGAAGCGGCCGCCTAACGCCGCACCGAGCCCGCCCATGGCGACGGCCATCGCCGCGAGGATGCCACCCCAGGTGAGGGCCGAAGCCTCCCCGATTCCCCGGGCCCGAAGCAGGGCGACCATGAACGGGGCCGTCCAGCCCCACATCCCGAACAGTTCCCAGTTGTGGGCGGTGTACGCTCCGATGACGCGCAGGGCCGGGCGGTTCGTCAGAACGTCGGCAACGTAGCGGGAGGGTTGTCCGCCCTCCGGCAACCGAGGTATCGCAGGAACGCCCCGCGCGAACACAAGGGCCCCCAGGATCTCAGCGACGCCGACCACCCCCATGGTCGAACGCCAACCGATCTGCGTGGCGAGTCCGCCAACATAAAAGAGGGCCCCTGCATAGCCCACAACCAGGATACCGATGAATAAGCCCGTCGCCATGCCGCGCTTGGCGGCCGGGATGGTCTCGGCGATGTGCTTCAGCGCGGGCAGATAGAGGCCGCCCATACAAATCCCGGTCAAGAGACGCAGGCTGATGCCAGTCCAGAAATCGTGTGCCGCCAGGGCGAACAGCACGTCGCCCAGGCCCACCAGCACAGCGGCCCAGACCATGATGGGCTTGAGCCGGACGCGGTCGAGGAGGAAGCCGATCGCCACGTAAGCACCCAGGTTCCCGAGCTGGAAGGCTCCCAGGATCAGGCCGGCCTGGCTGGCGCTCAGATGCCATTCGTCGCGCAGGATGGGAATCAGAGCGGAGAAGGTCAGAGCCGTCTGGTGGGCCAGGAATTGTCCGAGGCATAGCGAGGCGAAGCCGGCGGCGCGGAAGCCTGTCGGTTGGCTGTCAGGCACGCAGTTCCTCCGCAAGAATCCAGGGGAGTTCGCGGGACTATACCCGCCCCAGGCGGATCCGTCAATTCGCACAGCGAGCGGCTAGCCCAAACATTCCACCGCAGAGCTCGCAAAGATCGCAAAGGTCCATCAGGTATCAACTACTGGGCCCAACCTCTGGGCCAAAATGTTCCGGTGTCCTCCCCGTCTCTTTCCCCGGTGTTAGTTTGGATATGAGGGATTTCTTTGCGGCCTTTGCGACCTCGGCGGTTCAAATGCACTGTCCGGGGTTAGTACCTTGACTCCATCCGGCTGCCCTGGATATCCTCCAGGTGATCGAAAGGCAAACGGAGCGGGAATCCACTTCCAACCGTGTGAAGGAGACACCGATGTTCTCTGTCTCGCGGCGGGAGCTGATCAAGGCGGGATTGGCGACGGCGGTCCTGGCTCGAACCGCCCGGGCGGCCGCATCGCCCGTGTACATCGTCCGCACGACGGATCGGGCAGAGGGAATCCGACGTGGGCTGGCCGCGCTGGGCTTGGCTTCGCCCCGGGGAAAGCGGGTGGTCATCAAGCCCAACTTCAACAGCGCCGATGAATACCCCGCTTCAACCCACCTGGACACCCTCGAGGCGCTGGTTCGCCATCTCCAGGCCGCGGGCGCGGCCGAGATCACCCTGGCCGATCGGAGCGGCATGGGCGACACGCGAAGGGTGATGGAGCAGAAGGGCGTGTTTGCCCAGGCGAAACGGATGGGATACCAGGCGGTGGTTCTGGACGAGACGCCGGTGGAGGGATGGGCCGAGGAACGTCTGCCGGGCAGCCGCTGGTCGAGAGGGGTCCTGTTCCCCAGACTCTTCCAGGAGACCGATCTCCTGGTCCAGACCTGCTGCCTCAAGACGCACCGCTTCGGTGGCCACTTCACCCTGTCCCTCAAGAACTCGGTCGGGACGGTGGCCAAGTACTCCCCCCGCGATGGCTACAACTACATGAGAGAGTTGCACGGGTCCTCGTATCAGCGCCAGATGATCGCCGAGATCAATCAGCTTTACCGGCCGGCCATGGTCGTGATGGACGGCCTGGAGGCGTTCACCGATGGCGGTCCGGAGTCGGGGACCCTGGTGAAGCCCCAGGTGATCGTGCTCGGGTCCGATCGGGTCGCCGTGGACGCGGTCGGTGTGGCCATTCTGCGGATGCATGGCGGGAACGCGACGATCTCGCGTGGACGGGTCTTCGACCAGGAGCAGATTGCTCGCGCCGCCCAGCTTGGCCTTGGCGCCAAGGGGCCGGAGCAGATTGATGTCGTCACCGACGATCCGGAGAGCAAAAAGATTGCCGAGCGGGTGCGGCAGACTCTGGCGCGAGGATAGGGGATGCCTTCGCACCGGCAATCGGGTGGCCGGGCCCCTGGAACGGGAGCCCGCGCAGCGCGGCTGGCGCAGGACGGGTTCTTCACCAGGGTGTATGCCCTGGTCGCTCGGATCCCGCGGGGGCGCGTGGCCACCTACGGCCAGATCGCCAAACTGCTGGGGGCGCCCCGCTCCGCCCGGATCGTGGGGTGGGCCATGCACGACTCCCCGGAGGGCGCCCGGATTCCCTGCCACCGGGTGATCCAGCAGGGCGGGACGTGCAGCCCGAACTTCCGGGTCGGGGACCCCGGCGCGCAGCGCCGTCTATTGGAGGCGGAGGGGGTGCGGTTCCTCCTCGACGGGCGGGTGGACCTGGAGGCCCACCTGTGGCGCCCCGGCCCGGACGCCATGCGCTCTCGCCGCAACACCTGATTGCCAGAAAGCCCAGCCAACGACGCCCCACGCTCTGCGCCTTCGTCAGTCTCGCCACCACCCGACCCGCTGCGCCCAGCAAGCGTGTGCGTGCATTTCTCAACTCGTCCAACTCTTTGACCGTCATGCGGAATGTCGAATATCGAACAAGGAATATCGAATGACGAACGCCGCGACCCGTTGCACACAAAAGACGCAACGGGTACCCCTAGCAGTCCCAGGAACACCCCTCCTTCGAAATTCGTCATTCGGTGTTCGACATTCGATATTTCTTTGAGGATTCGGGCTGCTCTGGTTCCAACTATGCCAGGTTAGGAGGATGGATCAGCGCTTGGCCTTCAGGGCACGTTCGGTCTCGGCCGCACCCCGG
>CAZNWB010000185.1:0-3740 GCA_964576535.1 uncultured bacterium | reverse complement strand
CAGAGACCGCAAAGGGTAGCCACACCTCACCAGATCCAAGAAATATATCTGTCCAAAAGTTTCGAGACTCCCTCTCGAATTTCGGCTCCCCGGACCTAGAAATATCAGCGGGGTCTCTGCGCACCAACGGCGAGGCCGTTGGTACCGGCGTTCTTTGCGGTCCAACTGCAATGTCTGGGTTGAATCATGAATCTCGAATGACGAACGGCGCGACCCGTTGGACGTGAAAGACACAATGGGTACCCCGCGCAGCCACGAGGCAGGGGAGAGTTCGAGTTTGGTTCCGGCGAGGCAGGGTAGGGGCGGCCGACGATCGGAGGATCACGCAGGCGGGCAGGGCGCGGGGACGATCAGCCGGAGGGCCAGGGGTAACACTTCCAATCGAACGGGAGTGGTCCCCAGGCGTTCGCCGTCCGCGTATAGGACGCACGGGACAGGCGATCGCACCTCCAGGAACGGCGTGTCCCAGATCTGGACCGCCGGATGTCGTGTATGGCTGCCGGAGATCACGCGGGGGAGCAGGCGCAGCGTGGTGAGCCGGCCCACCTCCCGGATCAGACACACGCGGAACAGACCGTCATCGGGCCGAGCGCCCGGTGCGATCTGGAGCCCCCCTCCATACATGGGCGTGTTGGCGGTCGCTGCCAAGAGGATGCGCCCACAAAATGTGCGGCACCCCCCACGGATCTCCACCTCCGGCGGCCGGAAATTCCTCAGGCTCAACACCACAGCGGCCAGATATGCGGCCCGGCCCCGGAGCGGCCAGACCCCGCGCTCTGCCCGAGCGCTGACGGCGGAATCGAACCCCAGGGTGGCGACAGAGGCGAAGCGCCGGCGTCCGGCGGTTCCGACGTCAATGCGGCGAGTGCATCCGGCCAGGATCACGCGCGCCAGGCGCACCGGGTCGGCGGGAATCTGAAGGGCCCGTGCCAGGTCGTTTGCCCGGCCGCCGGGAGCCACGGCCAGGCGTCCGGGTGTCCCGGCCAGGGCCTGGACGACCTCGTGCACCGTCCCATCACCCCCGCATGCCACCACCGCATCCATCCCCTCCGCCAGGGCGTCCTGGGTTAGGCTGGTGGCCGCTCCAGGGCCGTCGGTCACCCGCCGGACCACCGTGATACCGCAGGCCAGAAGCTCCGCCTCGAGTCGCCTGCCCAGCCGCAAGGCTCGCCCATGTGCGGCGACCGGATTGACCACCAGGGTCACCCGGCGGACCGGCCCGCCCGCATCCGCCTCAGGGCTCATGGCACCACAGGCCGGGCACCGCCGCCCGCATCATTCCATCTCGGGGCGCTCCCGGGTCGCTCCCGGGGCCCTTGGGGGGATCAGCTTGCCGGGGTTCATGATGCCCTTGGGGTCCAACGCGGCTTTCAGGCCCTCCAGCGCTCGAACGCCGGTCGGGGTGACCTCCCGCGTCATCCAGTGCAGGTGCTCGATCCCGACGGCGTGGTGGTGGCTCAGGGTTCCGCCGTGGGTGACGAAGGTCTCCGTGATCAAGCGCTTGTAGCGGTAATACTCTTCCAGCTCCTTCCCCGGGGTCATCCATGCCGCGAAGGTGAAATAGAGGCTGCACCCGGTCTTGTAGGTGTGGGAGATGTGGCAGCCCAGGTAGAACGACCGGCCATCCGCCCGGAAGCGGTCCTCGAGGGTCTTCCTGGCGGCGCGGTACAGCGGCAGGACATTGGACCAGACGGTGGAGGTTTCCGCCACGTCCGCCATGACCCCATAGTCCATGACGAAGTCCCGGAGATAGGGGAGGTTGTATTTCTCCCGCGACCAGGATTGGCCGACCCTGGTTCCCAGGTGGAACCCCCGCTGCTTCTTCAGGATGCGAAAGGCGCCCGTCCGCACCGCCTGCACCGCATCCGGCTCGCCCTCGAAACCGACGATCATGAGGCACGGCGCCGTGTATCCCTTCCCGGCGAGATAGGCCTTGAGCCAGCCCTCCAGCCGGCCCCGGAGTCCCGTCGCCGGACCTTTCATCTGAGAGGCCAGCTCAGTCTCTCGCGCGTCCGAAAGCCGGAAGAGGCTGGGCGGGTACCGGCTGGCGGCGCACCCGTAGATGGCCGCGTAGCCTTCCTCAAAGGAGGGGAAGACGAACCCGTGATATGCCCGCACCGGTGGGTTGCGATGGATCCGCATGGTGGCCTCGGTGATGATTCCCAGCACCCCCTCGGAGCCCACCGCCATCTGGTTGAGATCGGGACCGGTGGCCGCCCTGGGAGCCGGCCGGGTCGTGAGCGTACCCGAAGGGGTGACCATGCGGAGAGAGACCACCATGTCCTCGATCTTGCCGTAGGCATCGGATTGCATGCCGGCCGAGCGGGTCGCCAGCCAGCCGCCCAGGCTGGAGAACTCGAAAGAGTCCGGATGGTGGCCGAGCGAGTACCCCCGGCGCTGAAGGTCCTCCTCCAGTTTGGGGCCGAGGGCGCCCGCCTCGATGGTGGCCGTCATGGACTGCTCGTCCAGGCGCAGCAGCCGGTTCATGTGCTGCAGGTCCAAGGAGACGACCATCCGGCCGGACTGATCCAGGGGATTCACGCCGCCAACGATGTTGGTGCCGCCGCCGAAGGGGATAACGCACACCTCGTGCCGGTCCGCCTCGCGGATCACAGCCTCCACCTCGGCATGACTTTCCGGGAGGATCACCACGTCGGGCGCCCGGGTCACCTCTCCCCGGCGCACGCGGAAAAGGTCCGGGTAGCTCTTCCCGTAGGCATGCAGCAACCGCTCGTCGTCGCTTCGGGCGATCTGGCCGGGCGTCAGCACCTTTTCCAGCGCGGCCAGGAAGTCCGGATGGATGACCGGCGTGGGGAGGACGATGCTGCTTCGCGGCACGGGCCTCGAGGGGCTGGCCGCGGGATCCAGGTGCAGTTCCCGGCAGATCCAGGGCCACAGGTTCGGTTTATGCGCCATGGGGAACTGAACCTCGGGGCTCCCCCATCCCCACCACTTCATCATGATGCCGCTCCCAATCCTCGCCGGCGGTTCACGTAGGCTGTCAACAGGGCGATCCATCTGCGGGGCACGAGCTTCGAGACCCACACATACAGGTGATTGATGACGCCGGGAACCACCACGGGCTTCTTCTGGAATAACCCGCGGCAGGCGATGGAGGCGACGGTCCGGGCGTCCATGGACACCCAGGACGCCTTCTCCCGCATCCCCGCCCGGGTCCGGAACGCGGTGGCGGTGATCCCCGGGCAGAGGACCGTCACGGACACGCCCGTGCCTTCGAGCTCGGCGGCCAGGGATTCTGAGAAGGACAGCAGGAACGACTTGCAGGCCGCGTAGACCGATTGGAGCGGCACCGGCGCGTAGGCATAGACCGAGGCGACGTTCAGGATCTTGCCCTCCCGTCGCCGGAGCATCCCACCCAGGCAGGCCTTGGTGAGGATCAGCATGGCATGGATCTGCAGATGAATGAGCGCGAGCTCGCGCTCCAGATCCGTCTCCGCGAAGCGACCGTGGATGCCGTATCCAGCGTTGTTGACCACCACGCTGACGGGGAGGTTCTCGCGCTCAAGCGTGGCCCGGATCGCCTGGACCGTGGCCGGGGTGGACAGATCCTGGGCGAAGACCTTTGCCGTGGTGTGATGGGCTCGGGCCAGCTCCTGGGCAAGCTGCGCGAGGTGTTCTGCATCGCGCCCCAGGAGGATCAGATCGTACCCCCGGTGTGCCAACTCGCGCGCCAGCGCCATCCCGATGCCGGACGAGGCGCCCGTGACGAGGGCCCACTG
>CAZNWB010000184.1:0-3875 GCA_964576535.1 uncultured bacterium | reverse complement strand
ACTCCTCGTGGATGTCGCTCAGCTCCAGGGCCAGGTTCCCCAGCATACACCCCCCGGTGCAGCCGCGTTGTCTGACGCGGTCCACCTGGGAATCCAGGAAATCAACGATCTGTTGCCACGGGTTTTTCCCCGGGCTGAAGCTCTTGTCGAGAAGCTCCGTGCTGATCCGCTCGATGCTTCGTTCCAGGATGGCGAAGCCCAACTCTTCCTTGCTCTTGAAATAGTAGTAGAGGTTCCCCTTGCCAACGCCGCTCTCCTTGAGGATTTCGTCCACGGACGTGTTGTTGAACCCACGAACGTGGATCAAGCGGCTGGCAGCATCCAGGATCTGTTCTCGCGTAGTGGTCATCCCTCGCCTTTGTACTAACTGGTCGGTTGAGCGGAACTTATAAAAGATCGAAAGACTCCTGTCAAGCAAAAAAATCTCACAATTCATGTCATACGAATAGTAACCTATTGATTATTCTATGTTGTACCGTTATGAAATTTCTTGTGGACAGGGTCTGAGGTTGAATATCGGGAAGAGGAAAGGAAAGCAGGTTGGGTCGTGGAGGAGAAGGGGTTGAGGAATGGCGACCTGGACAAGACGTTCAGGCGGCCGACCCCCCGCTCCGGTGGGCAAGGATGAAGCCCTCCAGGATAGTGCCGGCCTCCTCGCTCAGCGGATCGAAGACCACCTCCACACCACGGGACTCCTCGCCATCCCGAGGGGAGTGGATGGCTGTGACCTGTCCGGTGATTTCCAGAGTTTCGCCCCTCAGATAGAGCGTAAGCCGGAGCTTCTGTCCCACGGGCAACATTTCGGTCGTTCGCAGGGTGAGGCCCGTCATCTTGAGTGTCGACGCCCGGGCGTTGAAGTAGGCCCCCTCACCCTTCACACCCACGGGGAGATCTACCTTGACCTGTGCCTTGAGGGTGGGGGTGCTCTCTGCGCTCGGCACCGAATGTGCCGCCTGGGGGGCAGTGAGTGTCGTGCCCCTCGCATGCGGCGTCCGCTCGAGGGGAAGGCTCGCGGCCTGCCAGGCGGCGAAGCCCCCGGTCAGGACCGTCACCCGGGAATACCCCCGCTGCATCAGCAACTGGGCCGCGCGGGCACTGGTCGCCTCGCCTGGGGAGTCGCAATACAGGACGAGAGCTTGGGTCCGCGGCAGGGCGGCGCACACCTGGACGATCTCTTCAGGGTTCGCCCGCATGGCTGCCTTCGCCTGCACCTGGCTGGCCGCGTAGGAGGAGGGAGTCCTGACGTCCACGATCACCAAGTCCGTCCGCTGCGACAGGGCACGGGCCAGGTCGGCCGCCGAGAGGCGCAGGGGCGCGGGTGCCTCAGCCGGCGCCGGTTCCGGCACCGGCTCTGGCAGCGGTTGCGCCACGCGGGTTGCCACCTGCGGCCGGGCCCGCCGGCGCCGGACTACCACCCACGCGCCCCCGGCCGTGGCGACGACGCCGAGGGCGACCCCACCCAGCAGCCAGGGATTCGGCCAGGACGACGATTGCAGCAGGCGGAGCTGCACGTCGGTCTGGAGTCGCTGCACGTCCGGCAGGTTGGGCAGGAGGCGATTGGCGGCATCCAGACGAGACTGCGCCCCTGCCCAGTCGCCCCGCGTGTACCGGGCCACCGCCTCGTGCCAGACGGTGGTGAAGGGGCTCGCCTTGTCCAACGTCACGCCGGCGGCCCGGGCAAACTCCTTCGCGATATTCACCGGGACGAGAAAGTTGAATCCCTGGATTGCCTGGGTCTCGTCGGCGGTGAGGGTGATGAAGGTGAGCATCCCGATCACCTCGCCCTGATCGTTGATGGCCGGGCCGCCGGAGTTTCCCCACGAGGCGGCCGCGTCGGTCTGGATCACGGGGGCTCCACGGGCGTCCTGCTTGAGGCTGGACACGTGCCCGGTGGTCACGCTGGCCTCCACCGCGCTTCGCTTGTCCAGGAGGTCGTGATACAGGACCACGCCGGGGAATCCCAGGATGCGGATCTGCTGGCCGACCTGGACCCTGTCGGAATCGCCCAGGGAGATCGTCGGAAGATTGCGCGCATCGATCTTCAGGACGGCCACGTCCTTTCCCGATTCCGTCACCCCGCCCCCGCCGGCAGCCATCCGCTTTCCGGGGCGCTCGGCTAGGGCCGGGCTATAGGCCTTGACCTCGGCCACGAACTTGTCGCGGTTGGATAGGACCACGCTGAGCGTTTTCTTCAGCTCCACGCTGGCGGCGGGCGCGATCCGCGCATACACCTGCTGGACCGCGGCCTCCTGTCGTGCCTCGGAGAGGCCCGGTTCGAGGCAGGCCTTTTGGATGGCCTGGCGGATGAAGGTTTCTCGCAGCTCCACTTCGTCCTTCTCGACATAGGGCTGGACCACGTGCCCGTTGGTAAGGACATATCCGTCGGGGTTAACGAGGTACCCGCTCCCGTGGGCCTGGTTGGGCGGGGGCGTGACCTGTTGCGGGGGCTGGTTCGGACAGGTCAGGCGCACCTGGCCGGAGACCTCGGTCAAGATAAGCACCACCGCCGGCTTCGCCTTGAGGAGGACCTCGGTGGCCGTCTGGCCTTCGCCGGCGAAGGCGGCATTGGCCGAAAGGAGGAGTGCAATACATCCCAGGATGGCGAGAAAGGACCGGCGCTTCATGAGGGGTATCCCTCCAAGTTTGTCACGAAAATCGTCGGCACGTTGCACTGTAGGGAGAGGGCCCCACATAACTGCCGTCGCATCGGTCTGAGATTCTCCCTTGACTTGGCCTGTGACAGGTGTAAGCTTCCGGCGCGATTCCCCTCGCCTTTCCTCTCCCCCACCGAGGGGAGAGGGGCGGGAGAGGGGGGCCTTGCCGGGCACGTGTGAGGCGAATGGTCATGACAGCTCAAGCCAAAATCCTCGTCGTGGACGACACGGACACCAATATCAAACTGCTCCGGGCCCTCCTCAAGGGGGCGGGGTACGAGGTGGTGACGGCCGCGTGCGGGCAGGAGGGTCTGACGGCTGCGACGACCGAGCATCCCGATCTCATCCTCCTGGATATCATGATGCCGGACCTCACGGGTTATGAAGTCTGCCAGCGCCTCCGCGCCACCCCCGAAACCCGCCAGATCCCCATCGTCTTTCTCACCGCCCTGCACGAGATGGAGGACCATGTCAAAGGCATGGACGTCGGCGGGGATGATGTCCTGACCAAGCCCATTAACAAGCTGGAACTCCTGACCCGGGTCAAATCACTCCTGCGCCTGCGGATGGTCACCGTCGAGGTTCAACAGCAGCGCCAGGTCATCCACGACCTTCTCAAGGCCTATGTCTCGGAAGAGGCAGCGCAGCGATACCTGGCCGACCCCTCTTCTCTCTCCTCCCTCGACATGTTAAAGCCGCCCGCCTGAGCAAACGGGAATAAATCCGGTCTTGGCGTCTTGGCGGTTTAATGAGCCTCCCGTTCCGTCAGGGCTTTGGCCACCGCCTCCAGGAACACCTTCTTGTCAATGGGCTTCGTCACGTACCCCGAGCATCCTGCTTCGAGCGCCTTGGCCTCGTCCCCCTTCATGGCGTACGAGGTGACGGCCAGGACGGGGATGTCTTGGGTCGCGGGATCGGCCTTCAGATGCCTGGTGGCGGTGAGACCATCCATCCCCGGCAACTGGATGTCCATGAGGATGAGGTCGGGCTGTTTCTCCTTTAACGAGTCGAAGGCCTCCAACGCGTTGGTCACCTCCCAGACCTCGTAGCCCTGCGATTTGAGCAGAAACTGGGCCAGCCGCCGGTTAACGGGGTTATCCTCGATCAGCAAGATCCGCTTGGCACCCATGCGTCGTCTCCTCGATCGTTTGCCTGTCTCGGTGTTCCGTAGGGAGGGGGCTGCACCCACGCTTCGCGCGGGTACCCGCCCTCCGATTGCGG
>CAZNWB010000183.1:0-3955 GCA_964576535.1 uncultured bacterium | reverse complement strand
GAGCGGGTCCTGATCTTCGACGGTGCCATGGGCACCTCGATCCAGGACCGTAATCTCACCCTCGACGACTTCGAGGGCAAGGACGGGTGTAACGAGATCCTCGTCCTCACACGCCCCCAGGTGATCCGCGAGATCCACGCCGGGTTCCTGGCGGTCGGCTGCGACGCCATCGAGACGAATACCTTCGGTGCCAGCCGCCTGGTCCTGGGAGAGTACGACCTGGCCGACCGCGCCTACGAGATCAATCGCGCCGCCGCGCGGTTGGCCCGGGAGGTGGCGGCGGGTTTCTCCACCCCGGAGCGCCCGCGCTTCGTCGTCGGCGCCATCGGCCCGGGAACGCGCCTGCCCTCGCTCGGACAGATCGGGTTCGATGACCTGGTGGCCATGCTCACCGAGCAGGCCCGGGGGCTGATTGACGGCGGCGCCGACGTCCTGCTGATCGAGACCTGCCAGGACCTCCTGCAGGCCAAGGCGGCCGTGATCGGCTGCCAGGACGCCATGCGATCCGCCGGAAACCGATTGCCCCTCATGGTCCAGGTGACCATGGAGAGCGCCGGGACCATGCTCCTCGGGACGGAGATCGGGGCGGCCCTCACGACGTTGGAGGCGTACGATCTCGACGTCATCGGGCTCAACTGCGCCACCGGGCCGCAAGAGATGGTGGAGCACCTCCGGTACCTGGGACGGCACTGCCGGAAGGCGATCTCCTGCCTGCCCAATGCCGGGCTCCCCATCATGGTGGGAGGCCGGGCGAAGTACCTCCTGTCCCCCGACGAGCTGGCCGGCTTCCACAAGACCTTCGTGGAGGAGCACGGGGTCTCGATCGTGGGCGGCTGCTGCGGCACCACCCCGGCGCACCTCCAGCGGGTGGTGGAGGCGATCGGCGAGCGTGCCCCCCGGCCGCGCGCGCCCGAGCACGCCCCGGCGGCCTCGAGCCTGTACGTCAGCGTCCCCCTCCGCCAGGATCAGAGCGTCCTCATCGTGGGCGAGCGGACCAACGCCAACGGGTCCCGGCAGTGCCGCGACCTGTTGCTGGCCGGCGACTACGACGGCATGGTGGCCATGGCCCGGGAGCAGGCCAGGGAAGGGGCCCACGTCCTGGACGTCTGCGTGGATTACGTGGGGCGCGACGGCGTGGCCGACATTACCGAGGTCATCCGCCGGTTCGTCACCCAGGCGACGCTCCCCCTGGTGATCGATTCGACCGAGGCCCCGGTGATCGAGGCGGCCCTGAAGCGGATCGGCGGCCGCGCGGTGATCAACTCGGCCAACCTGGAGGACGGGGAGCAGGGCCGGCCCGCGACGGTCTTCCCCATGGCCCGGCGGTACGGCGCCGCCGTGGTCTGCCTGCTGATCGACGAGGAGGGGCAGGCCCGCAGCGTCGAGTGGAAGCTGCGGGTGGCGCACCGCCTGCACGATCTGGCGGTGACCAAGTACGGGCTGGAGCCCGGGGACCTGATCTTCGACGCGCTCACGTTCCCCCTGGCGTCCGGCCAGGAGGACCTGCGGAAGGACGGCATCGCCACCCTGGAGGCGATCCGGCGGATCAAGGCCGAGCTGCCCGGGGTCTTCACGATCCTCGGCGTCAGCAACGTCTCCTTCGGCCTCAAGCCCGCGGCGCGCCAGGTCCTGAACAGCGTGTTCCTGCACGAGGCCGTCGCGGCCGGCCTGGACGCGGCCATCGTGAACATCTCGCGGATCCTGCCCCTGAACCGGATCGAGCCGCGCCAGCTCGAGGTGGCCCGGCAGCTCATCTACGACGAGCGGCGGGACGGCTACGATCCGTTGATGGAGTTCATGAGCTTGTTAGAGTCGGCCGAATCCGGCCGGGCGGTCTCCGTGCGCGAGACACCCCGGACCCTGGAGGAGCGGCTGAAGGCCCGGATCGTGGACGGCGACCGGCCGGGGCTGGAGGCGCTGCTGGACGAGGCGCTCCAAACATACGACGCGCTCACCATCATCAACGAGATTCTGCTGGACGGCATGAAGACGGTGGGGGACCTGTTCGGCAGCGGCCAGATGCAGCTGCCCTTCGTGCTCCAGTCGGCCGAGGTGATGAAGGCTGCCGTCGGCTATCTGGAGCGGTTCATGGAGCGGGCCGAGGGGCAGAGCAAGGGCCGGATCATCCTGGCCACGGTCAAGGGAGACGTCCACGACATCGGCAAGAACCTGGTGGACATCATCCTGAGCAACAACGGCTACAGCACGGTCAACCTGGGCATCAAGCAGCCCATCGGGAACATCATCGAGGCCGCCCTGAAACACAAGGCGAACGCCATCGGGTTGAGCGGCCTGCTGGTGAAATCCACCCTGGTGATGAAGGAGAACCTGGACGAGCTGAACACGCGGGATCTGTGGCGGTTCCCGGTCATCCTGGGCGGTGCCGCCCTCACCCGGGGCTACGTCGAGGAGGACCTGCGGAGCATCTACAAGGGAGAGGTGTTCTACGCCGGGGACGCCTTTGACGGGCTGCACTTGATGGACGAGATCGTCTCGCGGGAGAAGGACGAGGCCCGCGGGGCGGGGGCCGCCGCCCCACGGCCGCAGGTCCTGCGACGGCCGTCCCGCATCGCGCCGGCCGAGCCGCCGCCCGGGACGCGAAGCGACGTGCGGACCGACGCGCCGATCCCGAATCCCCCCTTCTTCGGCACTCGGGTGGTGACGGAGATCCCCCTGGCGGAGGTGTTCGCCTTCGTCAACGAGGTGGCGTTGTTCCGCACCCAGTGGCAGTTCCACCGGGGGAAGGGGCAGCGGGAGAAGTTCGACGAGCTGCTCGCCACCCACGTCCGGCCGATCTACGAGCGGTGGAAGGCCCGCTGCGAGCGGGAAGAGATCCTCCAGCCCCGGGTGGTCTACGGCTATTTCCGGTGCCAGTCCGAGGGCAACGACCTGATCCTGTACGCCGAGCCCGGGCGCACGCCCGCGGCGCGCTTCACGTTCCCGCGCCAGCCCGGCGGGCGGCACCTGTGCATCGCGGACTTTTTCGCCGGCACGGGCTCGGGGCGAATGGACGTGCTGGGGTGCATGCTGGTGACGGTGGGGCGCCGGGCGTCAGAGGTCACGCAGGACCTCTTCGCCCAGCACAACTACACCGACTACCTCTACCTGCACGGCCTGTCCGTCGAGGCGGCCGAGGCGCTGGCCGAGCTATGGCACAGGCGGATGCGGGAGGAGCTGGGGATCGCGGGGGAGGATTCCCCCGATCTCACCCGGATCTTCCGCCAGGGATACCAGGGCTCCCGCTACAGCTTCGGCTACCCGGCGTGCCCCAACCTGGAGGACCAAGCCAAGCTCTTCACGCTCCTGGAGCCGGAGCGGATCGGCGTCGAGCTCAGCGAAGAGTTCCAGCTCGACCCCGAGCAGTCCACGTCCGCCATCATCCTGCACCACCCCGAGGCCAAGTACTTCAACATCGGCTGAGCCGGTCCACAATTCCTTAACCGCCAAGGCGCCAAGTACGCCAAGATAAAATTATCAAGAGCCTGACCCCTATGTCCGGACCGGGAACCGATGAGCCCGGATCGGAGTTTATACTGGCAAGGCGCACCTGAAAGACAGGAGGGAATGCCGTGCGTGATCGTATCGCCTTTCAGTTCGCGGTTTCGGTTGCCTTGCTCCTTTCCCTGATCCTGCCGCTCGCGGCCCATGCGGTCGGGGGCGATGCGGTACCGGATCCGGTGGCCCCGCGTTCCGCCGAGGCGGAATACAACAAGGGGCTGCAGGCCAAGAAGGCAAAGCGATTTCCGGACGCGGTGAATGATTTCCGCCGGGCCGTGGACATCCGGCCGAACTTCCCCGAGGCCTGGAACGAGCTGGGCTTCGCCTTGCGCAATACCGGCCAGTACGCCGAGGCGCTCCGGGCGTACGAGCAGGCCCTGCGGCTGCGACCGGACTATCCCGAGGCGCTGGAGTACATGGGCGAGGCCTACGTCAAGCTGGGCCGTCTGAATGAGGC
>CAZNWB010000182.1:0-4012 GCA_964576535.1 uncultured bacterium | reverse complement strand
CATTCCGCAATCCGCATTTGATTAGATTCGCTCGAAATTTCGCATGAGCTCCCAGCATGTCACTGCCTTATCATGGGCTTCCTGTTCCAGCCGGGCGGCGTGGACGTAATGTTCGACCACCGTGTCGCCAAAGGCGTGCCGGGCCGCCTTGCTCCGGTCGAATTCGGCAATGGCCTCCCGCAGCGTCCGCGGCACCTGGGGAATGCTGGCGGATTCATAGGCGTTTCCCTCGAACATGGGAGGCGGCGACAGCTTCTGCTCGATCCCGTGAAGGCCTGCGGCGATGGTGGCGGCAAAGGCGAGGTACGGATTGGCGTCGGCGCCCGGGATCCGATTCTCCACCCGCAGGGAATTCCCATGACCACAAATCCGGAAGCCACACGTCCGGTTATCCCACCCCCAGGCGATCCGGGTAGGGGCGAAGGATGCCGCCTGGTAGCGCTTGTACGAGTTCACGTAGGGCGCGTAGTAGAGAGAGAACTCTCGCGCCAGTGCCATCTGTCCAGCCACGAAGTGCTTGAAGAGGTCTGATCCAGGGTGACGGCCCTCCTGCGCGAAGAGGTTTCGTTTCCCGCCGGGGTCCCAGAGGCTGGTGTGCAGGTGAAAGCTGGACCCCGCGTGCTTCATGTCGTACTTCGCCATGAACGTGACCGCGTGCCCCTTCAGGTATGCAATCTCCTTGACGCCGTTTTTGTAGATGGTGTGCCGATCGGCCATCTCCACGGCCTCGGCGTAGCGGAGATTGATCTCCTCCTGGCCGGCGCCCCATTCACCCTTGCTGAACTCGACCGGAATGCCGGCACCCTCCATCCCGTTGCGAATGGCACGGATCACCGGTTCTTCCTTGGTGGTTTGGAAAATGTGGTAGTCCTCGAGGTACCACCCGAACGGGGTGAGGTTGTGATAACCTTTCTCCCGGGCAGATGCAAAGGAGTCGGTGAAGAGATAGAACTCGAGCTCCGAGGCCATCATGGGCAAGAAACCCATGTCCCGCGCCCGTTGGACCTGGCGCCTGAGAATGTGTCGGGGCGATTCCTCTACCGGCTCCCCGTGCTCGCTGACCAGATCACACAGAACCATGGCGGTTTTCTCGAGCCAGGGGATGCGCCGAAGGGTGGAGAGATCCGGAGCGGCCCGAAAGTCCTGGTAGCCGGTATCCCAGCTCGCCAGACGAAAGCCGGGCAGGGGCTCCATGTCCACATCCGCGGTAAGCAGGTAAGCGCAGGTGTGGATCCCCTCGTGCTCGACGTGATCGAGGAAGTAGTGCCCTGTCACCCGTTTCCCCAGCAGGCGGCCTTGCATGTCGGGAAAGGCCACGAGGACGGTGTCAATCTCTCCTTTCAGGACAAGCTCGTGCAATGCGTCAAGATCGAGATTCCCTGGCATCGACACCCCTCCTGGATCGCCACTTCATCATTCAGCCTTCAGCATTCGAAATTCGGCATTTGTTTGCCTGGTCACGCTAACCCAGCAGGTCGCGACGGCGATGCGCCAGTGCCGGCAATTCGCAGCGGATCTTTTTCAGGTAGGCGAGATCCAGGGTGGCTACGGTGACTCCGACTTGGTTCGGCGCCCGGGCGATCACGCTGCCCCAGGGGTCGGCGACCAGGCTGTTTCCATAGCACTCGCGACCGGGGGGATGGGGCCCGACCTGGGCGGGAGCGACCACGAAGGCCTGGTTCTCGATGGCCCGGGCACGCAAGAGGACTTCCCAGTGATCCTTTCCCGTGTGAAGGGTGAATGCTGCAGGAACGAAAATCACTTCGGCACCCAGCGAGGCCAGCGCGCGATACAGCTCGGGAAATCGCAGGTCATAGCAGACGGTCATTCCCACCCGGCCGAATTCAGTGTCGGCCGTCACCACCTCGGCGCCTGGCGCCACGGTCGAGGATTCCCGGTAGGGCGGCTGGCCAGGCAGGTCCACATCGAAGAGGTGGATTTTTCTATACCGCCCGATGAGGCGTCCCGTGCGATCGAACAGCGTGCTGGTGTTGGAGAAAAGAGGCTCTCCCGGCACCCGTTCGAGAAAGCTACCACCCAGGATGTACATCCGATGGCGGGCAGCCAGGGCCGAGAGATGCTCCACGGTTCGGCCGGGAATCGGCTCTGCGATGCGGGGATGCTCCGAGGGTGGGCCAAGGTACGTGAATAACTCGGGCAGCGCGGCCAAGTCCGCACCTTCGCTCGAGGCTATCTCGATCAGCCGAGAGGCTTCCCGCAAGTTGACCCCAAGGTCGTCTTGGGAGTTCATCTGGATCAAGGCGACACGCATAACGCACCTCAGGGGAGTCATCGGGGGCGCGAAAATATCGAATGTCGAATAACGAATGTCGAACGCCGAAGGTCAAGATGCGACCGCGGTTATTCGAAAGTGCCCGTCGTTCATCATTCGACATTCAGCATTCGATATTCAGGATTCGCTCAGGTGCCGGCCGAGAAGCTACCACACGGCCTTGTACCGTTCAACCCGTGCTGATGAAGACGTTCTTCACCTCGGTGTAGAGAGACAAGGCGTGCATGCCCAGCTCCCGGCCGATTCCGCTCAGCTTGTAGCCGCCAAAGGGTGCCTCGATATGAACGCTGCGGTTACAGTTGACGCTGAGGACACCCGTTCGGATGCGCTTGGCGACACGAATGGCCCGGCCGATGTCCCGCGTCCAGAGTGAACCCGACAGGCCGTAGATCGACTCGTTGCTCAAGCGAACGGCCTCGTCCTCGTCCCGGAACGGAATCACGCACAGGACGGGACCGAAGATCTCCTCCTGTGCGACGCGCATGCGGTTCTGGACATTCGCCAGGACGGCAGGCAAGAGGTAGCTTCCCCGGGCGCATCCCGGATCGGTGGGAATGTCGCCGCCACACGCCAGCCTGGCACCCTCTTCCTGGCCGAGGCGGATGTAGCCGAGGACCCGCTCCCGTTGGTTGGGAGAGATCAACGGGCCGACCTCTGTCTCCGGGTCCATGGGATCGCCGACTTTGAGCGATCGCGTGCGGGCAACGAACTTGTCCAGGAAGACATCGTACACTCGCTGGTGAACGAAGGCTCGGCTTCGCGCGCAGCAATCCTGGCCCGCATTGCCGAAGACGGCCAGGGCCGATGTGTTGGCCGCTTCATCCAGGTCCGCGTCGTCGAAGATGATGTTGGGAGACTTGCCGCCCAGCTCCAGGGACACCTTCTTGATGCTGTCGGCGGCGAGGTGCATGATCTGCTTCCCCGTGTCCGTCTCACCCGTGAAGGCGATCTTCCCCACCAGGGGGTGGCCCGCCAGGCTTGCCCCTGCGGTCGAGCCGGGGCCGGTGATGATGTTTACGACTCCGGGGGGGACGCCGGCCGCCTGGCATACCTCGGCGAGCAGCAGCGCGGAGAGAGGCGTGTAACTCGCAGGCTTCAAGATGACCGTGTTGCCGGTGGCCAGTGCCGGTGCCACCTTCCATGCGGCCATGACGAACGGGAAGTTCCAGGGGACGATGAGGGCCACGACACCGATGGGTTCCCGCAAGGTGAAGTCCAGGCCGGGGCTGGCCACGGGAATCGTCTCGCCAAAGATCCGGGGAATCGCGCCGGCGTAATACTCGAAGCAATCGGCCGCTGCGCCTACCTCGTCGCGCGAGTCGCGGATGGGCTTCCCGACGTTCTGCGTCTCGACCGTGGCGATCTCTTCCAATCGCTCCCGGATGAGACGGGCGATCGTGAAGAGAAAGCGTGCGCGCTCCGGTGGCCTCAGGCGAGGCCATGGCCCCTCCTCGAAGGCCCGGTGTGCCGCCCGGGCGGCACGGTCCACATCCTGTGCGTCGGCCTTCGCCACGCGGGCAATCTGCTCGCCGGTCGCCGGGTTGTGGACGGCAAAGGTCTTCCCCGATTCCGCGGAAAGCCAGTTGCCGTCAATCAGCATGGTCTTTTCGAGCACGGTGCTGGTCATGGGTGGTCTCCTTGCGCCGTACGGATTCGGGGAAGGGGACCGTAAAGCTACCACGTCCGCCCAGTCTGTGGGAAGCCAGAATCACCCCCGGT
>CAZNWB010000181.1:0-4012 GCA_964576535.1 uncultured bacterium | reverse complement strand
CAGTCTACGGCGAGAAGAGTGAAAGCAATTGGCCCCACAAGGCAGGGTTCATGTCGTCGAAGCGCGAGTCCGACCCGGTCACCGCTAGCAGGAGGCTGACACACACCGTAGATAGGAGCGCGCCGACGATGAAAGTCGAGAGCATGCCCCTTCGCACAGGGTAGTTGCTCGCGGCACGTATGGCCGCCCACGTACTGATCGATGCTGCGAGAAGAAGCAGGGGGGTGAAGTCCAGCATGTATCGCGTCGCCACCCAGAAAAAGAGGACGGCCGGGGCAAACGCCAGGAAGGAAGCGGCGAAAAGGACGCCCGCCAGACGAATCAGGTCACCCGACCCTCGCGTGTTGGCCGAGGGTGGTATTCCGCCGCTTTTGTGAGGGATAGCAGGCGGCCACTGGCACAGGACCGTCGCGGCGCAGACGGCAGCCGCCAGGACGAACGGGATCACCATGAATAGGCCTGTGACATCCTCCACGTAATGCGTGGTGGGCTGGTCAAACCGCCGGAGGAAGGCCGCAATGGAAGGAAGATCCCCAAAGACGGGCCGCACAAAGGGGAAGGCAAATCGGAAACGCAGCGGGGCCAGAAGGTAATAGAGAGTATTCGCCGGGAGGTACGCAACGTTGAACAGGAACCCGGTGTCGGCCAGCCGGTTGAGATCAATGACGCCCAGCTGGTATCGAACACCTGTCTCGAATGGATTTCCAAAACGGACGGAGTTGTAAACGCCGAGCAGCCCGAGACCAGCAACGATCGGTAGCGCCAGGCCGATCAGGCCGCGCGCCTCCCGCCTGCGTGCGCCGTCGCCCCTCCTGGCGCGGGCCCATCCCCAGAGCGTCACTACAGCCAGGGCCCCGACGGCCCCCAGCAACACCAAACGCGACGCCAGGGCCAATGCCCAAAGAGTCCCGGCCAACGCCAGCCTTCCCGCCCGGGTCTCCCGCCCCTGTATTGTCGGAAGGGCGAAGTAGAGCCCCGCCAGCAGGAACGCCTGCGCGCTGGAGATCGCAGCCTCGTGTATCGCCGGTCGATTCAAGTTCCATAGAAGGGGATGAACCGTGGTGACCGCCAGAAGTGTGCAACCGAGCAGCCATGGCGGCATCTCGGGGTAACTTGCGCGTCTCAGATCGAGCACGATCAACACGGAAAACACGAGGATGACGGTGGCTGCGACAAACACGAGATGCTCATCCCCCACCCGCTGGCCCGTAGTCACCTTCCACACAGCCGCCATCCCCGCCGGTGCCGGCCCCCAGTACATGTAGTACTTCCCCCTGAAATACGATGCGTCGGCAACGACAGGGATGCCAGGGCGCATCGCGGTCGGCCAGGGATACTCAAGAGATGCGAGCTCCTGGGGCGGCTCAACAAGGAGGGCCGTCTGCCCCTGAAGGAATGCGTCAGCAAGCATGTTGTAGTAATCGGTCGTCCGGGGCCACGCCGTCCAGTGGCCCACGCTCACGAACCATACGTACAGCAGCTCCATCGCCACGAGGAACCCCACCAGGCCAAGCCACTTTGTGGGTGCGCCCACCCGTGGACGTTCCCCGAGGGCCGCTGTCGACCCTTCGGCTCTTGCGCGCGTCGACCCCCGCCTCCTGGCTGCCAGACGCCGATCGAGGCCATCGACCAACCGCAGGCAGGCAACCAGCCCAAGCACGCCCGCTCCCGCGGCCAATAACCCTGTACGAAACGGGCCCCACTTCTGATCTGTATCCACGCCCAGCAACCCGGCACTCAGCGAGACGACGACGGCCACAAGCGCCCCCCCGACGACGAGCCAGGTCATCCATCGGCAAGCGCGCCTCATCGACTACTCTCGCCGGTCAATCTGATCACGACAGAGGGAAGGCGGGTAGATGCTGGCCGAGGGTGAGATGACGGTCGGATCTGGGGGAGGCATTTGGTCCCTTCTTCTCGAGAGGCCCTCTGCTTCAGGCCGGCTACTTAGACCTTCTCCACCACCCAGAAATGCGAAAGCCCCAGGGCCCGCAGCGGCGTCCGCTCCAGCGCCTGCAAGAAGTCGCGTAGCAGGCGGCCCGCCCGCGGCCGCCGGGCGATGATGTTGTCGTAGGCGCCAAAGATCACTCGCCGCTCTACGATCCTCGCCGCGTCGCCCTCGAACAGGCGCGCCACGTCGGCCGTTCCATAAGCGCGCACGTGCGGCGCCAGGCGATTCCTCCAGGCGCGCGGCAGGTAGCTCACCAGCGGGACGTTGCCGAATCGGTAGCGGCCGCGCCAGAAGACGCCGTGCGTCTCGAACGGATACCCCCGATTGGGGACGAACAGCACCAGGCGCCCTCCGGGCCGCGCGACGCGCAGGATCTCAGCTGCCGCGGCGCGGTCGTCGGCGACGTGTTCGAGCACTTCATGCGACAGAATCAGATCGAAGCAGGCCGAGGCATACGGGAGATGCTCGCTCGCGGCGCGGACGATGGATGACCGGGGGGCGCGGGCCGCCGCCTGCGCCGCGCGGTCGCCCTCGAGTTCGACCCCGTGCGCAGTCCGCGCCGCTACCGCCAGCCTGGAGAGGTACTCCCCCACGCCGCAGCCGTCGTCGAGGATCCGCCCCGAGGCCCGATCTCCGGCGGCGGCCATGATCAGCTGCAGCCGTCGCTCCTGACCGGCGCGCCAGACATAGGAGGGCTCGCCGCGCAGCGCGGCCTTCGGCAGGTCAGGCGGGTTCATGGCAGGTCGGCCGCTCGAGGTGCGCAAGGTCTCGGTGGTTGTCCATCGGAGGGACCGAAGGGATTAGGCCGGGGAGTTTCCGTCGAGCCGGGCCAGCGCCAGGCCCACGGCGGCGACCACGCTCATCTGCTGTAAATCGCCGGCGGCTCACTTGCGCCGGACCTCCTCGATGGGGGCAGGGCGACTTTCGGAGGGAGGCGGGGAGAGCGTTGGTCGCGCCAAGTTTCGCGCATTGTATCACGAGGGTCCTTCCCTCCTTAGCCTGGCGCGGGGGAGGACCGGTCGTACAATGACTGCTCGCCCGGCCGATGCGAGGTCTCGGATGGACTTCGACAGTCGATTGGGCCGCAATGCCCTACGGAAGCTCAAGCGCGAAAGGGTCGTCTGGCTGACCCGCGTCGACGAATAGAGCCGACCGCAGCCGAGGCCTGTGTGGTTTCACCGAAATGGTGAAGATGTCCTGATCTTCTCGCAGCCCAAGGCCGGCAAAGTCCGCCAGATCGCCGCCCGTCCGGACGTGGCGCTGCACTTCAACAGCGACGCGGCGGCGAATGACGTCGTCGTCTTTCTGGGGGAGGCCCACGCGTTGCCGGAGTCGATGGCGCCGGAGAGGGTGAAGGCCTACCTTCGCAAGTACCGCAGGGGAATCGTCGATCTGAAGATGACTCCCGCCTCGTTTCAGTCCGAACATGGCGTGCCCATCCTGGTACGACTGACGGCGCTGCGGGGATTCTGACGGCGGCGATCGTCGCCGGTTACCCCTTGTCGTACAATGCTTCCTTCCCAGGGCCGGAGTTGGCGATGGACTTCAACAGTCGACTGGGTCGCAAAGCCCTCAAGAAGCTCAAGCGAGAATCGATGGTGTGGCTGACGACCGTCGACGCCGGCGGGGGTCCGCAGCCGCGACCGGTCTGGTTCCACTGGAGCGGCCAGGACATCCTGGTCTTTTCGCCGCTGGACGCCGCCAAGGTTCCCCAGATCGCCGCCAACCCCAACGCCTCCATTCACTTCAACGCGGACAGGGATGGCACCGATGTGGTGGTCTTGTTGGGCAAGGCGCGCCGGGTCAGGCGAATCTCCGCCGAGCGCCGGGCAGCGTATCTGCACAAGTACCGCAGCAACATGAAAGACCCGACGTCGTTCCAGGCCCGTTTCAGTGTGCCGATCCTGTTTCGACCGACAGCGCTGCGCGGGCACTGATTGGGGGCGATTTCCTTGTCGACGTCATCACCGCGGGTTACCGAATTCGAGGGCTCGATCTTCGCCCGCCCGGCGCGCCGGATCCGCTGGGTTCTGTTCGGCGCAATGAGTCTGGCGAGCGCCG
>CAZNWB010000180.1:0-4046 GCA_964576535.1 uncultured bacterium | reverse complement strand
GTCGAGATCACCTGAGCCGAATACGATGAGCGCCAAGGGTGTCGCCAAGTTGCTGGCGTCCGACGAGTGGAGCTTCGCGATCCTCCGTGCCATGGCCATGCTCGGGGGCATGGTTGCCCTCTTCCTGGCCCCCGTGCGGCCAGAGCACCAGCCGCACCTTGCCCCCCTGGCCTGGGCCTTCGTCGCCTACAAGCTGGTCCTGTTCCTGGTCATCCGCACCTGGCCGGGGGGGCTCCGCCGGATACTCCTGGGGACCGTGGGACTCGACCTTATCTTCGTGTCGCTCTTCGTATGGTTCAGCGGGGGTCAGGAGAGCCACTTCTACCTGCTGTACTACCTGCTGGTGGCACTGGCGGCGGTGTATTTCAGCCCGGGCATCGCCCTCGGCACGGCTGGCGCGGCGGGCATCCTGTACGGGGTCTTCTCCTTCCTGGGGGCGTCGGGCGGAGACTGGCACCATCTGATCGCGCGGGCCGCGACCTTCTTCTTGCTGGCCGGCTCGCTCGGGTACCTCAGCCAGCGCGAGCGGTTGGCGCGCGCCCGGGTCGAGGATCTGAACCGGGCCCTGGAGGACAAGCAGGCCCGGCTGGAGCGAGCGTATCGGGAGCTGCAGGCGGCTCAGGAGCGCCTGGTCCAATCGGAGCGGCTGGCCACCATCGGGCAGATGGCCGCCAAGGTCTCCCACGAGGTGCGGAACCCGCTGGGTTCCATCAGCCTGAACGCCGAGCTGCTGGAGGACGAACTTCGCTCGCTGCCCGAGGCGCGGCGGGGCGAGGCGGGCACCCTCCTCGCCGCAATCCGGTCGCAGGTGGATGTGCTGGGGGCGGTGACCGAGGAGTACCTTCGCTTCGCGCGCCTGCCCAAGCCCAAGCTGGAGGCCGCGGCGCTGGGGCCCCTGCTGGAGGAACTGGGTGAGTTTGTCCGTGGGGAGCTCCAGCGGCGCGGCGTGCATCTGAGTCTGCACGTTCCGGACGGGCTCCCCACCCTCTCCCTGGACCCGGGCCAGATCCGTCAGGCCTTCCTGAACCTGGTCCGGAACGCTGCGGAAGCGATGCCCGGGGGCGGCCGCATCACCATCGAGGCGCGTGAGGATGCCTCCGGGGTCGAGATCGCGGTGACCGATACGGGGATGGGCATTCCAGAAGACATTCGCGACAAGATCTTCGACCCGTTCTTCACGACCAAGGACGGTGGGACCGGGCTGGGTCTGGCGATCGCGCGCCAGATCGCCGTGGATCACGGCGGCAGCCTGAGATGCGAGAGCGGCCCAGGGATCGGCACGACGTTCCGCCTATGCCTCCCGACGCGGGTGGAGGAGGGGAACCCATGACCGGGGAGGAGGCCCGCATCCGGGTCCTGGTGGTGGACGATGATCAGGCCGTCCGGCAGGCCCTCTCCCGGACCCTGGAAAAGGCCGGCTATGATGTGGTGCTTGCCGAGGACGGCCAGGCGGGGCTGGACCGCCTGCGGGAGGGGGCCATTCACATTCTCTTGGCTGACCTGAAGATGCCGAAGCTCTCGGGCCAGGAGCTGCTCAAGGCAGCCAAGGCCATCGCTCCTGACGTCGAGGTGATCGTCATCACCGGCCACGGAAGCGTCGAGGAAGCGGTCGTGGCGATGAAGGAGGGCGCGTACGATTTCATCACGAAGCCGTTCAAGAGGGCCCAGCTCGAGAAGACCATCCAGAAGGCGGCCGAGAAGCAAGCCTTGGTCCTCCAGAACCGAGCCCTGCAGGCGCGACTGGACGAGTTGCAGGGGCCCGGCCAGATCATCGGGGGAAGCCCGGCCATGCTGCGCACCCTGGAACTGGTGAACCAGGTCGCCGCCAGCACCGCCACAATCCTGATCCAGGGAGAGAGCGGCACCGGGAAAGAGCTGATCGCCAACGCCATCCATCACGGCAGTCCCCGCCGGCAGCGGCCCTTCATCAAGCTCAACTGCGCCGCCCTTCCCGAGACGCTGCTGGAATCCGAGCTGTTCGGCTACGAGCGGGGGGCCTTCACTGGCGCCGTGGCCCGGAAGGAGGGGCGCTTCGAGCTGGCGCATGGCGGCACGCTGTTCATGGACGAGATCGGCGACCTCAGCCTGGCAACGCAGGCGAAGCTCCTCCGAGTCCTCCAGGAGGGGGAGTTCGAGCGGCTGGGTGGGACGCGCACCCTCAAGGTGGACATCCGGCTGGTGGCGGCCACAAACGCCGACCTGGCCACCCGGGTGCGGGAGAAGCAGTTCCGCGAGGATCTGTTCTACCGGCTGAACGTGATCACGATCCAGCTTCCGGCGCTCCGCGAGCGGCCGGAAGACGTCCCGTTGCTGGCCCAGCACTTCCTCCGGCGACATGCCACCAAGAATGCCAAGGCCATCACGGGGTTCACCGAAGAGGCCATCGAGGTCCTGCAGGGGTATGACTGGCCTGGCAACGTCCGCGAGCTAGAGAACGTGATCGAGCGCGCTGTGGTCCTGACCCGTGAAACCATGATCTCGCCGGCCGACCTCCCCGAGCGGCTGGTGGGCACCGAGCGGATCGCCCGGCACCTGGTAGTCTCCATCGGGACGCCCCTGGAGGAGGTGGAGGACCGCCTGATCGAAGAGACGCTCCGGTACACCAAGGGGGACAAGACGCTGGCGGCAAAACTCTTGGGGATTGCCACACGGACGATCTACCGCCGGATGCGGGCAGAACCGGAGTCCGACGGGACCGGTCCGGCAGGCGACGCATCGCCCCAGGATTCCTCTCCTCCGGCTGGCGAGTTGCCTCCGCAGACCAGTTGACAAAAAGTCAGGCCGCGCTCGACCAAGCTCCCGCATTTCCGACAGGAACGTCGAAGGGACCATTCACCCCCCGCCGGCGGCAGTATTCCAGCCTTGGATTTCGCTTTGGAAATCAACAACCTCCAACTGGCCAGGCTTATTTCCGCAGGGAAGCCGAACTGGCACTGGGCTTGCCTCATTCCCAGGTGGAGTTCGCGAAACCTATTGAGAGGAGGTGAGACCAAGATGAAGAACGCATGGATCATGGCGGCGGCCCTCATTCTCGTTTTGGGCGCGGCCGGGTACACCATCGCCCAGTCAAGCGGCGGCCCACAGGGCGGGATGATGGGGCCGGGCATGGGCATGATGGGGGGCGGCATGATGGGCGGCGGCCAAGGCGGGATGATGGGCCCGGGCATGATGGGCTCAGGCATGATGAACATGATGATGGGCCAGCCGCTCTCCCCAGAGCAACTGGAGCAGTTCGCCAAGCAGCACGGGATCACGGTCGAGCAGGCCAAGCAAATGACGGATCAGTGCCACCAGATGATGGGGGCCACGGCGACGCCGGAGACGACGCCGAAGCAGTAACACGACGCAGTCAAGAGCGTTCGGGGGTTCGGTTGTTTCCGCGGAAGGCGGATTGGGGAGTTCCGGGGCGACCGAATGCCCGGACAGTCGAACGCCCGAACGCCCTTTCCTATGAATAGCTGACTCCAGGCACCGGAGGACATCGTGCGCTGGTGGAAGGTGGTATTGGTCCTCGGGGCGGTCGGGGGCGTGGTGACCCTCCTGGCCTACGGGTTCACTACGGACCCGCGGGCCATCCCCTCCATCCTGACGGGACAGCCAGCGCCGGACTTCTCCCTGACGCTCTTTGACGGGCGGACCGTCCGGCTGTCGGACTTCCGCGGGAAGGTGGTCTTCCTCAACTTCTGGGCCTCCTGGTGCCCGCCCTGCCGCGCGGAGGCATCCCTCTTGGAGCAGTCCTGGCAGCGCTACAAGGACCAAGGTGTGGTCTTCCTCGGGGTGGATATCCAGGACACCGAGGAGGCCGCCCGTCGCTTCATCCAGGAATTCGGGATCACCTATATGAACGGCCGGGACCCCAAGAACCGGATCGCCATTGATTACGGGGTGTACGGCATCCCCGAGACCTTCTTCATAGATAGAGACGGCCAGATTACCTACAAGCACATCGGGGCCCTGGGCTGGGAGACGATCCTCGTCAAGCTCGGCGACGCCGCCCGGGGGATCGCCAGCACGGAAGGCAAGAGCAAGGACTACCAGGCCATCTC
>CAZNWB010000179.1:0-4215 GCA_964576535.1 uncultured bacterium | reverse complement strand
GTCAGGAGGCCCGCAGGATCTCCACCGGCGCAAAGTCATCCGTGAGGGTGGGCACATCCGACACCGGAATCGGCAGCTCCATCAAGTAGGAGGCGTACTCCGACAGCTCCGAGGCCGGGATCATCTTCCCCCCCACCCGGCCCGCCCGCCGCATCAGCTCTGCCCGCGTCAGGCGGGCCCCGTCACGCGTGGCGGCGAGGATGATATTGATCTCGCCGAATGGGATCGCCCGGTTCAGGTCGTAGGTCGGGATCACATGGATGACGGGGAAGGCCTCCGCCAGGGTCCGGTACATCGCCCGGAAGAAGGCGCTTCCGGGCCCGCGCAGGCTTCCGATGATGTTGGACACCACGACCCCACCGGGCGCGAGGCGGGCCTTCACCTCCCGGTAGAACTCCCGGGTCGTCAAGTGGAACGGGATCGTGTCGGAGTTGTACGCATCCAAAATGACCAGGTCGTATCGCGCCTCCGTCTGCTGGACGAATCGGCGCCCGTCCCGGGCGTGCAGCCGTAGCCGCGAATCCTCCGGCACCTGGAAGTACCGCTTGGCGATGGCCAGGACCTGGGGATCGATGTCCACGGCATCCACCACCACCTGCGGGAAGTCCCGATACAGACGCTTGGGGAACGAGCCGCCGCCCAGCCCCAGGACCAGCACGCGCTTGGGATCGGGCTGAAAGGCCAGCGCCAGGGACAAGAACCGGGTGTAGCGCAGGCGGAGTTCCCACGGATCCTCCAGCAAGATGGCGCTCTGCCGCAGATTGCCGAAATCCATGTACCGCGTCCCGCTCTCCTCGGCCACGCGGATGTGATTGTAGAAGGAGTCCATTTCGAGGACGAGCCCCGTCTCGGCCCTGCGCGTCCGCTCCCCCCAGACCAGCGCGAGACCCACCAGCCCGATGCCGAGAATGGCTACGGCGGCCCGCCCGACCCGCCGGTCCCCCAGGAAGACCCCCGCGGCCGTGAGGAGCAGCGTGAGGCCGAGG
The DNA here is from genome assembly GCA_964576535.1 of uncultured bacterium. Classification (GTDB taxonomy): domain Bacteria; phylum Methylomirabilota; class Methylomirabilia; order Methylomirabilales; family 2-02-FULL-66-22; genus 2-02-FULL-66-22. The sequence continues at coordinate 3,229 of CAZNWB010000179.1, read as the reverse complement.
CCGTGGACGATGTTCCCGACGCCCAGGATCGTGATCAGATAGAACGCCGTGAGCAGGGTGCCGGCGATGCTCCCGGCCGTGGACACGGCATACAGGCCCCCGGCCGTCGTCCCGACCGAGGCGACCGCCCGGGCCTGCAGCCGCACGGCGAAGGGCGAGATCGTTCCCAGGAACACGCTGGGGACGAGGAACAGGACCGCGCAGGCGAAGAGCGGGCTGAGCCGCGTCCCGAGATCGCTGGTGGCGATGGCGTGGTTCAAGGCGGGGTAGGCAAAGGGCAAGAGCGCGATCATGATCCCCGGCACGGCGATCAGGACGCCCAGGACCGTGAGGCGCGGCCAGCGGTCCGCCATGATCCCGCCCAGCCAGTATCCCAGGCTCAACGCCGCCAGGACGACGCTGATCAGGCTCCCCCACACGAAGATGGAGTTGCCGAAGTACGGGGCCAGGATCCGGCTCCCGACGATTTCCAAACCCATGAGGACGGCGCCACACACGAAGACGACGGAGTGGAGCAGCCAGGGGTGGGCGCGGGACGCGCGCTTGCCCGGCTTGTCGAAAGATTCCTGGCTGGGATGGTGCGCGCTTCGCTTGGGCATTCGGGAACGGTCCTTTCGCAACGGCCCACCGGTCGGTCAGGGGGCAACCGCCTGGTCCCCCTCCGGCCGCACGCGGTAGGTCCGGGAGGGCTCGAGGGCCGTCCGATGCACGATGCCCTTGAGGAGACGACGCGCCTCGCGAATCATGCGCAGCGTCACGGCCTGTCCTGGCACGATGCTCTCACGACGCGGGGCGGGGACGCCCCCGGTACGGCGCCTCCAGGTGCCGACGGGCCACGTCCCGGGCCAGCCCCTCCGTCTGCACCCCCAGCGCCTCGCGGTAGCGCCGGACGGCCTCCTCCCGGTCTCCCTGGAGGTCGTAAATCAGGCCGGAGCGGGTCCAGGCCCAGGCGGTGACCCAGCGGTAGCGCAGGGGGGTGGGCACCTGGACGGCGCGCTGGAAGAAGGTCAGGGCCGTGGCGTACTCGCCCTGGTCCATGTAGATCTTGCCCAGGAGCTGGTTGTACCGCCCGGAGAGCTCCGGGCCGAAGTGGGGATGGCCCTGGGACATGTTGCGGGCCACGCGCCGCGCGATCTCCAGGGCGTCGTCCCCGCGGCCGAGCTCCGAGGCGGCGTGGGCCGTGGCGAAGTACAGGTCCGGGTTCCCGGGGTATCGCGAGAGCAGGTCCTGGCCCAGCCGCAGGGCCTCCGCGTACTTCTCCTCGTGGCCGGCATACAGGTGCAGGAGTGCGACCCGCGCCGTCATCTTGAGGTAGGTCCCCTGCTCCGCCACCCGCTCCAGATCCTGCAGGCCGTGAGCCGCATCTCCATGCGGCAGCACGATGCTGACCAGCGGCTTCAGCAGGGCCGGCAAGTGTCCCAGGGCATAGTTGTACAGGCCGATCCCGTAATAGGCATCCACCAGCTTGGGATCCAGCTTGAGGGCTTCTTCAAACCGGCGGTGCGCCTCGCGCAGGGAGGTGAAGGCCGCCAGGTAGTTCTTGTGTCCCCCATCCACCAGGGCCTTGCTTCCGAGTGCCAGGCCCAACAGGAGCTTCACCTCGGCATCCGCCGGCTGGGATCGCTCCAAGGCCTCCGCAGCGGCGATGCTCTCCGCTGCCTGCGCGAGGAACCGGTCCAGGTCGGGGGTCGGATCGTCCTGATTCTCCGCCCGCGTCAGCGTCGTGAGACCGAGGCAGAACTTCCCCACCGCCTCTCCCTCGGAAAGCGACAGGAGCCTCCGGCACTCGGCCTCGGCGGAATCCACATCGCGGTTCAGGAGCAGGTCGGTCACCCGCAGCATCCCGGCCCGGACCTCCGGGGCCATGGGGAAGGCGGGTGATGGCGAAGCAACCAGGGCGAGCGCGGCCAGGGCAAGCAGGCAGACCAGTCTCTGGAGCATGCCGCCACTCTAAGCCGACGCCCCGCCCCATGTCAACGCTTCCGGCAACTAGCCTTCCGCGCTCAGCAGTCAGCCTTCAGCTTTCGATCCTGGATCATGGGCTGACCGCTGACTGCTTCCCCACCAGGGTTCATTGACGGTCTTTCCGGCGCCGTGATAGGCTAGCCTCGATGGAGGAAGGATGCCCCCACTTCTCTCTGATTTGCGGCCGCCCGTGAGCCCCTACCGGGCCGCCCAGGAGCGCCTCACCCAGGAGATCTGGTGCCTGAACCGGGCGCGCCTCTTGCGGGAACAGGCGGTCGTGGATCCGTTCCTCGACAGGCTGGGAGAGGACGGCCGGCGGTGCCTCACCCTCCTGGCGCGGATCCCCCCGATGCTCCATCCGGCGCTCCTGGACATCCAGGCGCGACTCCTGTCCGCCGGTCGGGCCTTCGCCTATCCTGCGACCTCCTTCCACTGCACGATCCGCGGGATCTACGATTACGGCAAATACACCCGCGTGGCGAGCGACATCCGGGAGATCAGCGAAATCCTCAGCCGGCTGATCGCGGACCTGCCACCCATCACGCTGCATTTCCAGGGCGTGAACTGCACCCGATCGGCGATCTATGTTCAGGGCTTCTATGATCAGCCGATCCTGGGCCTCTTTCGCCATGCCATCGGGGAGTCGCTGGCCCGCTTTCGCGTGGCGCCGCTTCCCACCCTGGACGTGGACATTGACTTCGCCTGGGTCAACCTCCTGCGCTTCGCCCAGACCGATGTCGCTGCCCTGGTCGAGGCCATGGCGGCCCTCCGCAACGTTCCCGTGGGACCCATGGAGGTGCAGGAGCTCGAGTTGTCCGAGATTAACAAGTTTTCCCTGCCCGAGGGGACGATGCACTTCCGCACGTTCAAGATCGGCTCCGGCTGACGTGGCGCAATGAGAAATTTCACACTGACAATGAGAAACCGACAACGGGACGTCGGTGCAGCCCCACGGATGCCCGCGGACTCAACCGAGCACATTGGCCGGTTGTCGGTTGTCGGTTGTCGGTTTTCAAATGCAGGCTCCACCGATGGATAACCCGACCAGCCGCCTGATCGTCGCCCTGGATGTGCCGACACTTGCGGAGGCGATGGATCTGGCCCGGCGAGTCGCCCCGCATCTTGCCGCCGTGAAGATCGGCAGCCAGCTTTTCACGGCCGAGGGTCCCCGCGCCGTTCATGCGATGCGTGACCTCGGACTTCGGGTGTTCCTGGACCTCAAGTTCCACGACATTCCCAACACCGTCGCCGGGGCCGTGGCGGC
>CAZNWB010000178.1:0-4238 GCA_964576535.1 uncultured bacterium | reverse complement strand
CGCCGCTGGCCGGGGATACCTTTCCATGCAAACAGGAGGCAGCGACCCGGTCATGGCCGGCAGGCGAGGCACTTTCAGAATCTTCATCGTCTTCCACCATGCCCTCTTTGCCCAGGGCATCCGCAGCCTGCTGCGGGGACGACGGGCCATCCAGGTCATCGGCATGGAGAGCGATCCGGCCAAGGCCCTCGAGGCGGTGGGTTCCCTCCGTCCCGAGGTGACCATCGTCGAGGAGTCGGATGCCGGCATCCAGTCCCCCACCCTCGCCGCCATCCTGCAGCGGCATCCTGCGGGACGGGTGGTGGCCCTGGACCTCGATCACAACTTCGCCACGGTCTATGACCGACACCAGGTCGTGACCGCCCAGCCGGCCGACCTCGTCCGCGCCATCCGGGGCTTCCACCGCGACCGAGGCGATCCGGCACTCGGAGGAAAGCTCGAAGGCTCAAACGAGGGTCCCGCCCAGAGAGAGGGGCCCCCCGGATCTCACCGGCGGAAACGCCGGCAGCGGTAGGAGGAGGGGACAGCCATGGGGAGCGTGAAGCGGAAGTGGACGGCGGCGGGTGTGACGGCGGCCATCCTGCTCCTCCTCGTGGCAGTGCAGGCTCATGCGGACGACGGCAGGAGCACCGCCTACACCAGTGCCAAGGTCTGCGCGGGTTGCCACGAGGATATCTACCGGATGTGGTCCCGATCGCTCCACGCCGGCTCGCTGACGGATCCCGTCTTCGACGTCGCCTACATGCAGGTCTTGAAGGCCGGCGATGCGAGGGCCCGGGAGTCCTGCCTGCGCTGTCATGCGCCGACCACGCGCGTCTCCCGGGACTTTCGGCTCAGATACGCGGTCACGCGGGAGGGCGTGACCTGCGATTTCTGCCACACCATTTCCGCGGTGACCATGGCCAACCGCGCCGAGCCATATACCATGCGACCCGGGGTGGTGAAGTTCGGTCCCCTGGGTGACACCACGTCCCCGGGGCATCTGACCACGTTCTCGCCGGTCCACGAGACCTCGGAGCTGTGCGGGGGCTGTCACGAGCTCGTCGCCAAGAACGGGACGGTGATCATGGGGACCTACAGCGAGTGGAAAGGAAGTCCCTACGCCGCCAAGGGGGTGCAGTGCCAGGATTGCCACATGCCGACCGTCAAGGATGCCACCACCGTCAAGGCCGGCGTCAAGGTTTCGACGAAGCGCGTCAACAAGCATGACCTCCAGGGCGGGCACTCCGTTGACCAGCTCCAGCGTGCCGCCAAGGTGGAAATCCTCGAGGTGAGCAAGGGCTCGGATGCGGTCCTGGTCCGGGTCCGGGTGACCAATGTCGGATCGGGCCACATGATGCCGACGGGCATTCCCTCGCGGAAGGTCCTGCTCACCGGCCGGCTGAAGGACGCCCGGGGCACCGTCCTCCGGGAGGTCACGATCCGCTACCAGAAGGTGCTGGCCGACGCGCAGCGCAAGCCCCTGGAAACGGACGCCGACATCTTTCTCAAGCCCAGCACGATCCTGGTGGATAACCGCCTGGGGCCGCAGGAGTCACGGATCGAGCGGTTGATCTTCCCCGTCACCAAAGAGATGACCCAGGATCAGGTCATCGGCGGCCGCACCTACCAGCGCAACCTGAGCGTGGAGGTCACGCTGATCTACAGCTACACGCCGCTCATCCTGCAGTCGGCCGACATGGTGCAGGAGATGGCCAAGGATAGCCGGCCGTTGCCTTAGGCAGGCTCGGGAGAACACGTCGATGCGCAGAGGAGCGCTGACGCTGGGGGCGGGGCTGGCCCTGCTGGTCGGCCTGGCGATCGCACAGACCCTCCAGAGTGCGCAACAGGGGCAGCCCATCGCCTTCAACCACAAAGCCCACGTCTCCCAGGGACTGGATTGCGCCATCTGCCATCGCTACGTCCGTGAGCAGGCGTTTGCCACGCTCCCCACGATCGAGATATGCCTCATGTGCCACAGCGCCAAGGTCAGCGACAACCCGGAGGAGGCAAAGATCCGAGAGTTCGCGGCGAAGAAAGAGCCCCTCAAGTGGGTTAGGCTGTACCGGCTGTCGCCGGACGCGGCGGCCTACTTCTCCCACCGGCGCCACGTGACGCTGGGCAAGATCGAGTGTGCCACCTGCCACGGGCCCATGGCGGAGCGAACGACGCCGCCCGCGAAGGCCCTGGTGAGCTTCAGCATGGATTTCTGCACCGACTGCCACGAGCAGAAAAAAGTGGCCACGACCTGCGTGAGCTGCCACCGCTGAGAGAGAGCCGAGAGTCGGGTACCCCGCTTTTGGGCGGGGTGGCCGGGAGCCGAGACGAGATGAACGTGACGCGACGGGGATTCTTCGGATGGACCGGGGCCGTGGCCGCCGCGGCCGCGGGGTGCCAGCGGATTCGCGCCCTCGGCGACATCCAGGCCGCAACCTACGAGGCGGAGATGCTCCCCCAGGGGATCGAGGGGTGGGTGGCCTCGGTCTGCCAGCAGTGCCCTGGGGGTTGCGGGATTCTGGTGCGGACGATCACGGCCCATGAGGACGGGAAGAAGCGCGCGGTGAAGATCGAGGGGAACCCCAACCACCCCATCAGCCGGGGCACCCTCTGCCCGAAAGGCGCGGCCGGCCTCCAGGCCCTGTACGATCCGGACCGCCCCCGGGGGCCGTTGAAGCGGAGCGGGCCCCGCGGATCGGGCCGGTGGGAGCCCATCGGATGGGACGAGGCCCTCGCCACCGCGGCGGAGCGCCTGCGCGACCTCCGCGCCCGCGGGGAGGCGCACAGCCTCGTGGCCATCGCGGGCAACGTGCGCGGCCTCATGCCCGCCCTCCTCGAGCGCTTCCTGGAGGCGTACGGATCGCCCAACTACATGACCACGGCGCACGGGTGCGAGACCTCGCGCCAGCTCATGCGCCTCACCCAGGGGCTCGACGAACCCATTGCCTACGACCTGGAGCGTACGAGCTACGTGCTCACCTTCGGGGCGGGCCTCCTGGAGGCCGGCAACTCGCCTGTGCGCCAGACGCGCGCCTTCGCCAACCTCCGGCAGGGCACGCCGGGGCGACGGGCCCGCATCGTTCACGTGGACCCACGCCTCTCGGTCTCGGCGGCCAAGGCGGACGAGTGGGTCCCTATCCGCCCCGGCACGGATGGGGCCCTGGCCCTCGGAATCGCCCACGTCATCGTGAGCGAGGGGCTGTATGACAAGGCCTTCGTGGGGGAACGGACCTTCGGGTTCGAGGACTGGCGGGATGGCGCCGGGCCCATGCGGCTTGGGTTCAAATCCCTGGTGCAGGCGGAGTACCGGCCCGAGGGGGTCGCGGCCATCACCGGGGTGCCCGTTGCCACTATCACCCGGGTGGCGCGCGAGTTCGCCGCGGCCCGGCCGGCGCTGGCGCTGGGTGGCTCGGGCGCCAGCCTGCACACCAACGGGCTCTACAACCGATTGGCCATCCAGGCCCTCAATGCCCTGGTGGGGAGTGTGGAGGCCCCCGGGGGCACCACGGCGCAGCGCCGCCCGCCCGTGGCACCCATGCCACCCGTCCGGCGCGATGCGGTGGCGGGCCGCGGCCTGGCCATGCCACGCCTGGACGGCGCCGGAACAGACCGGGCGGCCCTCGCCGCCTCGGCCATCCACCTGCTGCCCGAGGGCCTGCGCACGGGCAAGCCCTATCCACCCGGCGCGCTCCTCCTGTACTACGCGAATCCCGCCTATTCCTCGCCGGGCTTCGCCCGCGCCCCCGAAATCCTCGAACAGATCCCGTTCATCGTCAGCTTCTCCCCGTTCCTGGACGAGACCACCCGCCATGCCGATCTGGTGCTGCCGGACCACACCTACCTGGAGCGGTGGCAGGACGATCCGGTGGAGGCGGTGTGGGGGCCGCCGGTCCTGGGCGTCCGTCAGCCAGCTATCGAGCCGAGGCATCAGACGCGGCACACGGGGGACGTGATCATCCAGCTTGCCCGCGCCCTGGGCGGTGCCGTGGCGGAGGCCTTCCCCTGGAAGGACTTCCCGGACCTGTTGCGGGCGGCGTTCCAGGGCGTGGCCGAGGCACGGCGGGGCCTCATCATGACCACCCCCTTTGAGGAGGCGCGCCAGCGGCGGCTAGCGGAGGCGGGCTTTTGGCTCCCCTCCTACAAGAGCTTCGACGAGTTCTGGAGCCAGATCGCCGAGCGGGGCGGATGGTGGGACCCGGCGGACCTGCCGCGCGGGACGGGGGAGGCCTTCCGGACGCCCTCCGGGAAGTACGAGTTCTTCT
>CAZNWB010000177.1:0-4291 GCA_964576535.1 uncultured bacterium | reverse complement strand
CGGAGGGCCACAAGGGCCCTCCCTACGACACACCGCGTCAGGGATTTTCCTCGCAAGCACCAAGACACCAAGGAGAGGCAGCCGGGAAACGCTTCCACTCTGCAGCACTGGGCATCCAGAAATCCCGTGCATTGGCCTGACCTGGTTTCGCATTTGGAAGTCTTTGTTCCCCTAGCAGGCCAGTGGTGCCTTGGTGTATTGGTGGTGAAATGTTTGGGCTGAGGGTGCGAGCCCTTCGCCTCCTACCGTACGGTCTCGTCCAGCCTGAAAATGCTGACCCACTCACCAGGAATGGAGATCCAATGAGCACGGATGTGGCTTCAATCCCGCAGGCCGCCTCAGCCCGCGTCATCCTGGAAATGGCCACCGCATTTCAGAGGAGTCGGGTCCTGCTGACGGCCCACGAGCCGAGACTTTCTCCTTGGGTTCATCGCCGGGGAATGGTAACGTAACGCACCGAGGAGGATGCGTGCACTGCGTGGTGATTCATTACAACGAGATCGGGCTCAAGGGGAAGAACCAGCCCCTCTTCCTGCGCCGGCTGGAAAGCAATCTGCTCAAGGTGACGGCCGGGACGGGCGTCCGGCGGGTCGAGGGGCGCTCGGGCCGCATGGTACTTCCCCTGTCCCGCGACGCCGACTGGGAGGCGATTCGCGCGCGCCTCCGGGCCGTCTTTGGCATCGCCAACTTTTCCCTGGCCGAGCGGGTGGAGCCGGATATGGCGGCGCTGAAGCAGGCCGTGGGGAAGGCCCTGGAGGCGAGGGCGTTCCAAAGCTTCAAGGTGGCGGCCCGGCGGGCCTTCAAGCAATTTCCGCTCACCTCCGAGGACATCAACCGGGAGCTGGGCGCCTTCGTCAAGGGGCAGACCCAGGCGGCGGTGGACCTGGAGCACCCCGAACTCACCATCCACGTGGAGGTCCTGCCGCGCGACGTGTACTTCTCCTTCGGCCGGGAGGCGGGGCCTGGCGGCCTGCCCGTGGGGGTGAGCGGCCGGGTGGTCGCCCTGCTCTCGGGCGGCATTGACTCACCGGTGGCAGCCTGGCGGCTGATGAAGCGGGGCTGCCAGGTGACCTTCGTTCACTTCCACAGCGTCCCGTTTCTGGATGCGACCTCGCGCGACAAGGCCGTGGAGCTGGCCCAGGTCCTGACGCGGTTTCAATACCGATCCATGCTCTACCTCGTCCCCTTCGGGGAGATCCAGCGGCAGGTGGTGGTCAGCACGCCGGCCCCCCTCCGGGTCGTGCTGTACCGGCGGCTCATGGGCCGCATCGCGGAGCACGTCGCGCGGCGGGAACATGCCAAGGCCCTGGTGACCGGGGAGAGCCTGGGCCAGGTCGCCTCGCAGACCCTGGACAATCTGGCCGTGATCGAGGAGGCGGTGGGCATTCCGGTCCTGCGCCCCCTGATCGGCAGCGACAAGGAAGAAATCGTGCAGGCAGCGAGGGCCCTGGGCACCTACGACATTTCGATCATCCCCGACCAGGACTGCTGCCGTCTCTTCGTGCCCCGGCACCCAGCCACCTCTTGCAGCCTCCAGGAGGTTGGCGAGGCGGAATCCCATCTGGAAATCGAGAAGCTGGTCCAGATGGGGTTGGATCAGGTCGAGATGCGGGTGTTCGAGTTCCCAGGGGAGAGCCGAGAGCCTAGAGCTGAGAGCCGAGAGGGGTGAGGAGGGAGAAGGAAAGCGGAAGACGTAAGACGCAAAGCGCAAAGCGTCGATCAGGCAGTTACCTCAAGAGCTGAGGAGTCCAGGTGGAGAGACTTAAGCAGGTCCTCGCAGCCGCAATTGGAGAGGCCGTGGAGCGCGCGGCCTCTCTGCATCAGTGGCCGCGCGTGGCCGTGCTGGATGTGACCTGGGAGTATCCACCGGAGCCGACATTTGGTGATCTTTCCACGACGGCGAGTTTCGCCTTGGCGAAACAGGTCCGACGATCACCCCGGGAGGTGGCCACCGCGATCCAGCAGGCGATCAGGGTTGATCCCGGCGTCGTGGCCAAGGTCGAGGTCGCAGGACCGGGATACCTGAACTTCTTCGTGGCGAATGCCTGGTGGCACGCCGTGGTTCGGGAAATCCTGGCGGCCGGGCCCGCGTATGGGCGCGGGACCGTTGGCCAGGGCCAGCGGGTCCAGGTGGAGTTCGTGAGCGCCAACCCCACCGGTCCACTGCACGTGGGGCATGGGCGTGGCGCCGCCCTGGGGGATGCCATCGCGAGCCTGCTGGCTGGGGTCGGCTTTCAGGTGGAGCGGGAATATTACATCAATGACGCCGGCAGCCAGATGCGTCTGCTGGGAGAGTCGGTCAGGGCGCGGCTTCTGGAGGCACAGGGGAAGGCCGTCCACTTCCCCGAGAACGGGTACCATGGCGAATACGTCCGGGAGCTGGCAACACGGGTCGCTCAGGCCGTTCCTGGCGTCGCCGACCTCGAGACGGATCGGGCGATCTCCCTCTGCACGGAGCGGGCGGCGAAGATCCTGCTGGAGGAGATCGACTCGGACCTCCGGGCCTTCGGGATCACCTTTGAGTCCTGGGTTTCAGAGCGCAGCCTGTACGGATCCGGCGAGGTGGAGGCCGCGCTGACCACGTTGCGGGCAGGAGGGTATCTGTACGAGGAGGGGGACGCGGTCGGTTTCCGCGCCAGCGACTTCGGCGACGAGAAGGATCGTATTCTGATCCGCAGCACGGGAGAGCCGACCTACTTTGCCTCCGACATTGCCTACCACGCCAACAAGATCCGCCGCGGATTCCACCGACTCATCAACATCTGGGGGGCAGATCACGGCGGCTACATCCCCCGGGTGAAGGCCGCCATCAAAGCCCTGGGCTACGACCCGGAGATCCTCCGAGTGATTCTGCTCCAGCTGGTGAGGATCCTTCGCGGCGGCGTGCCGGTCCCGATGTCGAAGCGGACCGGGGAGTTCGTGGAGCTTCGCGAGGTCGTGAATGAAGTGGGGAAAGACGCCGCCCGCTTCCTCTTTCTTACCCGCCGCCCCGAGGCACAGCTGGACTTCGACATCGAGGTGGCCAAGCGGCAGACCATGGACAATCCGGTATTTTACGTCCAGTACGCTCACGCCCGGGCGTGCAGCATGGCGCGCAAGGCGGCCGAAGCAGGCATTCGGGATCCATATGACGATGCGGATATCTCCCGGCTTACCCTGCCAGAGGAGTTGGCCATTCTCAAGCACCTGGCGATGTACCCGGAGATGGTGCTGAACGCGGCCCTGGCATGCGAACCGCACCGGGTGACGACCTACTTGCAGGAGCTGGCGGCAGCCTTTCACGGCTACTTCACCAAGTACAAGGACACCGAGGAACGGGTTATCTCCGGTGACCGCGACCTCAGCCGGGCACGGCTGGCGATGGTGGCAGGGGTCCGGCAGGTCGTCGCCAACGGGTTCGGCCTTCTCGGGGTGTCGGCGCCCGAACGGATGTAACGCTGGCAACTGGGCAATCCGGCAATCTGGCAATCAGGGGGAAGAAGCGGGAGAGGGGAGCGGGGTGGGCATGGCGGACATGCGGAAGCACCTGCAGGCAATGTTTGCGGACGTGCGGCGGTTCCTTCTCGCGGATGGGCTCGGGAAACTGGCCACGGTCCAAACCAACGCCCGAGGGGATGTGACCAAGGAGTTCGATTTCCTGGCGGAGGGGCGAATCATCGATTACTGTGCCCGAGAGATCGCTGAGCCGGTCCGGATCCTCACGGAAGAGCGGGGAGAGGTCCGCACCCGGTCGGGCCCGGCCCGCTGGACGCTGATCGTGGACCCGGTGGATGGCTCCGAGAACTTCGCCCGCGGCAACCAGTTGTCCTGCGTGTCCCTGGCCTTGCTCCCAGGCGAGGAACTCCCTCGGCCCGAGGAGGTCACCGTGGCCCTGGTGGGCGGGATCTTCAGCGGGACCATCTACGAGGGGGAAAAGGGGGCCGGGGCGTGGCGGAACGAAGAGCCCATCCGTCCCTCTCAGATCAGCAAGCTCTCCGATGCAATCGTCACCATTGACTTCAACTTCAGGGGAAACCCGGCTGCTTCACGCCTGTTTCCGTTGCTGCGGAGCATCAAGGACGCCCGCCGGTTCGGTAGCGCGGCCTTCGAGTTCGCCGCCGTGGCCTCGGGCGGGGTGGACGCCTACGTGGATGTCCGGGACACCTTGAGCCCCGAGAACTATATGGCGGCCTACCTGATTGTTGCACAGGCTGGCGGGGTGATCTCGGATCGCCTGGGATGGCCGCTGGCGCCCATCCACGCCATGACCCAAGGCCAGAGCATCGTAGCCGCGGCCACCCGCCCGCTCCAC
>CAZNWB010000176.1:0-4375 GCA_964576535.1 uncultured bacterium | reverse complement strand
CTGGTGGGCGAAGGAGGTTTCGAACCTCCGACCCCCTGCTTGTAAGGCAGGTGCTCTCCCCCTGAGCTATTCGCCCGAGGCGGGACTCCTTCTCTCCAAGAACTCGGCTAGTTTATCCCAGCCTCTTTGTCTGTCAAGGCGAAAGTCCCTGGACCGAGACAGTGCATTTTGAACCGCCAATCCCGCCAGGGCGGGACAAGCCCGCAAAGAAATCCCTCATATCCAACGTTACGCGGGAGAGAAAACACGTGGGGCACACCGGAATGTTTTTTGGCCAGGCGGTGGCTCCAGGTAGTTGAGACCTGATGGACCTTTGCGATCTTTGCGCACCAACGGCGATGCCGCTGGTACCGGCGGTGCAGTGTTTGGGTTAAAGGCAAGGAGGTTGCCAGGTCGGGGGCTTGAATCGCGTCTTGGCGTGACCGGTGAAAGCGTCTGGCAGGACAACCTTTGCCCACGGCGGTAGCGTGAGCTTGGTCAAGTCAGCCTGGGAGAAGTAACCCAGCTCCAGTGTCTCCACGCGATCCGGGCGCATCGTGCCACTGAGGACGCGGCACTCGAAGACGATCATCAGGTACGAGACCTCGTCCCCGTTGGAATATGTGACCTGAAACTCCGGCCCTCCATAAACACCAAGGATCTTGGTCGGCTCGACCAACAGGCCTGTTTCCTCCCACATTTCACGCACGGCGGCGTCCGCAGGCGACTCGTGGGGATCAACGCTCCCGCCGGGAGCAACCCACACCCCAGTATCGGCATGCCTCGCCAAGAGGATGCGACCCTGGTCGTCAAAGGTGATGATTGTCACCGATGGCGCGAGCAGGAGGTCGGGACCCACTTTCTCCCGCAAGCGTCGCATGTACTCTGAAATCGGCACCGTGCATCCTTTCTTAGCCTAGAATCGAATTTCCCCACCACCAAGGCACCATGAACGCCAAACTACTGGCAACTAGGCAATCTGGCAATCGGGCAACTGGGAACTCCGGATTGCCAAGTTGCCGGATTGCCTAATTGCCCGATTGCCGCGTAATCTTGGTGCCTTGCTGTCTTGGTGGTGAAGATTTCTCCCGGGCTGGCACTAGACTTTGTTGGCTCTTAGCTCCGCCAGGGGATAATGCGTGCCGCGCCACCGGATGCCATTGTTCATCAACGTCATCAACATGGAGCGCCACATGATGTAGATGAAGAGCAGGGTCGAAATGGGGAAGCCGATTCCATACCACCGCCTGGAGTTGTGAAACCGCGCGTTGTCCCAGCAGATGAGGATGATGAGCAGGACAACCACGACGTTCAGGATCCGGGCGATCCCGTGGGTCAGGATCAGACCGAGGAACGGCCAGACGTTGAGCAGGAATTGAGCGATGGAGGATAAAACAATCGCAAGGATGCTGTAATTCACGCCGGCAAACGCGTTCTTCATCAGGCCATCAATTAACTCGCGGAGGGACGGATACCACTCGACCTGAAGCATCTCCCTGCCGAAAAGAAGCTCCTGCCTGTACCCGCCCCATTTGATCAGCTTGCCCAGCTTGATGTCATCATCCGGGCGCATGGCGATGGCCCGGTGCGTCCCCACGGCACGATAGACGGGTGCCCGCACGAGGTTGAAACCCCCGATACCGATAAACCTCTTACTCTTGGGGTCCTTCGCCTTCCAGGGCCTGGCATACAGCGAAAAGAAGACGGTGAACGCTCCGACGAACACGTCCAACAGGATGCCGGGCATCCTGACCTCTGGCGTAATGGTGAGGTGATCGAGCTGGTGCGTGACCATGTACCCGACCGCCTTGCGTACGCTGGACGGGTGCATGACGATGTCGGCGTCGGTGAACAGGAGAAGGTCGCCAGTCGCCTGCTGTACACCGTAGAACAGCGCATGGTTCTTCCCCAGCCATCCGGGAGGTAGTTCCCTCACATGAACAACGCGCAGCCCGGGATGCGTCCGGGCCATGCGATCGAGGATGGCGCCTGTCTGATCCGTGGACCGGTCGTTGATGACAATGATCTCGGCGTTCTCATAGTCCTGACTCAGGACGGATCGCAATGCCTCCTGGATGTTCCGCTCTTCATTCCGCGCGGGGATGATGATGGACACCTTGGGCCCCGGGGCATGCCGGGTGTCTGGAACGTCCTTGAGGAATCCGATAGACCGATTCCCGACCACGAGGTCGATGCCGAAAGCCACAAAGAACCCAAGTGTCGCGATGGCAAGGTAGAAGAGCAAGTGCTCCATCGGTTGCCGGGTCTCCTTGGTTTGACGAAGTGCAAGTGCATCCTAGGGTCCAGCCTGCGCCCCGTCAAGGCCGTTCCCTCAACCCACCAGTTCAGCGTGGAAGGACTGGGGGGGGCAGATCGTGAGGCGTAAGGCGGGAGAGAAGTGGGGGGGGAGAGGCCAATCTGCGTATGCTGCGAAATCTGTGGTTGATGCGGTCGTCCTGGAAATCGATGAAACGTCACGGGCTGGGCGAGAGGGCGGGCCAATCAGATGGAGTCCGCTTCGTCTGGCTTGACATCTCGCACCTTCGCCAAGGCTCGATTGAACTTCCGCCGACTGCCACGCTTAGCGCGCTCTCGCAAATACTCACCGGTCAGCAGGGCCGACATTTTCTCCGCCAATGCCGTCGCAATGAACTGATTGATGGAAATCTGTTCCCTCTGGGCCAGTTCCCGCACGCGCTTGTGCAGCGATTCAGGCAACCTGAGACTGATCGTGCTCATGGTATCACTCCTATTGCTCTCAAGAACCCCCCCGGTGTAACAACTCCGAGGCCGAAGCGTTCGGCGCCAACGAAATCGCGGACATTATGCGTTACTATAAAATCGCACTCCGCCTCCACTGCCAACTCCAAAACGAGATCATCGTGGGGATCCTTCAACAATGGGCGCCAGAGAAAGTAAATCTGGCGATGACTTGCGACTGAGCAGATATAGTCCAGGACGTCATCAATGTCATTGTGAGTCAGCCCCACTTCTCGCGTGATTCGCTTGGCTGCGGCCTCGTATTCAAGTAGAAGCGGCACCGAAATGTTGACTTCAAAGTGCTTACCGCCAATAAGCGAGAGCAACCGGAACGAGGCACCTCGACGCGACCGCAATGCGGCTACAAGGACGTTCGTGTCGATGACGATCCGCGGGGGCATTGTGGTATTATATGTGATACCACATTCCTGTCAAGGGGAGACCTTCAGGGAGGAACGATGGCTACGAGGGCTGCCGCGGTTCGACCGCCATTCCCTCGCGACATCCACCGCCAGATGTGAAGCGAACTTCCTAGCCCCATCGCCGGGTGACGCAGATCTCACGCGGCCGAGCGCTCCGCAGAAATCTGCGCAATCTGCGCAATCTGCGGATGAATCAGTCCTGGTTGTCGGTGAAGGCGTCGCGGAGGAGCTTGCTCTGGCGGTCGAAGGCCCTGCGGGGATCGCGCGGCGCATCCTTCATCAGGGTGATCTCCTGGGTGAGCAGGCGGGCCAGATGCATGGTATGGGTCTCGCCCCTCCGCGCTTCGCGCCGGTAGAGGGGATGGTCGCGGTTGATGTAGATCACGGTCCCCTCGCTGTAGCATTCGGCCCCGTCTTCGCCAAAGTGGTCCAGGCAACAGGATACGCCCTCGTGCCCGATGCGGAGCCGCTTCACGACAGCATCCGGAGTGAGGGGCTTCACCTTGGGCTTCTTCACGGTGCGCTTCCGCTTTGTGGGAGGGGCTTCGGGTCCCCCTACGGTCTCCTCTCGCGGTCTGCCCGTCCCTCCGGTGGATGCAGCCCCGCGTCCCTGGCCACCGGCACCCGCCTCTGGCAGCGGACCAAAGGGGGAAAGGTCCGGGTTTCGGGCGAGGGCACGGTGAATCCGCTCCAGAGCCTCCCGCAGCGCTTTGCTGGCCGCCCGCTTCTCCCGCTGGCCCGTAAGCTGCCGGACGATGGCCCGCACCTCATTCATTACCCGGGCGATGGCTTCACGGAATGCTAGGTACTCTGGCGAGTCCTGGACGAATCCACTCCGATCGGTCGTGACCGGCAGGAAGTCCGCATGGATCTCGCCCCGGAGCCTCTCCGCAGCACGCCCCCAGGCTTCGGCCCCGAAGAGATCCCGGCGAACGGTGACCTGTTTCACCTTGATCTCGATCCCCGGCGGACCCGGATCGGAGACCGAGGCAGGCAGGACAAGAATCTCCCCGTGGATCGGTCCGTAAGACGTTCCATCCAGGACCGGGATCCGGTGGCCAGACAGGGCCCGGGGCTTGACGCGCTCCCCGTTCAGCCAGACCTGGAAATGCGGGGCCTTTAGCGGGACCCCTTCGACGAGACGCCGCTCGACCTCCTTGGGATCGAAACGCCGCGTAAGCTGGAGGAGGCTGACCGTCGTTCCGTCGCCGCGC
>CAZNWB010000175.1:0-4383 GCA_964576535.1 uncultured bacterium | reverse complement strand
CGCATAGCGCAAAGGGCATAGCGCACAGCGTGAAGTGCGTAGGGCAGAAAGAATGCACTGGGACTTTCCGCGCACTGCGCTTTGCCCTCTGCTCTTAGCTCTCGGCGCCTTGCGCTATGCGCTTAGCGCTTTGCGCACTGCCCGCTGCCAGCTGGTCCTCGACTCAACAGACTCAACAGGCTCAATGGACTCAAGGACGGATAGAGGGCGGAGATCAAACGAGTGGGCCCCAGGGGGATGCCGGGGAGGTTGTTCTCTCATGCAGACGTTGGCGGCTCAACGTCCTCTGGGGTTTGACCGGGCGGGGGAGGGGACGTATATTGTGAGTGGCGCGACAAGCGGTCCGGCGCCAAAGGAGCCATCATGGTCACCTCCAAGCCCTCACCGGAGGAGCCGGTTGAGATCTGTCCCTACTGGCACGAGGTTGCGGCCGACTTTCTTTCCATGTACCCGGCCGGTGGCTACTGCATCGCGGGCTGCCACAAACGGATCAAGGTCATGGCCGATAAGACCCTGCACGACGTGTGCGCCATGAACTTTGCCGAATGTGAAGGCTATCAGCGCCTCCTGGCCGAGGAAGAGGCAAAGGTTCGCCGGAGCTCGGGGACGCCCTGGGGGTAGGTCGCATCCCATGGCTCGGTGTCGCGTCTGCGGCGCCCGGTCACCGCTGACCGCCTCGCGCCTGGCGGTCTGTGCCCCGTGTCTCCGCGCTGGCCGGCCTGACCCCTCTCTGCACCTCGCCCGGGTGCATGAACGGACGCGCTGGCCCTTTGGCCTGCCGTCCGTCCCGCCTCGTGGTCGCGACGGCCTCCTGTGTGACCTCTGCGCCAACCAGTGCCGGATCCCCTCCGGTGAGCACGACCGTCCGATGACATCGCGCGAGCACGCCGAGGAGGCGCTGGCGGCCGCAAAGGCCGCCGGGCTGACCCGCGTGCGGATCGGGAACGTCCACCTGCTGGGAGAGCCGTATGGCCACGCAAGCCACCCGACCGTCTGAGACAGGCGAACGATACCGGGTCATCATCGTGGGCGCGGGCCCGGCCGGGATCTTTGCGGCCCTGGAGCTGACCCGCGCCGGGGTGGATGGTGTCCTACTGCTGGAGAAGGGGCCGGACCTTCCCGAGCGACAGCGCCTGGGACGGGCGGGCTCCATGCTCGCCGGCTGGGGCGGCGCCGGCGCCTATAGCGACGGGAAGCTGGCCCTGTCCACCGAGATCGGCGGATTCATGAACCAGTACTGCACCCCAGGTCAGTTGGCCGAGCTGGTGGAGTACGTGGACGAGACCTATCGGGCATTCGGTGCCCCCGCGGAACTTCACGGGTCGGATACCGAGGCGGTGGCCCGCCTCCAGCGCCAGGCGGCCCGCCTGGACATGAAGCTCATACCCAGCCGCTACCGGCATCTCGGCACCGAGGGCTGCGAGGAGCTGGTCGGGAAGCTCCGGGCGCACCTGGGGAGCCAGGTCGCAATCCGGTGTGGCGCGCCGGTGGCGCGGGTGATCGTCGGCACCGGCAACAGGGCTGGGGGGGTGCGGCTGGAAGACGGGACCGAGATCGTGGCGGACTCCGTCATCCTGGCGCCCGGCCGGGAGGGTTCCGCTTGGCTCGCCCAGGAGGCGAACCGGCTGAACCTGCGGACCACGATCAACCCCGTGGACATCGGGGTCCGGGTGGAGGTCCCGGCCTCCGTCATGGAGGAGGTCACCCGGGTCACCTACGAGGCCAAGATCCTCTACTACACGCGGCGCTTCGAGGACATGGTCCGCACCTTCTGCATGTGTCCCTACGGCGAGGTCATCCGGGAGGATCTGGGCGGCCTGTTCACCGTGAACGGCCACAGTTACGCCCATCGCAAGACGTCCAACACGAACTTCGCGCTGCTGGTCAGCAAGACGTTCACGGAGCCGTTCCACGAGCCCATTGCCTATGGCCAGTACATCGCCCGCCTGGCCAACATGCTGGGGGGCGAGGTCATCGTCCAGCGCCTCGGCGACCTTCGGCAGGGGCGTCGTTCCACTCCCACGCGGATCGAACGCGGCCTGGTGGAGCCGACCCTCCGCCAGGCCACCCCCGGGGACCTCAGCCTGGTGCTGCCCTATCGCTACCTCGCCAACATTCTGGAGATGCTGGAGGCCCTGGATCGCCTCGTTCCCGGCGTCAACTCGATGCATACGCTGCTGTACGGGGTCGAGGTGAAGTTCTACTCGCTGCAGCTCCGGCTGGGTCCGAACCTGGAGACAGAGATCTCCAACGTGTTTGCCGTCGGGGACGGCGCCGGGGTGAGCCGGGGCCTCGTCCAGGCCTCCGCCTCGGGCGTGCTCGCCGCCAGGAGCATCGCGGCACGAGTGAAGGGGGAAGGAAACTGACAGGCGGGACTAGCCGGCGGGAACCGGGGTGGCGAGAAAGTCTCGGACGGCCGACAGCAGGGTGTCGGAAGGCTCTAGCAGGGTCGAGTGATCGGCCCCGGGGAGGGTAAGCCGTGTGGCCCGGGGGAGGTGCGCTCCCAGGACGTGGATGATGCTGGAGAAGTGGCGGTGGGTCTTCTCGCCCAGCACGAGTAGGACGGGCTGGCGGACCCCTTGCAACCGCGGGGTGGGATTGAAGCCCTCGGCCGATCGCATGATTCCCTCAATGATCCAGGGCGGCCTGGACAGAAGAAGCGGGCGGTACCGGCTGCGGAGCATCGCGCTGGCCCGTCTCGGCGGCAGAATGGATCCGAACCAGTACTCGAGACCCGCAGCCACACCCTGGTCCTGCAGGATCCGGGCGATCGCATCCCCCTGCAACCCGGCCGTGTCGATCGGGTGATCCTGCCGGAGGCCAAGGATCGGGGGCTCGGCCAGGATCAGGCGCCGGACCCTCTCCGGAGAGGCCAGGGCGAAGGCCAGTGCCGTGACCGCCCCCCCGGAGCACCCGAAGAGGTCCGCCTCGGAAATCCCCAGTCCATCCAGCAGCCCTCGCAGATCCTCTACCAGCACCTCGACGCTGTATGGCGCTTCGCGCGGGGGAATCTCGCTCTGTCCGTGGCCCCGGCGGTCGTAGGCGATAACCCGATGCTGTGCGGCCAGGTGGGGGATCAAGCGGCGCCACACGTCGAGGCTCAAGGCGTCGTTGTGCAGCAGGAGCAGCGGATCGCCGCTGCCCACCGCCTCGTAGTAGGTCCGGATGCCGTTGGCGTTGATGAAGGGCATGGTCCGTCTGAGAACAAGAGGGGACCGATTGGCCGGAATTATCCCAGGCTTGATCGCTTGGCGTCCAGGAATTCTTGTGCCTTGCCGAGCAGCTCGCGGGCGTTCTTGAAGGTCAGGTGCTCCAGGGCCGCCTCGTATGGAAGCCACAGGTATCCGGAATGCTCGTCGGACAGGGTGACATTCCCGGTGGGCGTCTCGGCCAGGAAGTAGATGACGACTTTTAACATCCCCTCCCCGACCTTGCGGTAGAAATAGCGCATGCTCTCCTTGAAGCCCGGGAGGAACTGGGCGTCGCGAATGCCGGTCTCTTCCTGGAGTTCGCGGGCGGCCGTCGTCTGGGGGTCCTCTCCCGCTTCGATATGCCCCTTGGGGAGGTCCCAGTGCGAGCCGTAGTCGAGGAGCAGATACTCCCGCTGCGGGTGGCTCCGGAAGAGGATCACCCCCGCTGAAATCTCGCGACCCATTGGCGGCCCTCCCGACTCCTTATACCCCGAAACCCTGGTCCTTGCCAATAACCTCTGCACTGGGAAATTACTTGAAAACGGCCTGACACTGACGATACAGTGTGGCCGGGAGGGACATAGCGTGGGTCGTCGATCCCAGGACGTCGGCAGGAAGGTCCCCCGGAGTTCCTATGAACGGGACCGGCGGAGGATCCTGAAACAGGTCCCGAAGCTCCGCAAGATCAAGCCGGGAAGGGGAAAGTAATGACGAAGGCGAGACCACGCTCCACAAGTGAGGATCACAGACGGTGAGCGGCCATCGCACGCCCCCGAGCCGAGGTGACTTCCGGTTCTGGTGGCCCGTCAGCGTCCGGTGGGGTGACATGGACGCGATGGGCCACGTGAACAACATCATCTATCTCCAGTATCTCGAATCCGCGCGGATCGGATTCTTCGAGACGCTCGCTGGCTGGGATGGCCGCACGGAAGATGGCGGGCGGCAGGGACCGGTATTGGTCTCTCAGACCTTCAACTACCGCCGCCAGGTGCATTACCCGGCCGAACTCGAAGTCGGCGTGCGATGCCAGGAGATCCGGAACCGGAGCTTCGTTCTCGGGTATGCGATCTTCCGGAAGGGGACGGACGAGCTGGTCGGTGACGGCAACAGTGTGGCGGTCTGGCTGGACTACGACGCCAACAAGGCGGTGGAGATCCCGCCATCTGTGAGGCAGGCCCTCACCTCGGACTGA
>CAZNWB010000174.1:3007-4446 GCA_964576535.1 uncultured bacterium | reverse complement strand
GTCCACCCGCTCCCGCATGTGGGCGATGATCTCGTCCACCAGGAGGCTCACGGGCATGCGGAAGCGCTCGGCGATGTTGAAGGCCCGGATGGTCTCGTCATACACCTCCCGGACCGAGGCCGGCGCCAGCGCCACCGCCGGATGATCCCCGTGGGTCCCCCAGCGGGCCTGCATCACGTCCGACTGGGCCGGGGACGTGGGCAGGCCGGTGCTGGGGCCGCCCCGCATGACGTCCACGATCACGCACGGGATCTCCGCCATGACGGCGTACCCGATGCTCTCCTGCTTCAGCGAGTAGCCGGGGCCGCTGGTGGCGGTCATCACCTTGGCCCCGGTCATGGCCGCCCCCAGGATGGCCCCCATGGCGGCGATCTCGTCCTCCATTTGGATGAACTTTCCCCCCACGCGCGGCAGCAGCACCGACATGTGCTCGGCGATTTCCGAGGAGGGCGAGATGGGATAGCCGGCGAAGAACCGGCACCCGGCCGCGATGGCCGCCTCGGCACACGCCTCGTTGCCCTGGAGCAGCTTGACCTGGCGGGATTTCGTCTGTGTACTCACGCCCCCTCCTGTCTCAGAAATTTAACCGCCAAGGTCCCATGATCATCAGGCGACCAGGCAACTTGGCAATTTGGCGACCTGGGGTTCCTAGTTGCCGGGTACCCTCTGGGTGCGCCGAATTGCCTGATTGCCAGTTCGGAGGCGTCATGGCGGTTCAATGTTTTCCTGGGATCAGGCCTAGCTCTTGGACTTGCCGGGTTCCCCGAACACGACGATGGCAAAGTCGGGGCAGAGTTGCTCGCAGCGCATGCACTTGGTGCAGGCCTCCAGCGCCTTCACCTCCACCTTGTCCAGGCGGTTCATCACCAGGACGTCCTTGGGGCAAAAGGCCACGCAGATGGCGCAGCCCTTGCACCAGGCGTCATTGATCTGGATGGTGACGGCGGCACTGACGTAGCTCTTGGTGGCGGCCCGGGCCTTTTCGATCACCTCTTCGCGTGTCCGCAGCTTGGTGACGGTCGTGGTGGCCATCAGGATCATCCCCTCCCCTGGGAGTGAAAGTTGGCGCGGCCCATCAAATCCCCGGACCCCATCCGCTCCAGCAGGGGCCGCAACAGCCGCGCCTCGAGGAACAGGTGTTGGACCAGTCGGGAGATCAGCACTTCCGCTTCGCGCATCCACTCGCGCGTCGGCGGGGCAGCCGCCAGGTCGCGCAGGCGCGCGCCGAGCGCGGCGTGCTCTCCCAGGCAGAACCCCACGGGCCCGTCCGCGGCCGGTCCGCCGGCGACTAGGCACGGGAACAGCCGGTTCTCCATCTCCTCCACGTGCCGGTCCCACTGGGAAATCAGGTCGTTCAGCCCGCCCTGGAGGCTGGCCAGGTGCACCGCCCTCCCGGTGGCGGTCAGGGTCGAAAGCAATCCCCGCGTCGTCGGGTGCAG
>CAZNWB010000174.1:0-2907 GCA_964576535.1 uncultured bacterium | reverse complement strand
CTCCTCCCGGCACCTCGGCAGGCCGGGGGCGGCATAGGCGTGAGCAATGCCTGTGCCACGCAGGAAAGACTTTTGAGACGCCGTTCGCGGCAGAGGGCCGAGCCTATCTGCCCGAAATGCAAGGCAGGATGGGCTGCGAGAAAAGCCTCAGTCGCTCCGGAGGGGCAGCCGGTTACGCTTGTGAAAATGTTCCGTGGGATTCCGGACTCCCGTCTGTGGGATATGACGCAAATCAGGGACGCGGTGACAAATGGAGACGGAGGTCATCCGGATTGCCATGAGCAACCCGGATGAATCGTTTCGACTTGGTGGGGATCGAAATAGGTGAGAGCGGGGACAACGAAGACCGCCAAGCACGCCGGGATTGCCGAGGCACGCCGGCTGTCAAAGAAAGCCTCTGCTCGACCAGTCCCTGCGTCACGACCAGGATAGAGACAGTTTCCTGGCGTCCTTGTCGCACCCATCCGCCTGAGGCGGATGCCCTTGGTACCGGCAGTTTATTTGACTTCTCGGGATTCTACGGGAAAGCCCCGCTCGCGCCATCCCCCAAGGCCTCCCATCAGCGGCCGCACTCGTTCGATGCCCCGCCGCCGCAGGATCAGCGCCACCCGGGCGCTGCTGGCTTCATTGGGTCACGTGCAGTACAGGATGACGTCGCGGTCCCGGGGGATTTCGTTGTGGCGGCCCTCCAACTCCTCGACGGCCAGCCGGATGGCGCCCGGGATCACGTGGGGCTCCGCCTCGAAATCCATGGAATGGCGTAGATCCACGATCATCATATCCTCCCCGGCATCCAGCTTTCGCTTGAGTTCCTCTGGCGTGATCCGCGCGATCCGCAACCGGCGTAGGAAGCGCTGGCGATGGATGTACTTCCAAAGGACGTAGGCAGCCAGACTGGTCAACAGGATCACCAGCACCCAAGTCCCCAGCCGTGCCGCCTTGACAGCGAGACGCTCGAGCCGGTCGCTGAAGAGCCAACCGAGCCCCGCGAAAGCACCGGCCCAGATCGCCGCTCCCGCGGCGTCGAAGAACACGAAGCGCGAACGACGCATGCGGAAGATTCCCGCCAGGGGCGGGGCCGCGGTCGTCAGGCCGGGTACGAACTTCGCCACCAGAAGCGAGCGGGCACCGTGGCGGGTGAAGACGTCCTCCGTCCGCCGGACGCAGGAATCCGGCTCCAGGGACATCCGGCACAGGAGATTCAGGACCTTCATCCCCTTTCGGCGACCGACTTCATACCAGGCTATGTCACTCAGAATCGAGGCCAGGACCGCCGTGCCGATGACCAGCCCAAGGTTCAGTTTTCCGGCACCGGCCAGGGCGCCCGCCGCCAGGAGTAGCGGAATCGCCGGCACGGGAAATCCGATCTGTTCGGCCGCCACCCACGCGAAAAGCATGGCGTACCCGTGCCGGACCAGGAATCGGAAGACGTCATCCACTGGGGGCAACCCATCCTTCCAACATGACTATTCCACCGCCAAGGCCTTGAGGACGGTACCTGACTAAGGCCCGCCGGTCCAACATCTTCCCGAGCCTGTGCCATGAACCCGCCGAGAGGTGGGCACCGGGGTCGGGAGGAGGGACGAGGCTTCCCGTGCGGCCGTACCCCCTCGTGGCTGTGCCGTGTTCGGGACCGTGGCAGCGGGCGTCAGGCGGGCCGATGGCGGAAGATTTCGAGGGAGCCGGCGGATCCCAGCCCATCGATGGCAACTGCCTCGGTGATCTCAACGAAGGGTCCCCGGAAGATCCTGTGCCCCTCGATCAGGTGACGGTTCACGGCGCAGCGGAAGGGTACCCCGACCAGATAGGCGACCGTATCACGACTTGCATGAACCGGGGCATCAGGAGGACCCGGGCCACGCCCGCCGCGGTGACGACTCGGTACGCCTCCTCCGCGATCGCCGGATCGAAGGAGGATGGGGGCTCCGTCTCACCCGGCTCCTCCCGCACCGCGCTGGCCGGGAGGGTCTCTTGCATAGGGCGGTGAAAAGCTGGCCGCTCAGCGTGGTGATGCTGCCCTGGATGTGGGCCGCACCGTCCAGATGGGATCCCAGTGCGGGCCGAACGCCTCAGAACTTCCCGTACTTCTTGTAGACCTCGGAGACTGTTATCCCCTTCGCCAGCTCCGCCCGCATCTCGGTCTCCCGCTGGACGATCTCCTCGGTCTTCTGCAAGACTTCGATGGTCAGTGCCTTGGGGATGATCACCACGCCGTCCGCGTCTCCAAAGACAAAATCGCCCGGATGAATGATGGTGTCCCCGATCGTGATCTGCACCATCCACTCCTTGATCTCCCACCGGCCGATGGAGGAGGCCGAGCACCGGAACCGGCAGAAGACCGGAAACTCCATCTGCAGGATGAACCGGGTGTCCCGAAGTCCGCCGTCCACCACCGCGCCGGTGCAGCCCCGTTCGCGGGCGGCGTGGCTCATGATCTCGCCCCAGTGGGCCGACTCGAAATGCCCGGCCGACGACCAGACGGACACGGTGCCCGGCCGAATGCTTTCCAGCATCCGGATGCGTGTGTCCGAGTCGTCGTTGCCGACGTCGGCCACGGGGTAGCCCTGGCCAGTGAATGCCGGGCCCGCTACCACCATGTCCAGGGTGAGCGGCATGATGTAATGTGGAAGCGCCTGGTTCCGGAGGCCCAGGCGATCCAGGACATCCGACACGGCGCCCGTGTAGAGGGCACGGTACCGTCGGCTCACCTCCTCCGGCGTCAACGTGATCGAGGCCATTCAATGTCTCCTGAAGAGTGAACTCGGACTACGGCCACGTCAGGGTAATGGTGGTGGATGGGCTGGCTCACTGACCAGGCGTCCATTTCATGCTAGTTGAACCCGGCGGGGCGGTCAAGAAGATCGCGGGGAATGATCGGTTTGTGAAGGAAAACACGCAAGGGGTCGC
>CAZNWB010000173.1:0-4628 GCA_964576535.1 uncultured bacterium | reverse complement strand
TCCTTCTTCCCATTATTGTTCATGTCTCCATAGCCGTAGCCAAATGTCGTTGCAGCAAATCCTCCGGTGCTCAACTTTGTTACATTTGTGCTGTCTATTATTGCTGTGTTTTGCCCTGCGTTGTACGAGATCATATGAACATAACCCGTGCTAGCACTCCCATCTGCGGGATATGTTGGCATGTACACTTCCTGGCGTCCATCGTTGTCAATGTCATAGGCAATGGCGCCGAAGAACGCCACGTCATCATCAGGCCCACTCACATAGTAGTTTTGCTTCCCAGTGTTAGTGTCAGGACGCACGTAGGTGTTGGGTGCCGTAACTCTTATCGGAACAACGTTTTTCCTATTCCAGTTGTGGATAAGTATCTCTCGGTTACCCGTCCCGTCAAAGTTCGCCGTGATCATGGCTATTGGCGAGCCACCTAAACCATATGTACTCGCCCCAGGGTCCGTTCGGCCCCAACTGAATTCAACTTCGAACGATGAGAAACCGGGATCATTAGTAGCCCAATCTCCGATAGCGTGAATG
Organism: uncultured bacterium; assembly: GCA_964576535.1. Lineage (GTDB taxonomy): Bacteria > Methylomirabilota > Methylomirabilia > Methylomirabilales > 2-02-FULL-66-22 > 2-02-FULL-66-22. Next base: position 4,097 of record CAZNWB010000173.1, on the reverse strand, counting down.
ACATAGTACTTATCGTCAGCATTTGTCGTACCTGTGCCGATCGCGTCATATGCCGACACGAGTTCCTGCTCATTATCGCCGTCAACATCCAATACCTCAAAGTACTCCAGGTAACGAGAAGTAATTGCGGAAGTAAAGGGCGTTCCGATGATCTGCGAAGGTTGTGTCCCATAGTTGTCGCTTCCAACGACTCCATCCCATTCAAAAATACAAAAACCTGCACCCGACAGTTGATAGATCACTTCCTTCTTTCCATCGTTATCTAAATCGCCGAAGGTTGCATATCGTGGAGAATCTCCCCCAGTCCCGCCCGCAACTCGGGGCGAAACCCAAACAAGTCTTATAGAGTCATTACTAACAGTTTCAAAAACACAAACCCTCCCGTTACCCGAGTAGTTTGTTGCAACGATTTCAGACTTCCCGTCGCCATCAACATCATCGGCAAAGTTCACGGTTCGAATGCTCGCGAGTCCATGGAGAACAGAATCAGACGAGGTCCCTGGCAACAAAGGGTAGCTGTATTTTGCTGACAGCCGTACTTGTGCATCGGTCACGCCGCAACATACAAGTGCCAGGACAACAAACAGTGGTGTCTTTTTCATTGGTACCTCCTTGTGGGTGGATGTGGAATATCTTCAAATGTGGTTTGGGAATCCATGGTTGACCAGTTACATCAACGACAAATGGTGAAATTGTTTCGGAAGGAAGAGTCTCTTGGGGCTCTGGCTGTGGTTAATCTATCAAATCGACCCATCTATGTCAAGGTTTTTTTGATTCTGGGGAAACCTGCCCTAACTGGGCCATCGGGCCTCTCAGATAATAATGGTTCAAGTCCCCAGGGGGGCCAAAACAAATATAAAGAATACTTGCATTTTACAAGTCGGATTTGTATTAATGAAGTGCGCCTCCTATCCTGGGATGGCGCGAATCTAATCCGATACCAGTCTACCGATTCTTACCACCAGTTCTATTCCAACAACACAGGGAGGTATTATGAATACGTTCCGTACTCTTTTGTTCCTTGCGCTCGTGGCGGCACTATCGATCTCTGCGGTCGAACGCGGGTATGCAAACGTCTACGCTTCCTATGTTCGCGTTACGCAGGAGGGTTCGAATGTCCCGTTCGACGGCAGCTTTGCCGATCGCTCGGGGGCAACAATTCGTTTCTTTCTGAACCATAACGCGGACTCTGTAGTCATCAACGTCGTACCGGCAGGTGGCGGCGCAGCAGTAAAGACCTTGCGCAAAGCTAATGCTTTGCAGGGCGATAATGCCATTCCCTGGAACGGCAGCACGAACGCGGGTACCGCGGCTCCGGCGGGCGCGTATAAGTTTGAAATCACCGCCTACCATAGCGGATTCGTTGCGTACACCCAATACTACTACACCGACGAGTATCCTATTTCGACTCGTGGAATTGCGAGTGTCAACAATCCATCTTTGAGGCAATTTGGATTCCTTTATAGCGCGAGTCCCGCAACCAACACCCCCCCACGCGTATATCCCACTGGGGTGGTCCGACACGCGTCCTTTGGGGTAGCTTGGGGCGATTCTGGAATTGGGAAACCACTAGTGGTAACAACAGGTGTCGCTCTCGGCAGTAATGATCGTCGCTGGTCAACAACTGTTGACCAGGACGGTTACGTCTATGTCATCGGTCGACCCGAGCGGAGAATCTTCCGTTATCATCTCGATACACTCAATGTCACGTTGTTTGATTCCAGCGCTTATGGCACACGCATTCAGGGCCTGGCTGTGCGGGGAACAGGCGCAGGCAAAGTTCTCTATGTCGCCGGAGACACGGCGATTTTCAGAATTCCGGTCGGCACGCAAAGCTTCAACACAGTTCCACCAACACCCATTGCCTACGCGGCAGCAACCGTGAACGGACGCGTCATGAATTTCTGGGACGTGAAAGTGGGGCAGGATAGCTCGTTGTATGTGGATTACAGGGTAGATTCGGCGACTGCGCGATTCGGGCGAGGTTTGTTCAAATGGAATCTCGCGACGGGTTCATTGCCGAAAACAATTGCTGATACTGTTTGGACGTCCCGCATTCCAGACGGCGATCCGGTGACGCTGGCTCTCTGGGACGGTGCGACAACGGCAGCCTCAGATGATATTCTCTATATGAACACCGACCTTGCGGTTCCCAATACATTTCCGAGCGCAATCTACGCCTACACAACGTTGGAAACTTCCTCCCCAACCCGTTCAGTAGCGTGGCTTGATCCGGACAACAACACTTCTGTTACGCGCGGTGCATTGGCAACGGATGCTCTCGGCAATATCATTTATTTTGAAAACTCGAACGAGCAAGTCGTGCTTGTTTCGCCCCCGAGCGGACCGAATTCGTACACGTACACTTCGTTTGATCAAGTGTCTGTTAGCTCGCCTGGTGTTGCACCAACACTGCTGTTGATTTCCGAAGCTCGCTTTGACGGGAACGGTGACCGCAGGCCGGATCGACTTGGCGATACGGTAAAGGTCATCGGTACCATCAATTCTACAAATGTCCAGACGACGAATCTCGGCTACTTCATGCAAGATGCAAATGCCGGAATACATCTCTTCCAATTTGGTACTGCCGGAGCTCCGGTTCTTCGTCCCGGCTATCGCGTGCAAGTAATTGGCGCGATCGCGTACTTCAGGGGTACAACGGAGATCAGTCCCGCTAACCTTGCCACGGACATAACTGTTCTTGATACGGGCAACGTACTCACTCCAATTCCTCTCACCATCGGTCAGTACAAGGCCGATCCTGAAACATACGAGAGCCGTCTGATACAATTTAATGTTGCCCACCCTGCCGGCTTCACCTCTGCGCAATGGCCTGCAGCAGGTGCGGCGAGCGTAAACTTGAATATTTGGAATGGTCAGGATACTACTATCCTCCGCATCGATAACGATACGGAAGTCGATGGCAGCCCCTATCCAACCTGGCCCGTCCGGTTGTCGGGCATTGGCACCCAGTTTACATCCTCGACGACCGTTCATACGGACGGATACCAGATTACTCCGTTCTTTGTCTCGGACTTTGTGCCGATCAACACTCCGCCGCTCGCCAACTTCAATTTGTTGACGCCGATAAACGCGTCGTCGTTGACAATCGATTCCACGGGCAGCTACAACTTTACCTGGCGCCGCGCTGTTGATTTCAATAATGACGCGCTGATCTACCAGTTCAAGCCTGTGACTACAACCATTCCTGCATCACTTTCGAACAGCAGCGGGGCCGACACCGTGAAAACCTTGACCGGCGCAACAATACTCGCTGCGTTAGGCGCTGCTGATTCTCTGGTGCTTCGCTGGACTGTTCTCGCGAAAGATGTGAACCCAACACCTGTCGCATCCCGTGACACATTTACAGTGACACTCATGAAGAGAACAACAGGAGTGGATGATCAGGGAACGGGTGTACCGCAGAGCTTTGCATTGCAGCAGAATTATCCGAACCCATTTAACCCGAGTACGGTCATCCGTTACAGCCTTCCGATTCAATCTTCTGTCTCGTTGAAGATATACAATATCCTCGGACAGCAGGTTATAACCCTGGTCGATGAGGTGAAGGATGCGGGATACTTCAGTGTTGAATGGCATGGCAGGAACGCGTTCGGCTCTCAGGTTGCCAGCGGTACTTACTTCTACCGCATCGAGGCCAAAGGCGTGGATGGCGGCGAGAAATTCACCAGCCTCAAAAAGCTGTTGCTGTTGAAGTAACGGTTACACTTGCAAGGACGAGAACGATTTTCGCCCCTGCGAACAGAAACAGAACACAAAAGCCCTCGGCATTTCACCGGGGGCTTTTGATTTTTCTATGTTCTTTCCGCTTCAACTCCATCATCAATCCAAACTCCAGGAACTCTCCGACTCTATGAAGTCTTCAGACACTCAACTCTTATCCTCTGTCCTCTTCTTAAGCTCCCGCACCTTCTGGTAGAACTCGGCAAGGTTCATTTCTTTCAGAAAGATCATTCCGCGTGCTGCACGGAGTCGCGGGTGGTCGTTCTTCAAAAAATAGTCGTGGCCAAGGGATGTTTTTACCATCTTGTACTGTTCGACTTGAATCTTCTGCGCAAGCTCCGGGAAGGGGCCAT
>CAZNWB010000172.1:0-4840 GCA_964576535.1 uncultured bacterium | reverse complement strand
GGTATGGCCTCGTGTCCGCTGGTCTCCCGCTTCGGCAGGTGTCTCCCTCTGTTTTCCGTTGGTTAGCTCAGTACACCGGCGGAAGTTTTTCTTCTCACCAGGCTGGTACGAGCCTTGCCTTGGCAAATACCCCGGGACAGCCCGAGAACGGGCATGCGCCCCACAACGGTTGGGAGATGGACGCACACATCATCGTCTGCTCGAAGAATCCGGTTCTCCTGGACGCCGCCGCCCAGGCGTTTGAACCCGGGCGGTTCCGCCTGACGGTTTGCGAATCCGGGCTGGAGGTCCTCGGGACGGTCAAGGTGGTGAACGTCGATCTCCTGATTCTGGACATGCAGACCCCTGGCCTGAACGGCCTGCTGATGATCGCCGCCGCCCGGGTGCTGGCCCCCAGACTGCCCATCGCGGTGGTCTCCACGACGCCGCAAGAGGACGCGAGGGCCATCTCCCAGCGAGGGGTGTCGTATACAACGCTGCCGTCGGGTCCTGACATTGGGGCCCAGGCCCTCTCGGTCACCTTGGCAGCGATCGGCCTGCGGGAGGGTCTTGGTCTCCCGGTGGGCGTGAGGTCACGATGATGCGGCGCCGGATCGTCATTCTGGGCGCGGGCTTCGGGGGTCTCACCACGGCGCTGGAGCTGGCGAGAAGGTTGCGCCGAGAGCCGGGAGCCGAGGTCCTCCTGCTGGACGCCCACAACTTCCACCTGTTCTCGCCCATGCTTCACGAGGTCACCTCCGGCAGCGTCGAGCCGCGACACGTGGTCTGGCCCATCCGCGGCCTCGGACGCCGGACCCGGTTCACCTTCGAGCGGCGTCAGGTGCGCGCCATTGATCTGAACGCGAGGACGATCGCCACAGATCGGGACGAGATCGGGTACGAGTATCTGGTGATCGCCCTGGGGAGCACGACGAACTACTACGGCGTGCGGGGCGCGGCGGAACGGACCTTTGCCTTCAAGACCCTCCCGGACGCCGTGAGGCTCCGGAATCACATCCTGGAGATGTTCGAGCAGGCCGTGGATGAAAGGGATCCGGAACGCCGCCGCCGACTGCTCACCTTCATCCTGGTGGGGGCCGGCTGCACGGGCGTGGAGCTGGCGACCGAGCTTCACGACCTGGCCCGGAGGACCCTGGTCCGGCATTACCCGCGGCTGGCCGCCGGGGAGGTTCGCATCGTCCTGGCCGAGGCCACGGGGCGGATCATCCCGTGCGTGAGTGATCAGTTGGCCGCCTTGGGCCTGACCAAGCTTCGGGAAAAGGGGATCGAGGTCCGGTTGCACGCGCCGGTGGTCGGCGTGGGGGACGGGTTGGTCGAGTTCCAGGATGGCGAGAAGCTGGCCACGGACACCCTGATCTGGACAGCCGGGGTCAAGGCCAATCCCGTGGTGGAGGCGCTGCCGGTGGAGCAGGACAAGCTGGGGCGGGTCCTCGTGAACGAGCACCTGGAGATCCCGCCGTTTCCCGGCGTCTTCGCCATCGGGGATGCCGTCCACTGCTGGGACCCGCGGCTTCAGGATGCCCTGCCCCCCACGGCGCAGGTGGCGGTGCAGCAGGCCCGCTCCGTCGCTCACAATATCGCCCGGGACCTTCGGGGCCAGGCCAAGGAACCCTTTGCCTACCGGCATCGGGGGGACCTGGTCTCACTGGGCGTCGGCGACGGCGTGGGGGAGATCGCCGGTCTGGCCTTCTCGGGTCTCCTCGCATGGCTCCTGTGGCGCTCGGTGTTCCTGACGAGGCTGATCGGATGGAAGAACCGGATTCGGGTCGCCCTGGACTGGCTCGTCGGGGCCTTCTTCGAGCGGGATGTGGCCAAGCTGGAATGGTAGGGGCGAAGGGAACGAGCATGGTTACGGAACAGGTGGTGCTGCGGGCGTTGGGGACGATCCAGGATCCGGATCTGCACCGGGACATCGTGTCCCTCGGCTTCATCAAGGATCTGAAGGTTGCCGGCGGGCGCGTCGCCTTCACAATCGAGCTGACGACCCCGGCGTGTCCGGTGCGAAAGCAAATGGAGGACGGCGCTCGCCAGGCGGTGGCGGCCCTCCCGGGGGTGGACGAGGTGGAGGTCACGATGACCTCCCGCGTGACCACCTCCCGGGACTCGCAATCGGGGTACCTCCCCGGGGTCCTCAACACGGTGGCGGTGGCCAGCGGGAAGGGCGGCGTCGGCAAGTCCACGGTGGCGGCGAACCTGGCGGTCTCGCTGAGCCGAACAGGGGCCAGGGTCGGCCTCATGGATGCGGACGTGTACGGCCCGTGCATCCCCAAGCTCATGGGGGTGGCGGGCGCCCTGCAGCATACGGAGGACGGGAAGGTGATTCCGCCACTACCGTACGGCGTGAAGATCATGTCCATGGGGTTCCTCCTGCCAAAAAATGAAGCGGTGATCTGGCGCGGCCCGATGTTGCACAAGATGATTCAGGAGTTCCTGGGGCGCGTGGAGTGGGGGGAGCTGGACTACCTGGTGATGGATCTGCCGCCGGGCACGGGCGACATCCAGTTGAGCCTGTGCCAATCCATTGCCCTCACCGGTGCTGTGATCGTCTCCACCCCGCAGGACCTGGCCCTGGAGGTGGCCGCCAAGGCCATCCTCATGTTCAACAAGCTCAAGGTGCCCATCCTGGGTATCATCGAGAACATGAGCCACCACACCTGTTCGCATTGCGGCCAGCGGGAGGACATCTTCGGCCACGGGGGGGCGCGGGAGGCCAGCGAAAAGACCGAGATTCCCTTCCTGGGCGAGGTGCCCCTGGATGCCACCATTCGGGTCCAGAGCGATGAGGGGAGGCCGGTGGCGCTGGAATCCGAGGACTCACCCGCCGCCCGGGCCTTTCACGAGATCGCGGGCCGCCTGGCCGCGCAGATCAGCGTCGCCAATGCCGCCGCCGGTGGCCTGCAGAAGGTACCGGTGGTGGTGCTGCGCTAGGCCGTAAGGAGAGGAGCGGGAGTGGGTGCAGAACGTGACCGCCTAGTGAGCGGGAACGAGTTCTGGGCCGGGGGAAGGGAGGGCCTCCTGTCCGGGACGCTGACGGTGTCGGACCCGATCGCCTCGGGGCGCACCGGGCCGAGGGGTGGCTTTCGATGCACATGCTGACAGTTGCCTCCTCACCGGGGAAGCCTGGGCTGTCATCTGCGGGGGAAGGGGAGCTGATCCGTGACACCTTCGACCGGCCCCTGCGCAGCCTGCGCGTCTCCGTCACGGATCGGTGCAACCTGCGCTGTCAGTACTGCATGCCGGAAGAGGAGTACGTGTGGCTTGCCCGGAAGGACCTCCTGACCTTTGAAGAGATTCACGAACTGGTCGATTTCTTCACCGAGCTGGGTGTGGACAGGGTCCGCCTCACCGGTGGCGAGCCGCTGTTGCGCAGGGGACTGAATGACCTGGTGGGAATGCTGGCGCGGAACCCGCGCGTGCAGGATCTGGCCATGACGACGAATGGCGTCTTGTTGGCAGCGCATGCCCAGGAGCTCCACGATGCGGGCCTGCACCGGGTGACCGTCAGCCTGGACAGCCTGAGGCCGGACCGCTTCATGAAGCTGACGAGAAGAGATGCGCACGCAGCAGTGCTCCGAGGGATCAACGCAGCCGTCCAGGTAGGCTTCAAGGGGTTGAAGATCGACACCGTCGTCATGCGAGGGTGCAACGATGATGAAATCGTCGATCTCCTGGAATACGGAAAACGGGTTGGGGCGGAGGTGCGGTTCATCGAATACATGGACGTCGGGGGGGCGACACAGTGGTCGCTGGACCAGGTCTTCTCCCGCGCGGCCCTGCTTGAGCTGTTGAGGCAACGGTATGGGCCAGTGCGGGCAGTGGTTGGGGAGAGCTCGGCGCCGGCGGAGCGGTTTCTCTTGCCAGACGGGACGACATTTGGCATTATCGCCTCAACGACAACCCCGTTCTGCAGTTCCTGCGACAGGGCGCGGCTCACCGCGGACGGCATGTGGTACCTGTGCCTCTACGCGACAGAGGGGATCAATTTGAGACAACCCCTCCGGGCGGGCGCCTCCCGGGAGGAGCTGAAGTCCATCATTGTGTCCGGGTGGACCCGACGGAAGGATCGCGGGGCCGAAGAGCGAAACAGGCTGGGTTCCAGAGGAGCCTTCATCCTCATAGATGCACTCCGAAGCGACCCTCATCTTGAGATGCATACGAGGGGAGGTTAGTGCCGTTCCAACTTACTGGCTCGCGTGGCACGCGCCCGTTGGCGAGGCACCGGCTATGCCTGGGGGAGGCGACCGGAGGCCGAACAAGTTGGAACGGCAAGAGGGGGGCTTCCAGACGAGGCAGAGCCTGATCGGTTACCCGGTGCGCGTGCCAGGGCCCGAGCCGCGCCGGCGAACAAAGGAGACAGCATGACGACTGCAACGCGCACGATCCAGGACCTCGCAAACCGCGAATACAAGTACGGGTTCGTTACGGAGATCGAGGCCGACGCGGTGCCTCGCGGGCTCAACGAGGACATTGTCCGCCTGATCTCCGAAAAGAAGAACGAGCCGTCCTTCATGCTGGAATGGCGACTGAAGGCCTACCGGCACTGGGAGAAGATGGGGAAGTCGGAGGGGGAGCCGAAGTGGGCGAACATTCACTATGGGCCCATCGACTACCAGGACATGGTCTATTACTCGGCGCCGAAGCCCAAGAAGACCCTGAACAGCCTGGATGAGGTGGACCCGGAGTTGCTCGCCACATTCGAAAAGCTGGGTATTCCCCTGTCAGAACAAAAGCAGCTCACCGGCGTCGCGGTCGATGCGGTCTTCGACAGTGTTTCGGTGGCGACCACCTTCAAGGAGAAGCTGGCCGAGCTGGGGATCATCTTCTGCTCCTTCTCCGAGGC
>CAZNWB010000171.1:0-4868 GCA_964576535.1 uncultured bacterium | reverse complement strand
TGAATGTCGCCGCCCGCCTCCCAGAAAGCTCGCCCGCCAGGGCCGCGACCAGTTGGACCTGCGGGTCACCCTGGAAGACGGGTTCGAATGGAAATTCGACCTGCGATCGAAGCTCCCGCAGGAGTGCCGCAGGATCGGGAGCCGGCCGAGGTTTCACTTCTTTCGTATACTCGACGTGCTCCGCTACCGCCTGGGCTGTCAGCACCGAGACTGGATCCTTCGCCATCCAGAGATAGCCTCCCCAGACCAAGAGAAGGATGCACACCGCCGCCGCCACGTAACCCGCCGGCCAGGGATGCAGACGCAGCCAGCGCCACCATCCTGCCCATCCGCCCCCCGCGGGCTGGGCGACCAACGCCTCGATCCGGGCGCGCAGGACGGGCGGCGCCGTGTACCGAGGGGTCTGGGCGCGGATCAGGCTGCGGAGCTCGGCGTCCGTCTCCAGAGCGGCACGACACGAGGCGCACTGCCCCACGTGACCGCGGACCGCCTCGGTGAGGTCGGCACCGAGCTGCCCCCGGTTCAGATCGGCGAGATGTTCGCGAGCCTCAGTACAGTCCATTCAAAAAACCCGGGCCGGCCTACCGCCGGTAATCGCGCAGCAACCCCTTCAGGATCACTCGCGCGCGGAAGAGACGGGACTTCACCGTCCCCACGGGACAGTCCATGATCCTGGCAATCTCCACCATGCTGAAGTCCTCGAGATCCGCCAGGAGGACGACGGACCGATAGTCCTCGGGCAGCTGGTTCAGGGCGGCCGTGAGGTCGAGCCCGGCCGTCCCGTCCCGCGGGCCGGCCAGCGGTTCACCCGCACCGGTTGCCCCGCCCGCGGTGGGCAATGCGTCCAGCACCCCTGGATCCAACACGTCCGGCTCCCGCCCCTTGCGCTTGTACTGGGTAAAGAACGTATTCCTCAGTATCTGAAACAACCAGGCACGAAGATTAGTTCCGGGCTGGAATAGATGCGCCCCCCGGAGAGCGCGCAGGTAGGTCTCCTGGAGCAGGTCCTCTGCCTCCACCGGATCGTGGGTGAGCCAGCGGGCCAGATTGTAGAGGGCGTCGAGGTGCTTCAGCGCCTCGGCCGCCACGGGGGTCTGTGGCTGGTCCATGATGCAAGCATCCGCACGGCCGCCAGGATTTTGGCCGGCGCGAGGCTAACAGAACACCGGCCAGGGCGCAAGACCACTGTTTCCATCCCGATTGCGTCCGGGCATCCTGGGGCTTCGCTGGCGGAGTCGATTCGTCCGGAGACCTCCCGGCCGCCGCCGCGACTCTATCGTTTCCGCCAGAAGATCACCGTTCCCAGCGCGAGAAGGAGGCCGGCCGTCACGAACGCCGGGCGGTAGCCTGCGTGTTGCGCCAGCCAACCGAATCCGATGGCCCCGACGGCCCCACCCGTGAGGGCGGCCATGTTGTAGGCGGAGAGCGCCCGACCGCGCGCCCCGTTGGGCGCGCGGTCAAAGGCCAAGGCACTCGTCGCGGGATAGATGAATCCGTGGGACGTCCCGTTCACGAGGGCGATCAGGAGCAGGAGCCAGGTGGAATGGAGGAGGCTGAACAGGAGGACGCCCGTGGCGAGACCAGCCAGGGATGGAAGGATCACCTGCCACCGGCCGAAGCGATCGGCCAGGCGGCCTCCCAGGAACCGCACGGCAATGGCCATGGCCGTGTAGACCACATAAAAGGGGCCGATCCGGGGAATGCCGGCCTGACTCGCGAAGGGCGGCAGGAACACGAAGACTATCGAGTTGGCCAGGCCGAACTGAAACGCCGATGTGAGGACGGGCGTAAACGTTCGCCAGAAACCCGGCCGCAAGCCGAGCGGCTCTCTGGAAGGCTCGGGCGGGGGGACCACCGTCGCCAGGCACACGCCCAGCGTCGCCAGGGCCACCAGCAGGCTCACCGCAAACAGGGTGCGGAACCCCCACACCTGCAGGATGATCTCGCCGAGGGCCGGCGCCAGCGCGATCGTCACCAGCCCCGAGACACCGAAGATCCCCACCGCCTCCGCCCGGCGGCTGGGCGGCGCGAGGTCCGCGATCAGGGTCAGGTTGCTGGTCAAGAAGAGGGAGAACGCGCTCCCCTGCAGGAACCGGAGCAGATAGAAATGCCACCCCAGTTCGGTGGAGCCGACAAAGGCCAGGGATACGATCGTCGAGGTGATCGCCGCCAGGAGGATGAAGGGTTTCCGACCCCACCGGTCCAGCAGCGGGCCCATGCCGGCCTGGCACAGCAGGGCGGCCACACTGAACATGGCCATGATGGTGCCGATCTGACCCTCCCGACCGCCGAGGGCCTGAATGTACAGGGGAAGCAGAGTGTAGACATTCAGGTTGCTGAAGAACAGGAAGTTGGCCAGGGCTGCGAGGACGAATGGTTTCGTGTACACCAGTGATCCAGGAGGGGGCGGGTGAGGGTCGGACGCCCGGCTCAACGGAGGTCCTGCCGGATCCTCGCAATCAGGGCATCCCGCTCCGTTGCAGCCAGGGTTATTGGCGCCGGCTGACCGGCCCAGGTCGGCTTGGGATACATGCCGTCCTCGCGGAACCGAGGGATGACATGCCAGTGGATGTGGGGGACGAGGTTCCCGAGCAGGTCGTAGTTCATCTTGATCGGGTTCAGCGCCCGGAACAACGCCTCTGCGATTCGGGAGACATCCTCCATCAGCGCGGTCCGCACCGCCGGGGTCAGCTGGAACAGCTCGGTGTAATGCTCCCGCAGGGTCAGCAGACACCGGCCGCGAAACGCCTGATCGGGGTACAGGAAGGCCGTGGATACGCTGAGTTCCGCGATCCGTAACTCCGCGGCGAGGAAGACCGCCTCGCACGTCTGCGTGCATCGTGGATCCACCACGCGCTCCTGTCCTCCCCGCCCTGCGGTTGAGTACTCCAGTCGGCCGGAGACTGTCAATGGTTTTTGTCTTGCGCGATTCCCGGGTCTTGGCTATCGTGATTGGGCGCGGCCCCGCGCACACCTCAACCACGGACTTGTCAGGAGGCGGAAGTCATGGCCAACGCCTACGTCCTCATCGAGGCCCAACCCAAAAAGGCCCTCACGGCCCGGGGAAAGATCGCCAAGATCGTCGGCGTCAAGTCGGCCCATCTGATCACCGGACCCTACGACATCATCGCCTTCGTCGAGGCCAAGGACCCGGGAGACATCGGCCGGCTGGTGATGTCGAAAATCCAGGCGGTGGATGGCGTCGGGAAGACGATCACCTGCGTCGTCGTCTAATGCGGCCAGGCAACTTGGCAATTTGGCAATCTGGCAATCTGGAACCTGAGGTAGTTCTCTTGCCTGATTGCCTAGTTGCCAGGTTGCCTGATTGCCAGCCTGCCTAGTGCGGAAGCAGCTCGACGGCCAGGTTCACGAGGGTCCGGACCATCACCCCCGTACCGCCCTTCGTCAGGTAGCCCTTTTCCTTGTCCGTCTCGAACGTCCCGGCGATGTCCAGGTGCACCCAGGGCGTGTCCCCCACAAAATTCTGAAGGAACTTGGCCCCGGTGATCGCCCCACCCTTCCGGCCGCCCGTGTTCTTGATCTCGGCGACGTCGCTCTTGATCAGCTCGTCGTACTCGGCATCCATGGGCAGGGGCCAGATCTTTTCCCCCGCGGCCTTCCCCGCCGCGACCACGGTGTCCAGGAGCGCCTGGTTGTTCGTGAAGGCGCCGCTGTTGATGGTTCCCAGCGCCACGACACAGGCCCCGGTGAGGGTCGCCACATCCACCAGGTGACTCACCTTGCGGCCCCGGGCGTAGTGCAGCGCGTCGGCCAGGACCAGCCGCCCCTCCGCATCGGTGTTGATCACCTCGATGGTCTTTCCGCTCATGGCTCGGATGATGTCCCCGGGCTTGAGCGCCGTGCCGCTGGGGAGATTCTCCGTCGCGGGGATGATGGCCGTCACGTGGATGGGCAGGTGAAGGAGGGCGATGGCCCGCGTGGCGCCAAGGACTGCGGCCGCCCCGGCCATGTCCCCCTTCATCGCCTCCATGTTTTCGGCCGGCTTGATGGAGATGCCGCCGGAGTCGAAGGTAATCCCCTTGCCCACAAGGCCCAGGTGGGGCCCGCCCCGCCGGCCCCCACGGTAGTCGAGGACGATGAGCCGCGGTGGCTCCTGGCTCCCCCGGGCCACGCCCAGGAGGGCCCTGGCCCCCAGCCGGCGCAGCTCACGCGGGCCCAGCACACGGCACCGGATGTGGGCCCCGCGGGCCATGGCCCGCGCGCGGCGGGCCAGCTCCGTCGGGGTGAGGGTGTTGCCGGGCTCGTTCACCAGGTCCCGGGCCGCGTTCGTGGCCTCGGCCAGGATCCGCCCGCGGCGAACCGCTTCGCCGATGGCGCGCAGCTTCTCGCGGTCCCGCTCGACGATTGTGAGAGACTCGACCTGCTTCTTGTCGTTCTCGTTCTCCGGCTTGTACCGCGTGAACCGGTACAGGCCGAGCAGCGCTCCCTCGACCAGGGCCCGGGTGGCCTCGGCGGCATTAAACCCCCGAGTACCCGTCTGGATGCCCGCCCCATGGACGATGGTCCCGATCCGCCTCGCGCCGATCTTCCGCAGGCGCCTGGCCGCCTCGGCCGAGACGCTCCGCACCCGGTCCAAGGTGAACTCCTCTTTCTTTCCCAGGCCCACGACCAGGATGCGCTCGACGGGAAGCTTTCCCAGGGTGTGCAGCAGGGTCTGCTCTCCCCACTTCCCGGTCGCCTCGCCCCCCTGGATCAGCTTGCGGATCGCCCCGGACAACGCCCCGTCCACGGCCGCCGTAGCCCCATCCGGTGTCTTGACCCCCTCGAACAAATTCACGACCAGGGCATCGCCCCGGAACTTCGCCACATCCCCGACGACGACCCGGATATCCACGGTCCGCTCCTTT
>CAZNWB010000170.1:2379-4882 GCA_964576535.1 uncultured bacterium | reverse complement strand
GGGATTTTCATCCGTTGTGGTGACCGTGAGCGGTCATGACCACTTGGTGGTGAGAAATTCGTCGCGGATGACCAAACGAGAGCGGGTGCAGGCGGCGCTGGCCGGGCGGCCCGTGGACCGGGTCCCCGTCAGCTTCTGGCGGCATTTTCCGGACCTGGACCTGGACCCCGGGCGCCTTGCCACCGCCCTGCTGGAGTTCCACAGGCGCTTCGACCTCGACTTCGTGAAGGTCATGCCTAACGGTGTGTACTGTGTCGAGGACTGGGGCTGCGAGACGGCCTACCAGGGCGGATCAACCGGGGCCCGAACGTGCGTCCGGCATGGCGTGCGCCACCTCGAGGATTGGGAGGGCTTACGCCCCCTGGATCCGGGCGCCGGGGCCCTGGGGAGAGAGATGGCCTGTCTCCAGGCCATCTGTGCGGGCCGAACCGACGATGCGCCGGTTCTGCAGACGATCTTTTCCCCCTTCACCGTGGCCCGGAAGTTGGCGGGACCGGGGCTGGTGAGCCAGACGATGCGCCGGGACCCGCAACGGCTGCACACGGCCCTTGGCATCATTGCCAGGACGGTGCAGGCGTATGCCCTGGCCTGTCTGGAGGCCGGCGCCGACGGCGTGTTCTTCGCGAGTCAGGCAGCGACGCCCGAGGTCCTGTCGCCGGAGGAGCATGGGATGTTCGCCGAACCCTACGACCAGCGCGTCCTGGAAGCCCTGAGCGCCCGGCAAGCTATCGTCCTCTTTCACCTGCACGGGGAGCAGCCCTACCTGGCGTCGCTCGCCTCCCGGTATCCCGTGCATGCCCTCAACTGGCATGACCGGCGGACGACCCCGACGCTCGCCCAGGCTCTGCGGCAGGTGTCCCAGGCTTTGGTGGGTGGCCTGGATGAGCGGGCAGTGCTGATCCACGGCACCACCGAGGAGATCCGCGCCCAGGCGCAGGACGCCGTGCGTCAGTGCGGAGGCCGCCGTCTCATCCTCGGTCCCGGCTGTGTCCTGGACCTCCAAGTCCCCGAGTCCAACCTCGCCGTGGTGCGGGAAGCCGTGGACACTCTCCGCGATCATTGACCGGATGGGTGCCGAGCCTCACCGATGCATCACCAGGGCGAGCAGGATGAGGCCGACCGCGACGACGGCCGATGCCGAGACCCGCTGCCCCCCGAGGGGATCCCCCAGCACCCGCCAGCCCAGGATCGCCCCGAGAATCACCGAACTCTCCCGCAGGGCGGCAACATAGGTCACCTGGGTGAGGCGCATGGCGATGAGCACCAGGAGATAGGCCGCCAGGGCGAGCAGGCCGCTCCACACCAAGGGGGCCCTGTTCCCCTGCCAAATCGTCCGGATTTTCCGTGAGTCCCGACGGAAGAGGACATAGGGCGTGACGAAGAAGGCCTCCCACCCGAACAGGGTCACAGCATACGCCAGGGGATTGGACCGCATGACGCCTACCTTGTCCACGATCGAGTAGGTGGCGATCAAAACGGCGGTGATCCCGGCCCACAAAAGCCCCGCGGCGCTGGCGCGAGTCCGCCAGGCGGAGAGCCCCAGCCAGGCGACGCCGCCCCCCACCAGGACGATCGCGGCCATGGCAACGGGCGAGAGGGACTCGCCCAGGATGAGCGGGGCGCCCACGCCAACCAGGAGAGGGGCCAGGCCCCGGGCCACCGGATAGACGACGGAAAGATCGCCGTGCTCGTAGGCGGTGGCCAGGGCCACGTTGTAGGCTGCATGGATGATCCCGCTGGCAAGGAGCATCGGCCATGCCGGAGGCGGAGGGAGCCCGGTCAGGAAGAGCAACGGCCAGAGGACGACGGGCGCGACGAGGGCAGTCAACCAGATCGCGATGAGCGTGTCCTCTCCGCGCTTGACCAGCAGGTTCCAGGTCGCGTGGAGGCCCGCCGAGAGGAGGACGAGGGCGAGGACTTGGGACGATATCCACATGCTCGGCATTTCCGGGGAGGTCCTCGCCCGTTGGGCTGGCCCTTGACATGAGGACGAGGACCTCGATATTGTGACCGGCCGGTGCGGCGGGGACAATATCGGACCCACCCATGAATGTAAAGGGGGAGGGGAACAATGGACGGTGGTCTCACGCGAGCGGAGATGTCCAGGTTTCTCGAGTCGCAGGTTCCCTTCGTCAGCGCGCTGGGAATCGAGTGCGAGGAAGTGCGGCCAGGGTATGCCGTGGCGCGGTGGAAACAGGACCCCAGGTGGCTGCGGCCCGGGGGCTACCTCTTCGGCGGTGGCCTGATGAGCCTGGCGGATGCGGCCCTGTACATGGCGATCCTCGGCCAGATCGGCCTGAAGGCCATGGCGGTGACCAGCGAGCTGAAGATGAACTTCCTGCGACCGGCGGTCGGCGGGGATGTGTTGGCGACGGCCCGGATTCTCAAGCTGGGAAGGCGAATCGCCTATGGAGAGGTGCACGTGCACATGGCCAACGGGGGGGACCGGTTGATCGCCCACGCCACCTGCAGCTACGCCCTGCCGGGGCCCGAGCGGGAATGA
>CAZNWB010000170.1:0-2279 GCA_964576535.1 uncultured bacterium | reverse complement strand
TGGTTGCTGAAGACTGAACCCGCGGAGTATGCCTTCGAGGATTTGGTTCGCGAGGGGAAGACCATCTGGGACGGGGTCACCAATCCGTTGGCCCTGAAGCACCTGCGCGCCATCCGGAAAGGCGATGACCTCCTGATCTACCACACCGGTAACGTGCGGGCGATCGTGGGCCTCGCCAAAGCCGCCAGCGACCCGTATCCCGATCCCGCGAAGAACGATCCGAAGCTCGCCGTGGTGGATGTCGCGCCCGTCCGCGAACTCCCGCGGCCCATCCGGCTGGAGGCCATCAAGTCACAACGGGCCTTCCGGACCTTCGAGTTGGTGCGACTCCCTCGCCTGTCCGTCATGCCGGTCCCACCCACCATACGGAAGGCCATCCTGAAGCTTGCCGGAAAATAGTGCCCATCCCGAAAAACCATTGAACCGCCGGTACCAACGGCTTCACCGTTGGTGCGCCACGGCTTTCACCTGGCAATCTGGCAACCAGGAACCCCAGATTGCCAAATTGCCAAGTTGCCCGATTCCCGCCCGATGGCGATTGGTTTTCTCGGGTCAGGCGGGACGCGGCTGCTCGCCCGCCTGTCGAAGCAGGTCCAGAAACCGCGCGATGGTGGGGGTGAGAATCTTCCCCCGGCGATGGATGATCCCGAGGGGTCGGGTCAGTTCCGCCTTCGCCAATGGGGCGGCCGCCAGGCTGCGGTTCCCCACTTCCTTGAGAATGGTCGGCCTGGGGAGGATGCTCACGCCGGCGCCGATGGCGATGGCCTGCTTGATGGTCTCGATGTTGTCGAATTCCATGACCGCGTTGACCCGAGCCTCGTGCTGGCGCAGATACCGGTCGATGGCCTTGCGGATCTGGAGGTCCGCATCGAAGGCGACGAAGTTCTCGCCGTTGAGGTCGGCGGGGGCGATGAGCTTGCGCCGCGCCAGGCGATGGGTTGGGTGACAG
Source organism: uncultured bacterium (assembly GCA_964576535.1). Lineage (GTDB taxonomy): Bacteria > Methylomirabilota > Methylomirabilia > Methylomirabilales > 2-02-FULL-66-22 > 2-02-FULL-66-22. Next base: position 1,330 of record CAZNWB010000170.1, on the reverse strand, counting down.
ACAAAAACCATGGCCTCTGATCGCCAGGGGAGGAGGGTCAACGAGCGATTGGCCGGCGGGTAGGAGAGGATCCCCAAGTCCGCCTCGTCGGTGAGCACCGCCTCGACGACCCTGTGGGGGTGCAGGTATTCCAGGCGGACCTTGGCCTGGGGATGGAGCGACATGAAGCGCTGCATGTGATCGCTCATGATGTGAATACCCACCGAGTAGATGGCGGCCACCCGGACGCTCCCCGTGATCTGGGTCCGCGTGGATGCGATCTGGGCGCGGACCTTCTCAAATCTCTGCAACAGGTCCAGACACCCCTCGTAGAAGCCCCGCCCTTCGGGCGTGACCATGAAGGGGCGCTTGCTCCGGTCGATGAGCAGGACGTCCAGCTCGGTCTCGAGCTGCTGGATGGCCTGACTCGCGGCGGACTGGGAAACCTGGTTGGCCCCGGCCCCCTGGGAAAAGCTATGGAGCCGGACGATGTCGCAGTAGAGTTTCAGCATTTCGAGGGTCATGGGCCAAAGTTTATGTCATTAGCAATTCTAATGTAAAGTATATTTTTATTTCCGCTTTACTAATGCTTGACACTGGAGTAGCCTACCGCAACTTGATGGGAGGAGCCTGCCCGGCACCCGAGGGGCCCGGGCAGCCATGGTGGGGGGGGTGCGCGTGAGCGACAGGGAAGGGTTAACGGTCCCGCCGGAGATGCCCGAGCGGCAAGGCCTGTACGATCCCCAGTTCGAGCACGACAGTTGCGGGGTGGGCTTTGTGGTGGACATCAGGGGGCGCAAGTCCCACCAGATCGTCACCCAAGCGCTCACCGTCCTCAAGAACCTCCTCCATCGCGGCGCGTGTGGGTGCGAGGTGAACACGGGCGATGGGGCAGGCATCCTGATCCAGATGCCCCACGCATTCCTCGCCCGGGAGTGCGACAGGATCGGGATCGCGCTCCCCGCTTCCAAGTGGTACGGCGCGGGGCTGGTCTTCCTCCCCACCGACCCGGTCCAGGCGGCGCGCTGCCAGGCGATCTTTGAAGAGATCATCCGGGAGGAGGGGCAGACCCTCCTCGGCTGGCGGGACGTGCCGACGGACGACTCGCCCGTCGGTCCCAGCGCGAAGGCCGTGGAGCCCACCTTCAAGCAGATCTTCATCGGGCGAAACCCTGCCATCACCGACGATCAGGCCTTCGAGCGGAGGCTCTACGTGATCCGCAAGCGGGTGGAGCACGCCGTCTGGGGGACGGATCTGCCCTTGCGGAAGCGGTTCTACCTGCCCAGTCTGTCCTCCAACACGCTTATCTACAAGGGGATGCTGTCGGCGGACCAGATCGAGACGATGTTCC
>CAZNWB010000169.1:0-4969 GCA_964576535.1 uncultured bacterium | reverse complement strand
CTCCACTCTCGTATGCTCACTTGTGAAGGCCGGAAATACCGGGGGTTTCTCTGCGCACCAACGGCGAGGCCGTTGGTACCGGCGTCCTTTGCGGTTCAAATGCACTGTCTGGGTTCAGTTGTATTCGCCGGTCGAGTGCCCCTCGGAGAGCGCCTGGAGCGTCCGCAGGATCATCTTCAGCTGGGTCGGATTGATGGGTTTCTCGAGACATTCCGACACCCTCAGCCGCTCCGCCTCCGCTCTCACCGCATTCCGGTCCTCCGCGCTGATGACGATGATGGAGATCGCCGGGTGGTAGGCCCGGAAGATGCGCGCCAGATCCCAGCCACTGACCGTGACCCCATGAACCGGAGGGAGGTCCAGGTCGAGAATGGCGACGTCGAAGCGACACTCTTTGATCTGCTTGATCGCCTGCCAGCTGTCCGCGGCCGTCTCCACCCTGTACCCCTCACCCTGAAGGGAGGCCCTGAGCCCCTCTCGGCTGTGGAGGTCATCGTCCACGACCAGAATCCTTTTTTCCACCGGTGCTGACTCCCACACCGCGGAGCAGGCGGCATGCGTTGGACTGCTTCCATGGGCGTTCATGGTCCCTGGGATGGGCAACCCGCATGCCAGGGGTGAAACCCCCGCTTTCCGGTTGGGAAACACTCAAAGATATCAATGGGTTATACCTGATTCGACCGCGGGCTTTCCTGGCGCGTGGCTTTTGGTCCCCAGGGGGATTTGTAAAACTTACAAGTTGCGCCGCGTAAATCTTACAGGGGGTTGGGGGATCCCTCCCCGAATGTCAATCCGAGTCCGGTCCCGGATGTCATTCCTCGTGAGACCCCCGACAGGCGGGAACGCTCTGACCAGCGGCTCAACCCGGCCATGACGAAGAAGGGACCCGGTCACCCCGGACATTGCAGTTCAACCACCAATCCCGCGAGACGCGGGACAAGACACCAAGGAGAGGTAGCCCAGAAATGCTGTCCTCTGCGGGACAGGGCATCTAGGAACCTCGTGCATGGGACTGTCCTGGTCTGATCCTTGGAAGTCCTTGACCATAGGAGGGCGGTGGTGCCTTGGTGTCTTGGTGGTGCAATGTTTGGGATTACCGGACGGAACGGAGGAGATCCTCCGCCAGGATCTGGGCCTTGTCGGCGAGATTGGAGGCCCTGGGAAAATCCCGGGCCGCGAGGGCCTCCTTGGCGTTGCTGAGGAAGTTCTGGATGGTCGAATAGGTCTCCTGCTGCTCTTTCGCCAACCGCTTCCGATCAATCTGCGCGACGATCTGCTCGGTCTTCTGAATTCTGCTGTTGGCCTCCCGCCTCAGCCGGTCCTCGTCTCCGCGGCCAATCTGCGGGGAGAGCACCGGAGGAGATGCAGGGGGAGTGGCTAGAGGTGGTGGAGAGGGTTCCCGCCTTACAGCAGGTGGCTCGGGTGGTGCAGACGGGGTCACAAGACGCTTCAGGTCGGCGCAGCCCGCGAGGACGACCGCCATGAGGAACGCATGACCCAGCCACTTCAATGATCCCACGCTGACGTTTCCTCGTCCCATCACCCAGCGGCCCTCAGCCCAGGGGAAGTCGCACGGTCATGGTTGTCCCCCGGCCCACCTCGGACGACACGTCAATTCTTCCGTCGTGCTCCTGCACGATCCGGTACACCAGCGACAGCCCGATTCCGCTGCCGTCCGGCTTGGTAGTGTAATAGAGCCGGAATATCTTTTCCAGGTCCTCCGGCGGGATCCCCGCCCCCTCGTCGGCGATGCTCACCTTGGCCGTGTCCCGCGATTCCCGCGTCGTGGTCACGCGGATCGTTCCGCCGGATGGCATCGCCTGGCAGGCATTCAGCAGGATGTTCATGAAGGCCTGGTGAAGTAGCTCTTCATCGCCTGTGATGAGGGGGAGGGCGCTCTCCGGCCGGAACGTGAACCGGATGCCCTTCGGCTGCCATTCGGGCTCGAGGAGCGCGATGAGACCCTGGAGGAGGCCGTTCAGGTCCACCGGGTTCAGGTTGAGCTCCCGGGGGCGGATGAACTTCAGGAATCCCTGGACGACCCGGTCGAGCCGGCGGATCTGGCTCTCGATGACGGCCACGCTGTGCTGCGCCTCGTCCGAGGCAACACCCAGCCTCTCCTTCAGCAGCTCGAGATGGATCGCGATTGCATTCAGGGGGTTCTTGACCTCGTGGGCCACCCCGGAGGTGAGGCGTCCCAGGGCCGCGAGCTTGGCTGAGTAGCTGACCAGGGATTGCAGGGTCTTGATCGAGTCGAGGTTTTTCAAGAGAACCATGGTCCCCATCTGCTTTTGGTCATCCGAGACGGAGAATGCCGACACCAGGAATTCCCTGGCGGCGCCATCCTGGGTCAGGCTGATGGTCGCATTGCGCAACCCGGCGCCCTGCTCGAGGCTGCGTTCCGCCAGCGACCGGAGGGGATGGGACGGCGGCAAAAGATCCTCCAGGGAAGCGCCCCGGGCCTGCTCCATCGGTCGTCCGACCGCCACCTCTGCAGCCCGGTTCAAGAAGAGGATGCGGCGATCCTGGTTGAAGAAGATGAGCCCATCCTCCAACTGGTCAACGACCTGTTGCAGGTGCGCCTTCTCCCCCACGACCTTCAGCCGATCCGACTGGAGCTGCTGCCCCAGGAGCTGGACCTGCGAGGCCAGCTCCTTGAACTCGTCCTCCTGGCCCAGGTCGCCGCCCACCTCGAATTCCCCGCGCCGGAGTCGTTCCATCTCCCGCGTGAGGCGGCGGATGGGCTTCAGGGTCAGGTTCGCCAGGCCCATCGCGACCAACCAGGCCACAGGCAGGGCCACGCCGGCGAGGGCGAGTCCGCGTGTCAGGGAGCCGGCCAGCTCCCTGCGCAAGAGGCTGGTGGAAACGCCGAGCCGGATGCTTCCGAAGGGTCGCCCGTCCAGGCTCAGGGGGAATCTGACCTCGTAGATGTTCCCGGGCTGGTACAGGGCATAGAAGCGGCGAAACGGATCCAGGGACAGCACATCCTGCAGCGCCGGCCGGTCGGACGCCGTGCCGCCTTGCTTCCCACGCTCCCCGTGCAGGATCGTTCGGCCGTTTTGATCGGCGAGCAGGACGTACACCAGGTGCGGTGAGTAGCCGATGCTCGCTTCCAGCAGACCCCGCAGTTCCGGGTCCCGCCGGAGGGCCTCCCACGGGTTCCGCCCCGCGGCCCGCGAGAGGGTGCGACTGCTCTGCGCGTACACCTGCTTGGCGATCAAGTCGGCCTGCTGCAATACCCCCTCGACGGTCAGGCGCGTCAACTGGGAAAAGTGCACCAGGGTGGTCGTGGCCACCACCAGGAAGGTGAGCGCGGTGATGACCAGGGTCTCTTTCGCCCTCAGGCCGACGCGCATTCTAGACGCCGTACCGGTGGAGCTTGTTGTGCAGGGTCTTGAGGCTGATCTTCAGGATCTCGGCCGCCCGGGCCTTGTTGTTGCCGACGGACGCCAGGGTCTTGAGGATGAGGGTCTTCTCCGCTTCCTCGACGCTGGTTCCCAGCGGCAATGTGACCGCGGACGCGGCCTCGTCCCGCCCTTCCGTGGCGAGGCCCGGGGGGAGATGTCGGGGAGCGATGAGATCCGTCTCGCAGGTGATGACGGCCCGCTCGATGGTGTTCCGGAGCTCGCGCACGTTTCCCGGCCACGGGTGGGCCAGGAGGATCTGCTGCGCCGCCTCGTCCACCGACCGGATCTGCCTCGCGTACTTGCTGTTGAACTCTTCGACGAAGGCCTGGATGAGCAGGGGGATGTCCTCCCGTCGCTCCCGCAACGTGGGGAGCAGGATGCTCACGACGTTCAGCCGATAATACAGGTCTTCCCGGAAGGCCCCGTCCTTCATCGCCTTCACGGGATCCTTGTTGGTGGCGGCCAGGACCCGCACATCCATCGCCAGCTCCGTCTTTCCCCCCAGGCGCCTCACGACCCCGTCCTGGAGGATCCGCAGGAATTTCGCCTGCGTCGAGGGGGTCATCTCGGCGATCTCGTCGAGGAGCAGCGTCCCCCCGTGCGCCAGCTCGAAGCAGCCGGCCCGCCGCTCCAGCGCCCCGGTGAAGGCCCCCTTCTCGTGACCGAAGATCTCGCTCTCCAGGAGCGTTTCCGGGATGGCCGAGCAGTTGACCGCGACGAACGGCCCCTTGCTCCGGGGAGACAACTCGTGGAGTCTCCGCGCGGCCAGCTCCTTTCCGGTTCCGCTCTCTCCGGAGATCAGGACCGGCGCCGTGGTGGGCGCCGCCAGGTCGATCAGCCGGTAGACCTCCTGCATGGCCCGGCTATTGCCCACCAGGTTCCCGGATCCCCACACCTCCTGGACCCGGCGCCGCAGAAGACTGACTTCCCGGAGGGTCTCGCCTTTTTCCAGGGCCTTCTCGATCAGGATCTTCAGCCGTGGGATGTCCACCGGCTTCGTCAGGTAGTCGTAGGCGCCTTGCTTCATCGCCGTGACGGCCGTCTCGACGGTCCCATGACCGGTCAGGATGATCACCGTGGCGAAGGGCAGCTCTTTGTGCAGGGCCGTGAGCAGCTCCAGGCCGTCGAGCCGGGGCATGACCAGGTCGGTGATCACCACCGTCGGGCGGAAGGCCGCGGCCTGCTCCAAGGCCTCCTGGCCGTCGGCCGCCTCCTGGACCTCGTAGCCCGCCTTGGAGAGGAGCGCCTTCAACCCCTTGCGGGAGGCATCTTCATCGTCGGCAATGAGGATGCGATGGCTCATCCTTCCTCCCGGTTTCCCAAATGAACCCGGACGTCACCTGATCCGTCTCCGGACGGACTCGACTGCCCAGCCAGTGTAATCACGAAAAGTCGGGAGGGCGAGAGAAATCTGACTCGACCTACTTTCGGGCATCTACTTCTCCCAGCGTCCATGCATCGCACTGCGGCTGGGTTCACCCGCGCTCTCGGGGAATGAGGACAGGAGATACTACGTTGCCAAAGAGATCAATCTCCGGTACCCTCCGCCCATGCTCCGCGGT
>CAZNWB010000168.1:0-4982 GCA_964576535.1 uncultured bacterium | reverse complement strand
CCAGAACCATCTTCCGAAGGTGGCCCCACTCGGCGGTGGCGGTGGAGCCACAGTCACTCGCCTGGGCTCCTGCACCGACATCAGCGACAGGTTCCCGCATTCCTTCGGCACGACGAAGGTGTAGATCCTGTTGTTGTTCGTGACCCTGAACAGGAACGCTTTGAACGGCAGCCGTCCGGCCCACCGAAATTTGTCAATCCGGCCGGGCGTGCGATCGCGCTTCTTCAGATTCGGCCGGTAGGCCATCCACTCGAGCGTGCCCCCCCGAGGAAAGTCGCAGTCCACCAGCACGTTGTCTGCCGGCGTCTCGTCGGTGCACGACTTGCCCTGTACCGAGGGCACTCCGCCATCCAGCGTCGCCACCACCGCGTCAGACGTTTCGGGAATGCCGGCGTCGCGCAGTACCTTGCGGATGTCATCCGCCATCCCCCTGACCGCCGCCATCCTCTTCAGGCTCGCCACGGAGCTCAAAGGAGGTTGGTGAAACGATGTCGAGCCGCCGAGCCGGTGGGCATCCCGGTACCCGTCCCCGGCAGGCTGCGCCGTGGCCGGTGACGTGAAGACCAGCGTTACGACGGCAGCCAGAGCTGCCGTCACACATGTCCGTGAAACGCGCGAACGATAGAATGTGGTCATCGACTCGCCGTTTTCTTCGATTCGTTGTGCGGCGCATTCTTCTCCAGCACATCGACGAGATGACGACCTGAGGCCGGCACGCTGATCCGTGTCCCCGTGACAATGCGTCGCGCGGTCAGCTTCCGTCCATAGACCTGTTCATTGGCGTCATCGTCGGGACGCAGCGACGTCCCCTCGAGCGACACGCCGGCGAACAGGCCGCGCGCCCGCGAGTAGCTCAGGATTTCGGCACGCAGCGACGCGTCCGTCGAGGCCTCGACGCTGCGGCCCTTGGGCCCCGCCGCCGCCGAGGCATCGGCCCCCAGCTTGACTTTGCTGCCGAGCAACGCATCGACGCCGCGGGTGTTCATGACAAGAAGGACGACATCGGTCGATTCGGCCCCCAGCTGAAACCCCACGCTGCCGCCTTCGAGCGTATACATCGCGGGGGCGCCCCACGGTCCGTTGAACGTCTTACCCGACCGGCAGACCATCGCGCCGCGCCCGTAGCTGCCGCCGATGCCCAGCGCGACCTTCGTCATCGACGGGATGACGATGACGCATTCGGCCTTCTCGAGGAGTTCCTGCGGAATGTTGTCGGGGACGTCGAGGACTTCCTGCATCACGACGCCGCAATTTTCCAAGCGACCTTGTTCCTTGTTCGCGGCACCGAGCGCCGCCGAACCCATGACGAAGCAGAGCGTAAGACTGAAAGAACGAAACAACATGATTGACCTCTCTGAGCACGGGTGAAAAACATGACCGACCGCTCCGAGGCCGTTACCCCCGGAGCGGATTTCTTCCCTCAATGATGCGGAGCAGCACGACGATTATCGCGACCACCAGGAGGACGTGGATGAGGCCTCCGAGCGTGTAGGACGTGACGACCCCGAGCAGCCACAAGACGACGAGGACGATGACGAGTGTTGAAAGCATGATGATCCTTTCCGCTTGTCAGTGATCGTAGGGCCGGGTCCTACGCGGCGTCTGTTCTGTTGTGCACACGTCCATGGCGCCGCCGCATGTCATGCTCGGCGCCTTGGAGATCCCTCTCATGCAAGCGGACAGCGACAGAGGATGACGCCCCTCGACAGGACGCAGTGACGGCCGCCGAGAAGCTGGCGCGGGCGGTTTCTGACGCGGAGCAACATCGTCAGAATGCGGCGCAGCATGAGGAGCAGGCCGCTCGGCACGCCGAGCGGACGCAGGCGCACGAGCGTGAGGCCCTGCAACTGCTCGTGCAAACCCGCGCGGAAGAAGAAGAAACCCACCAGGTCCGGCAAGAGGCGCATCGACTTCTCGCGCAAACGCAGGCGTACGAAGAGAAGGCCGCCCACGTCCTGGCGCGGACCGAGGCCCACGAAGAAAGAGCCGCACAGGTTTTTGTTCAAACCCAGGCCCACGAAGAGGACGCGGCGGAGGCCCTCGGACAGATTCAGATCAGCGCAGAGGAGGCCGCGAAGGTCCTCGCCGACACGACGACGGCTGTTCCCATGCGGCGGATTTGGTGAACGGTGGCCACACCAATCAAGAGCCGGCGGAACAACGACGCGGATTCCCGAGGAGGCATGGACATGTCGATCGAAGCTGTCAAGCATCATCGAAAAGCGGCCGAGCATTTTGCGTTCGCCGCAAAGCACCATACTGAGGCGGGGACGCACTACGGCGCAGGGCGCCACGAGCAGGCGGCGCGCGAAGCGTATCTCGCGCAGGGCCACTATCAGACTGCGAGCAATCATGCCGCCGAGGCCGCGAGGCTGCACGCCAGGCATTTCGGCCAGAAGTGATCGCTGTCCCTTTCTGCACACGGCCGCCGTGGCGCCCGGTGTCATGATCGGGCCAGGAGTTCATCATGAATACACGTTCGGAGAATTGCGGGAACAACGTATTGAGCAGCGGCTTCTTGATTGGGCTGGTCACAGGCGGCGTGATCGGCGCGGGTCTCACGATCGCCTTGGCGCCAAGGCTCGCATCGGAGCTCCGTCAGCGGCTGACGGCATCGGCCACTGATCTGAGCCACGCGGCATCCCAGAGGTATCAGGATGTCAGCACGCGCATCGCCGGCGTGGTCGACGGAGTGACGGCCAGAGGGCAGGCGGTCCGCGACGATGTCGCGGATGCGGTCGGCCGCGGCGCTCGTGAGGTCGAGCAGTTTGCGATGGCCTCGAAGACGGTCCCCGGACCCGGACGATCGCAATCATGAAAACCTCCCCCTTGCTCGCGGCGGTCCTCATCTGCGCCGGCGCATTCCCGGGATGTTCCGGCGACGCCCAGGCGGTCACGCCACAGAGCATCGAGCAGCAATACGGTGTGTCAGGCGCGTACACCGATACTGTCGGGACATCGGACGGCTTGATTTTCGATCTGCTCACCCGGGACAAGAAATAGGGCCGGCGAGGGCGGGTCGCGAAGGTCGGCGTCCGGCAAGCCAGTCGGGAACGCGCATTGAAAGTCATTTCTTAACACCGAGGCCTCGCATGTGGAATAAGAACGAGCGCGGCGGGAAAGTCGATCAGGCGAAAGGCAAGGTCAAGCAAGCCGTCGGCACGCTGACGGGCGACGACGATTTGAAGGCTGAGGGTCAAGTTGACGAGACCGTGGCGAAGGTTGAGGCCGCTGTTGGTCGGATCAGCCGCAAGGCCGGTGACGCGATCATGCGTGCCGGCAAAGCAATAAAGCGGTGACGGTGCGTTAGCTCACCGTCGTCTTGCACGATGAGAGAAACAGATCAGGATATGGCGCGGGCAATCGCGAAGGCCGCGGCCGCTGCGAGGCCGCCGACGAGCGCCGTCTGCAGGGCGCTCCGAATTGGCCTGGCTCCCGTGAAGTGCCCCTTGACGTAGCCAAACACGAACAGCGCCAGCACCGTGAACGCGACCGACACCGAGAGCGCGCGGGCAGCCGCCGCAAAGATGAAATAGGGGGCGAGTGGAATCAACCCTCCAGCGATGTAGGCCCCCGCGATTGTAGTCGCACTGACGAGGGCCCGCTTCGGGTCGGGCTTTTCGAGACCCAACTCGAACCGCATCATGAAGTCGACCCAGGCCTCGGGCCGTTCTTGCAGCGCGCGTACCACCGGTGCCGCGGCTTCGGCACTGACGCCGTACGATCCGAGCACATCGGCGACTTCCTTAATTTCCGCCGCAGGGATGTCGCGGACTTCCGCTTGCTCGCGGCGCCCAGCCTTCGCACAATTCCTGACGTCCGCCTGTGGCAATCGAGGTGTCTCAAACGGAACATCGCCAGGTTCCCGAACGCGGTAAGGTCGGAGATAGAAAGCAGGTACAGGGTGAAATTGATTATTGCGACGACGGTGGCGACGACGTTGGCGATCACGACGCTGGTGGCGAAGGACCGCGAGCCGGCAAAGCGACTGGACGAGGCGGCGGCGGTGTTTTCAGAGATCATGGCGGCGCCGGACAAGGGCATTCCTGAGGAGCTCATCGAGCACGCCCATTGCATCGTGATTGTCCCGGAACTCAAAACCGCGGCGTTCGTCGTTGGCGGGAAATACGGGAAAGGGTACCTGTCCTGTCGAAATAAGAGCGGAGCGGGTTGGTCTGCGCCCGGCACGGTCCGCATCGAGGGCGGGAGTGTGGGCTTTCAGATCGGCGCTTCTTCGACGGACTTGATCATGTTGATCATGAGTGAACGGGGAGCCGATAAGCTGCTTTCCAGCAAGTTCACGTTAGGCGCGGAAGGCTCTGTGGCGGCCGGTCCCGTTGGACGCACGGCCACGGCTCAGACGGATGCGCAAATGCACGCAGACATTCTGTCGTGGTCGCGATCGCAGGGGTTGTTTGCGGGCGTCGCCCTAGAAGGGGCCACGCTGCGCCAGGACTTGGATGATAACGCCACACTGTATGGCAAGAAACTGGAAAACCGCGACATCGTGACGAAGGGCGTGCGCGCGCCCAAGGCCGCCGCCAGGCTGATCGCTCTGCTGAACCGGTATTCGGCCAGAGAACGTACGGACTAGTCGCACCAACACCTTCATACCGGATCGGACGGCGAGTTCCACCAGCTCGGCGCGGGTATCCACCAAGAGATCGACGAGCGGTACGTACGGGTGGTCGGCACAGATTCGACTTGGCGCGCGTGAATGGCTGTGCAAGAATTTTGTTCGTAGATTGCCCGGGCCAGGACGAAGCAAATGACACACAAGAAGAAGGCGAGGCAACCAGCCTCAAAAACGCTGCAGAAAGCATCGACCGGAATCCAGGGTCTGGACGAAATCACGAGGGGAGGGTTGCCAGGCGGGCGTCCCACTCTTGTCAGTGGAGGCGCCGGTTCCGGAAAGACCATGTTCGGACTGGAGTTCCTGGTTCGGGGCGCCACCCAATACGGCGAACCCGGCGTGTTCATGT
>CAZNWB010000167.1:0-5131 GCA_964576535.1 uncultured bacterium | reverse complement strand
TTCAGTGTCCGCAACATGGCGGCCAGGCCCGTGAGGTCCGGTAGGCGGTCGGTCCGGCGCACCAGGTCGGCGATCTTTTCGGCGTGGGTGGGAGAGGTCACGGTCGTGGCCAGCTTCCGGTACTTCTGGTACATCTCCTCGCCCGTCAGGGGATTCTCCATGGTCCCCTTGGCGTGCTCCACCCGGCGGGTCAGGTGCCGCCCGTCGGTCGTGGTGACCTCGACGATGGAGGCGTACCGTTCCGGGTAGGTCCGGTCGAGTTCCGGGTCGCCGACCACGCGGGTGTGGGCGCTCAGCCGGCCGACCTCGGGGTGCCCCAACCGGTCGTGCAGGATGTCGTCGATCATGACCTGGCCGTAGACCAGGCCGACCGGCAGGATGTACTGGGCGCAATGGGACTTCAACTCGTTGTCGTCAATCATGTGGGCGCCCGAGGCGGGGAACCGCAGGACGATCTCCTGGACCTCTTCGGCCGTGAGCTTGTGCTGGTGGGCCAGGTCCAGCAGGGCGTCGAGGCCCGGGTGGATGAAGGAGCAACTGGAATACAGCTTGTAGGCGAACTCGGGCAGGTAGTACCGCTTTCCCCAGTCGGCCAGCAGGGCGTCGGGGTTCCCTTCCCCCGAGAAGGCGGTGAAGACGTCGTACTTGCCCTCGAAGGGAGTGGGCGGACCGCCGAACCCCAGCCGGGCGAGGTAGGCCGCGGTCGTCCCGTTGCGCGCGGCCAGGCCCGGGTTGAACGGGCGGGAGTTCTCGGTCTGATCGCTGGCCCAGGCCAAAAGACCGGAGGCCTGCTGCATGGCCAGGCCTAGGGCAACGGCGAACTTGGGTGCGGAGAGGCGGAACAGGTGGCCGGCGGCCGCGGCCGCGCCGAAGGCCCCGCAGATGGCGCTGGGGTGAAAGCCGCGGTTGTAGAGCGCCACGGGGTTCAGGGCGTAACTGACCCGGCAGGTCACCTCGATCCCCAGGACCATCGCCTCCAGGAACCGGGTCCCGGTCGCCCTCTCCTTCTCGGCCACGGCCAGGCTGGTGGGCACCATGACGGCCGGCGCGTGGAGGATGCTGCCCACATGGTGCGGCTCGATGTCGCAGTAGTACGCCAGCGTCCCGTTGAAGAGTGCGGCGTTGACGCACGAGGTCTTCAGCCGCTGGCCCACCAGGCTGGATTCGGGCCGCCCGCCCAGCCGGCGGACAAAGTCCAGAAGGATCCGCGTGGCCGAGAACCGGCGCGAGGAGGCCGCTAGTGTCGCCCCGAGCGTGTCCAGCAGGATGAGCTTGGCGTGGGCCACGACCTCCGGCGGCACATCCCGCAGCCGGAAGGCGGCGAGTCGTTCCGCGAGCTGGGTGGAGCGGGAGACGGCTTCGGTCATGCCGGGAACCTCGTGGGGAAGCGGGAGAGGTCCTTATCTATACCAGATCCCACACCTCGTCAAAGGCATTTCCTCTTCGTATGACACGAAACGACAAGCCCGCGCAAGAGCCGCGGGGTTGTTCACACGGCAGGGTCCTCATCGCATGGCGGTCTAGGCGACGGTGTACTTGCGGACCTTGTCTTCGTCGAGTTCGACGCCCAGCCCCGGGCCGGGTATCACCTCCACGTAGCCGTTCCCCGCGGTCACGTCCTCGTAGGTGAGGAGCTGCGTCGTGACGTCATCCACCTTGGACTGGGAGGCGGGGGCGCACCCTTCGGATCCCATCCCCATCTGAGCCTGCGCGGTGGACACGGCGAAGTGCCGGCAGGCCTGCCGGCCCACCTCATAGGTATTGGCCCCTCCCACGATGCATGGAATGCCGGCCGCCTCGGCGAGAGCGGCAATCTTCTTCGAGCGGTACAACCCACCGTTCTTCGAGATCTTGATGTTGATGATGTCGGCGGCCCGCTTCTGGATGATCCTCATCACCGTGTCCACGGACGTGTTGCTCTCATCGGAGCTGATCGGCGTGTCCACCGCCTGCGCGACCTTCGCCATCCCGTCCAGATCCCACCGCTTGACCGGTTCTTCCACGAATTCCGGGTTGTACTTCTCCATTTTTCGGATGATCTGTATCGCCTGATCGGGCCAGTAGGCTTCGTTTGCGTCCAGGCGGATGTTCACATCGTCGCCCACGGCTTCGCGCACCAGTCGCAACCGCTCGATGTCGCCCTGCGGCTCTCGCCCGATTTTCACCACAAGGGCCTTGTAGCCCTGACGCTTCCTGAGCAGCGCGTGCTCCGCCATCTTCTCCGGGGTGTCGACGCTCAGCGTATAGGTGCACAGGATCTTCGGATCGACCACGCCGCCCAGGAGCTTGCAGGCCGGCGTGTCGAGCGCCTTTCCCATGACATCCCAGAGCGCCAGGTCGATCCCGGACTTCGCCACCAGGTTCCGGGGGACGGCGGCATCCATCTTCAGATGGATGCGCTCGATGTCGAATGGATCTTCGCCGAGGACTTCTGGAGCCAGATATCGGTCGATGATCGGCTTGGTGCTCTCGGGGGTCTCCTCGGATACACCCCCGCCGGGAACGAAGGACGCCTCTCCCACGCCGACGACCCCTTCGTCCGTATGAATCCACACTAGAACGTTGCTGAACGCCTTCAAAACGCCGTGGGAGTAGACATAGGGAGCCTTGACCGGGATCTCCACGATCCGGCTTTCGAGTCGGGTGATCTTCACTGCTCCCTCCTCCGGCCCGTCGCGATCCCGGTCGCACCGCCAGCCGGCTCTCCCGTTCCATGCACGCGACCGGGCCATCGCGTGCTCACGCACGACGCGCGACGTGAAAACGGTCGCTCAGACTGCCAGAAGCTTCGCCGTCCTCCGCTCGATCCGCCGCACGCCCTGGCTGAGCGTAAGACACAGGAGCAAGTAGAGCCCTGCCAGGATTGAATACATCCAGATAGGTCTCACCTGAACGGAGTTGATGATCGTGGTGGTTTGCGCCACCTCGCGAAGCCCGATGATGCTGGCCAGCGTGGAATCCTGGAATGCGATGATGCTTTGCGTCAGCAACGACGGGATCATCCGGTGGACCGCTTGAGGCCAGATGACGTACAGGGACACCTGCCACGGCTTGAGGCCTGTGGCGAGCGCCGCCAGTCGCTGGTCTCTGTGGATGGACTGAATGCCGGCACGGATGAACTCCGCAAAGTAGGCCGCCTCGAAAGCGGTCAGGGCGACGAGCGCCGCGGAGAATACGCTCAGGTTCGCCCCGCCGACCACCATCGGAAACGTATAGTAGGTCCAGAACATCACCATCAGGAGCGGGCTGCTCCGCAGCAGATTGATGTAGGCGGCGATGGGATACCAGATCACGCGATAGCGGGAGAGCCGTCCGAGGGCGAAGAGGCTGGCGATGGGAAACGCCAGAAGAATGGCCAGGGCTGTCAGCACGACATTGTATCTGAGCAGCGCCAGGATCAGGCCGAGGAGATTGTCAAGAAACTGGGAGGGTGTCATCCGACTACACGTGTCCCCGCTGCAGCAAGCCGGGCACTCGTACCTTCCGCTCGAGAATGCCCATGAGAATCGCTACGGCCCAGGCGAGCAAGAGGTACACGACGGTGCCGACAGTATTGGCCTCGATCCAGCGAAACGATTGGAAGCCAATGCGCTGCGTCATGTACGTGGTTTCCAGGACGCCCACGGCCATGGCCAGCGAGGAACCCTTGAAGACGGTGACAAATTCCGTGGTGATGTTCGGGATGATGATCCGGAGCAGGAGGGGAACAACGATCGACCGTTCCATCTGCCACCACGTGAGGCCGGTGGAAAGCCCCGCCTGTCGCAGGCCGTGGCCCACGGCGTTCAGACCTGACCGAACGTGGCCGGTCACCTTGGCCGAGGTGTACACGGACAATGTGAGGACGGCGCTCCCCCATTCCCACCCGATCTCGTACAGATAGCGGCGCAGATGCAGAGGCAACAGCAGAGGGAGGACAAAGTATGCGAAGAACAGCTGCACCAGCAGGGGAATGTTCCGAAACACTTCCACGTAGCACGCGGACAACCCGGCGAGCGGCCTCCGGGGCGATTCCGAGAGCATGCCCACCAGGATGCCGATCGTCAGGCCGAAACACCACGCGATCAGCGAGATTTCAATGGTCAGGTAGAGCCCTTCCAGGATCCAATCGCGATAGGGCTGGTCCCAGAGGACCGACCACTGCACCTCATATCCCATGCGGCCGTCCACCTACAGATGGTCTGATCCTGCTCTCCTCGTGGGGCGGCGACATCACCTCGGTCACCGCCGCCCTCGGCGCTCCTGCGTGCTGAAAGCCCGGCCTAGTCCGACCAGGAGTTCATGCGGACGACGAATTTCGAGGTCTCGTCCAGTTCTCTGGGGAGCCCCACGGGCACGAAGTACTTCTGGTACAGCTCTTGCCACCGGCCGCTCTCGCAGACCTCCACGATCGTCAAATTGATGATCGTGGCAAAGCTCGAACTGTTCTGGCGCAGGGGAAAGGCCTGGGTTGACGCGTCCACCCCGGCGTCGAAGACCCTCCACTTTGCCGGATCCGGCGTGCTCTTGAGCAAGCCATACACGATGGGCCCATCGTTCGTGTAGGCGTCCACGGACCCGCCCTGGAGTGCGGTGAAGCCTTCCGATGGATTCTCGAATCCGATGAATCGAACCGGGCTGCTGAACATCCCCTGAGCCTGTAGTTTCCGGGTGAACAGGGTCTCTTGCAGGCCGCCCCGAGGGCCGCCGAGGCGTTTTCCGGACATGTCCGCCGCGCGCCGGATCGGGCTGCCGGCCGGCAAGATGAAATAGGAGGCTGTCAGAAAGAACGGGATGGAGAAATCGACGACCTTGACCCGCTCCTTGGTGATGACCGTCGCCCCCGCTTCCATGTCGATCGTTCCGTTCAGGAGGAGGGGAATCCTGGTCCTGCCGGTGACCGCCACGTAGTTGATCTTGAGACTCGTCTTCAGTTCTTTTTCGAGCCGCTCGTTCACCTTCTCCGCGATTTCCGTCGAGAACCCGACGTGTTTGCCTTTGTCGAGGAAGCCGTACGGTGGGTCGGCTTCCCGAGCGCCGAGATTGAAGACCCCCGTCCGCTTGATGCGGTCGGCGGTGGTTTCCTGGGGGGTCGCCGCTGCCGCTTTCCTCGTCCCGACAACGCCCGGAATGAGGAGAGCCCCAAGGCCAA
>CAZNWB010000166.1:0-5141 GCA_964576535.1 uncultured bacterium | reverse complement strand
CGTAGGGAGGGGGCTGCACCCACGCTTCGCGCGGGTACCCGCCCTCCGATTGCGGAGGGCCACAAGGGCCCTCCCTACGCGAATTCGAAAATGGAAATTCTCATGCTACACGTGTCGGCTGCCGCGCCCATCTCAGGCGCCGGCCGCGGGAATCACAAAGGTGAACGTGCTTCCCTGACCGGGGGCAGAGGCGACGCGGATCCTCCCGCCGTGCATTTCCACGAGCCGCTTCACCAGGGCCAGGCCAAGGCCGGTGCCCTCTTGCCGGGGGCGGCCGGGGTCCGCGACCTGTTCGAACTCTTCGAAGATCCGCTCCAGGTCCTTGGCCGGGATGCCGATCCCCGTATCGGCCACACTAATCTCCAAGCAGGGGCCGGGGGCCGGGGGTCGGGGGTCGGGGGTTGGAGATCCAGAACCGATCCCTGGCCCCTGACCCCAGATCCCTGGCACCTGTCTGGCAGTGACGGTCACGTGGCCGCTCGGCGGTGTGAACTTGATTGCGTTGCTCAGAAGGTTGTAGAGGATCTGCTTCAGCCGCGGCGGGTCCGCCCAGGCAGGCGGCAGGTTGGCTGCAAGAACGCTCTTGACGGCGATCTGCTTTTTCGTCGCCAGGGGCTTGACCGTCCCCAGGACCCCCTCGATCGTCTCCACCAGGCTAACGGCCTCGGGGTGGAGTTCCATCTTCCCCGCCTCGACCTTGCTCAGGTCCAGGATGTCGTTGATGAGGCGAAGGAGGTGCTTGCCGGAGGTGAGGATGTTGGTCAGAAACTCCTGCTGTTCTTCGGCCGGCAGTGGTCCCAGGTTCGGGTCCAGCATGACCTCGGAGAATCCGATGATGGCATTCAGCGGGGTGCGCAGCTCATGCGACATACTGGCCAGGAACTGGGACTTGTGCTTGCTGGCGATCTCGAGCTGGTGGCCCTTGTCCTCGATCTCGTGGAAGAGGCGGGCGTTCTCGATTGCCACAGCCGACTGCCGGGCAAAGGTCGTGACTAGCTCGACCTCCCGTTTCGTGAATTCCCCGGCCCGCCTCCGCCGGACGTTCATAACCCCGATGACCCTGTCCCCAAGGAGGAGGGGGACCGCCAGCAGAGCCCGATAGTTCCAGCGGAGTAGGAGGTCGCGGCTCTGGTAATCCGCAGTCGCCTCAACATCCGGGATCTGGATCGGGGCCCGTCCCGCCACCGTGCGGGCGATCAGGGACCTGGCCGCCAACGGGGCTTCGGCGGCAACCCCGGCCCCAAGGACGCGGTGTTCCTCGGCCTCGCGGAGATATTCCCCCGGGGTGTTGTAGGAGGCGCGGACCTCGAAGGCATCCTGTCCCTTATCGTACAGATAGATGCTCGCGGAGTCGGAACCCGTCACCTGCGCGGCATGCGTGCTGATGGTTTGTAGTGTTTCATCCAGGTCCAGGGAGGCACTGACGGCCCGGGTCACCTCGGCCAGGGCGGCCAACTCTTCGTTCCGCTCGCGGAGGTCGTTGAGCAGTCGGGCGCGCTCGATCGCCAGCGTCGACTGGCCGAGGAAGTCCTGGTCCTTCCGCTGAATGCGTTCGCACAGCGTAATGATAAGGTTCCGGCCCAGCTCGGGATGCCGCTTGAACACGGCGTTGAAGTCTGTCCAGGGGAGGACCCAGACCTCGCTGTCGATGAGGGCCCTGATCGTGGCCGTCCGGGGCTGCCGCGTGACAATCGCCAGTTCCCCGAACCAACTCGGCGCCTCAATGACGCCCACCGGGGGGCTGTCGGGATCGCCGCCGGCCACCGTCACCTCCAGGCGGCCGGAGGTCAGCAGGCAGAATTCTCGCGCGGGATCGCCCTGCTTGAAGATCGTGGCGCCCTTGGGCAGATGCCGGCGTTGCAGGTGGCCGGTGATCCGGGCCAACCCGGCCTTGGGAACGCCCGCGAAAAGCGGCATGGATTGTAGCAACGCGGCGGGTTGCCGCGCCGATACAGGCCGCGGCCCCATCCGCGTCGTGGGCGACGGTGGCGGTTTCCGTCCCGGCCTTACGGAGCGTCCTTTCCTCGGGTGCTTTGTGGCCATCTGCTTGCGTGTCGTCACAGGCCCCACACCTCCGCCGTGAAGGCCGTTAGGCAGGCTGCCGGGCCGGGGGAGCCGTGGTTGGCAGGGTGAAGAAGAACCGGCTGCCCTTGCCAACCTCGCTTTTCACCCACAGTTTCCCCCCGTGCATCTCGACGAAGCGCTTGGCCAGGGCCAAGCCGAGGCCCGTCCCTTCAGGCTTTCCGGCCAGCCTGGACGTCTGGACCTGCTGGAACTCCAGGAAGATCCGCTCGTGCTCCTCCGCAGGAATCCCCGGCCCTGTATCCGCGACGGCAATCTCCACCCACCCCCTCGCAAGCGGTGGGTGGGGCAACTGTGCGGTCGGGCGATCGGGCACTCCGGCTGTCGAGTGGTCGCCTGATTGCCAAGTTGCCTGATTGCCAAGTTGCCCCGGCACGGCGCGAGCCGTGACGGTGACGCGCCCGCCGTCTGGCGTGAACTTTATCGCATTCCCCGCCAAGTTCAAAAGGATTTGCTTGACCCTCGCCGCATCCATGGGGAACGGGCCTATGCGGTGGTCGCTCTCCACCTGCAAGGTGATGGCCTTCTTGGCGGCCAGGGGGCGCATGGTGCTCTGGATGGCCTCGAGGACCTCACCCAGATCCGCAGGCGCGATTTGCAGCTCCATCCGGCCCGCCTCGATCTTGGAGAGGTCCAAAACCTCGTTGATCAGGTTCAGGAGGTGCTTGCCGCTGCTCAGGATGTCGGTCAGGAACTGCAGCCGCTCCTCCTCATCAACCTCCAGTGAGGGGTCCAGGAGGATCTCGGAGAAGCCGATGATGGCGTTCATGGGCGTCCGGAGTTCGTGGCTCATGTTTGCCAGGAACTGGGACTTGTGCTGGTTCGCCTCTTCCAGCATCCGGCCCTTGTCGGTCACGTCTCGATACAGGCGGGCATTCTCAATGGCGATGGTGGTCTGATTGGCGAAGGTGGTGAGCAGGTTCACGTGCCGGTCATTGAACGCGCCAGGCGTGCTCCGGATGACCACCACGGTCCCGATGATTCTCTCATCGCGCAGCATGGGGACCGAGAGCACGGCCCGGTGGCCCTCCCGGGCGACGATATCACGGAAGGGGTATTCCGGTTCGACCAAGATATCGGGGATCTGAACGGGCTTGCCGGTAGCTGCGCTGCGGCCACTCGCGCCTTTTCCCAGGGTCAACTGGGCGGCCTGGAGGGCCCGGATGTACTGCTCGCTGGCGTTCCAACTCGCAGTGATGCGAAACTCCCCGACTGGCGCCTGGTATTCAACGATGAATCCCGCATCCGCGTCGCACAGTTTGGTGGCATGCTCCGCGATCGTGGAGAGCACCTGGCCGAGGTCCAGCGTTGAGCCGACGGCGCGGCTCACCTCGCCCAGGGCCCGCACCTCCTCCAGAGATTGTTCAAGTTCCCGGGTCCGCTCCTGAATCTCGTTGAAGAGGCGGACATTCTCGATGGCGATAACGGCCTGATCGGCGAAAGTCTCCAGGAGCTTCATCTGCTTGTCGCTGAAGGGGCGGATCTCCGTGCGGATGATCGCGATGACGCCCAGTGGGTCGCCCTCCCTGAGCAGGGGGGTGGCGAGCATCGTATGGTGTCCAAATCGCCGCTGCAGCTCCCTCCCGACCGGGTACTCCTGCTCCGACTCGGCAGCTAGATCGTGTACGTGGTTGGTCCTGCGGTCCACGACGGCTCGGCCGCTGACCGAGCCGCGGGTGATCGGGAACGCCACATCGGGTGGAAGGGTGGCGGTGAACGGGCCGAATCGTGCTGCGATGCGCATGATGTCGCCGTCGATCCGCAGGATGACCACATCTACAGCCTGGCATAGGCGGCCCGCGTTCTCGGCGACCGCATCGAGCACCGGCTGGATGTCCGTGGGCGAGCTGCTGATGACTCGCAGGATTTCGCTGGTGGCCGTCTGCTGCTCCAGGGCCTCGCTCAATTCGCGTGTTCGTTCTTCAACCTTCTGCTCCAGATTTGCGTAGGACTCCTGGAGATGGGCGGTCATGCGGTTGAACTGGTCGGCAAGGGCCTCCAACTCGTCACCGGTCCGCACGTCCAGCCGGTGGTCCAGTGCGCCCGCTTCGATACGGGCAGCTCCCGTCTGGAGTGCCTGAATAGGTTTAACCATTTTCCGCGCGAGGATCAGGCTGGCCAGAATCGACATCCCGAGACCTATGAACAAGAGGATGATGGTTCGGAGTATGGCGGAGTAGAGTGGTGCGAAAGCCTCCCCCCGGGGCAGCTCTACAAACACCACCCAGCCCAGGGGAACGATGGCGGCGAAAGCGGTGAGGACCCGCCGGCCCTGAAGGTCTCGTGCGTTGGCAGCTTCCTCCTTTTCCTGGCCGGGTATCGGGGTGGCTGCGCGGGCGGATTGCACCTGAGGGAGAGAGGACAGGTCTTTCTTCTGCAGGACCAGGCTGATGTCCGGGTGGGCAATCAGTTGGCCTCGCGAGTCCGCCACGTACGCATGGCCGGCCTTTCCCACGCGGATCTGTGAGACCACATCCCAGATGAATTTCAAGTTTACCTCGGCTACGGTGACTCCCGCATCCTGGACGCTGCCTGCCATGGCAAGGGTCATATACGGTTCCGATTCCTTCCGGAAATACACGGGGCCGAAGTAGGTCTTGCCTGTCTTGGCCTCGAGAAACCTCGGCTCTTGCGAGAAGTCCTGCTGGCTCCCCACCACGTCCATTGCCAGCCGAGAGACTCGGAGTTGCTCCTTTCCGAATGAATCGAGTAGGCTGATCTCGGTGATGGCTGGGACTTGACGGAGGAGCCTGAGGTAGTCGAATCGCCGCTGGTCCACGTCCCCAGCACGGGTCCCCCAAACGGGCTGGGCGGTCCACCCGATTTGGCGCTCGATCTCCTTGACGAATTGCTCGATCTTGGACGCGGCGGCCTCTGCCTTTTCCCGCTGGATCCGGATCAGGGCCGTCTTGTTCTCCTGGTAGGAGAAATAGATCTCGACCGCGCTGCTCGTCACCAGCGCCCCGCTCACCAGGATCACGAACAGGACGACATATTTCCAGAAGAGGTTCAACCGGAACTTCACCCAATCACCTCGTCCGCTGTCCCCCCACCTACGG
>CAZNWB010000165.1:1766-5153 GCA_964576535.1 uncultured bacterium | reverse complement strand
GCGTCCATGAGCTTGCCGAGCTCCTTCGGATTGGCGACCTTCACCACGATCATCCACCCGGCGCCGTAGCAGTCCTTGTTCACCAGCTCCGGCTGCTTCTCCAGGGCGGTGTTGGCCTCGATCACCGACCCGCTCGCCGGGCAGTACAAATCCGAGACCGCCTTCACCGATTCCACCGCGCCGAAGGTCTCCATCTGCTTCAGCGTCCGCCCCACCTTGGGCAGCTCGACGAAGACGACGTCCCCCAGGGCGTTCTGGGCGTGGTGGGTGATCCCGACCCGACCCTTGTCCCCCTCCATTCGGATCCATTCGTGCTCCTTCGTGTACTTCAGGTCGGCTGGATACATGAACGGTCCTCCCTCCTTAAAGTGCGTTCGGCTGTTCGGCAGTTCGGCTGTTCGGTTGGTCATCCGGACTGGAAAACCCGAACCACCGAACGCCTCTCCGAAAAACTAGCCCCGATCCGAAAAAAGAGCCGAGAGCAGAATCGGTATCTCCCCTCTATGTGAGCTCCCGTTGTGATTGGTGATGTGTGACTGTGGATTCTGGATTTGGCAAATC
Organism: uncultured bacterium; assembly: GCA_964576535.1. Lineage (GTDB taxonomy): Bacteria > Methylomirabilota > Methylomirabilia > Methylomirabilales > 2-02-FULL-66-22 > 2-02-FULL-66-22. The sequence continues at coordinate 4,592 of CAZNWB010000165.1, read as the reverse complement.
GGCAATCCCAAATCCCATATCAACAATCAACCGGCGTCTCCCCAAGGCATCCGGCCTCATCGAAATGTCGGATCGGGGCTAGCGCTTTCGTTTATAAAAGGGCGTCGGGACAACCCGGGCCGGGACGCGATTGTCCCGGATCAGGACCTCGAACTCGGTGCCGACGGCGGAATGCTCCGCCGCCACGTAGCCGAGGCCGATGTTCTTGTTGAGCCAGGGGGCCGGCCCGCCGCTCGTCACCTCGCCGATCTCCTTCCCGCCCTTCACGATCTTGTAATGAGAGCGAGCGATCCCCCGCCCGGTCATCTCGAACCCCACCAGCTTACGCTTCACCCCCTGGGCCTTCTGCGCCGCCAGGGCGCTCTTACCGGTGAAGTCCCCCTTCTCCAGCTTCAGGATCCAGCCCAGGTCCGCCTCCAGCACCGTGTGCTTGTCGTCGATGTCGTTGCCGTAGAGGGCCATCTTGGCCTCGAGGCGCAGGGTGTCCCGGGCCCCCAGCCCGCAGGGGAGGAGCCCGAGCGGCTTCCCCGCCTCCAGCAGGGCGTTCCAGAGGGCCGGGGCTTGTTGCGGCTTCACGTAGATCTCGAAGCCGTCCTCGCCCGTGTACCCCGTCCGCGAGAGGACCGCATCCTGGCCCAGGACCTTGCCCAGCGCGAACCAGTAGTACTTGATGGCCGGGAGGTTCAGGGGCGTGAGCTTCTGGAGGATCTCCACCGCCTTCGGGCCCTGGATGGCGATCAGGGCCGTCTCGTCGCTCAGGTTCCGGACCTGGACGTTGCCCTTGGTGCGATCCCGCATCCAGGCGAAGTCCTTGTCGATGTTCGAGGCGTTCACCGTCGCGATGTAATGGTCGTCGGCGAACTTGTACACCGTCAGATCGTCCACGAACGTCCCGGCCTCGGTGGTGAGCGCCGAGTAGTGCACCTGGCCCACCTGCAGCCGCGAGGCGTCGTTGCTGGTCAGGCGCTGGACGGCCTCCAGGGCGGACGGCCCCCGGAACTCGATCTCTCCCATGTGGGAGACGTCGAAAAGGCCGGCGGCCCCCCGGACCGCCTTGTGCTCGTCGAGGATGCCACTGTACTGCACCGGCATGTCCCAGCCGCCGAAGGGCACCATCTTGGCGCCCAGCCGGCGGTGCGCGGCGTTCAGGGGGGTCTGCTTCAAGGGACCTTCAGGGGCGGACATGGCAATCCTCCTGGGTGTCTTGGCGTGATGAGATGGGGCGATGACCGGAATGGGCGAGCGTGACGGGACGAACGGCTGAGCCGAGGGAACAAGGCTGGAACACCGGACTGGGGTCAGAGGGGACCCCCGCAGACACGGGGGTCTTGGGACCGGGGCCAGAACGCGCCGACATGAATGCTCTCACGCTGTGGGGTTGGGATGAAATCGCGGAGGAAAGTGGGGCGATTCTTTAACGGCCCTGGGTCTTTGTCAAGGAAAATTCGGAGCCTACGTACCGGTGCAGAGCTTTACGAGAAGCTGCTCCAAGAGCAGGGCCTCGGGATGGCCCGAGGTCTTGAGGGTGAGGTCGGTCTCGTGAATTGCCTCCAGCCCTTCGAGGAGACGGTCCAGGGAGAAGCGTGACGCTCCCTTGAGCAGGTTGAAGGCGCGGAAGGGGTTCATGTCGAGGAGTTTGGCCGCCGACCCGTCGTCCCCGTCCCGTGGTTCCTTCAAGCGGGGAAGCACACGGAACCGGAACGTCTCGAACGGTAGAGCGGGGTCCAGCTTCCCATCCAGCCAGCGATCCAGCGCGGATCGGGCGATGATGAGATTCCGGATCTCCCCGGCCAGCACGTTGAGGATCAGGGGGGCCGGCTCGCGCTGGGTGAGCAGGCTCCGCAGGGCCAGCAGGGCCTTGCCGGCGTCCCGGCCGCTCACGGCATTCGTCACGTCGAAGATATTCGCCTCTCGCGAGTGGCTGAAGACCTCCAGAACGTCCTCCGCCTGGACGGCGGGGCGTGCGCCGACGTACAGGAGAAGCTTCTCCATCTCCGAGACCAGGCCCCGCATGCTGGTACCCGTCCGGGTCAGGATGCCGGCGACCGCCTCGTCGTCGATGCGCTTCGCCGCCGCCGACATCATCTCCCGGATCTTGGTCCGGGCCGCCTCGGGGTTCATCTGGGTGTCCCAGGCCCGCCGGGATCGGATGCCGCAGTCGATGACGAAGCCGTTGGCGCTGATCTTCTTGAAGAGGGACCGGCGCTCGTCCACCACCTCGGTGGTGAGGATCAGCGCGGCGTTCCCGGGGATCCCCCGCTGGATGGCCTCCTCGTAGGCCCGGGCCAGGCCGGCGCCCGCGGCCTCGGGGATCGCCATCCGGTCGGCGACGGCGGTCTGCGAGACCTCGCGCAGCCACGCCTCGGCCTCGGGCTCGCGCTGGATGGAAAGGACCCGCTCCCACTCCGGGTCGGGGACCTCTCCTCGTGCCGCCCGATCCAGGAAGCCCTCGTCTCCCCCTAATGCGGCCGCCACGACCTGGAGGAACAGCCGCACCGACCGTTCGCTCTCACCGGCCTGCCAGGCATCCTGGCTCTTCTGCACCACACTCTCCAGGTTGAACTTCGAGAGGAAGGCCTTGCTGTCGTACACCACGACGACCTTGCTTCCACCAAAGAGAGGGAGCGTGGTCAGCCGGATCGGCAGGCTGGCCAGGTCGCTGTCCTCCGAGACCACCTCGACGCTCAGCGACTGCTGCTCGGGCGGGACCAGCGCCCCGATGATGGCCTTCGCCCCGTCCTTGGCCAGGAACTCGTCCCCGGTGAGCAGGTAAACGGGATACCGCCTTCCCTGCTTGATCTCTACGACCGCCTTTTCAACAGTGCC
>CAZNWB010000165.1:0-1666 GCA_964576535.1 uncultured bacterium | reverse complement strand
GCCCCGAAGCTCTCGATGCGCCATCGCCGGAGGCCATCGACACGGCCCAGGGCCCCCTGGTCCGCGGGGTTCCGCTCAGCCAACTGCTCGATCAAGCGGCGCGGGAGGACGAGGCCGGGGTCCAACTCCAACCGCTCGGCGGTCACGCCCCGCCATCGGGTCAAGGCCTCGATCCGCCGCTGCACTGCCGGCGGGACCCGGGGCTTCTTCGATCGGGGATATGTTGGAAGCTCCGCCTCCGGGATGCGTTCCGCGCGCGCGATCGCGGCAAGGATCCGGTCGCCGTAGCGCTGGATCACCTTCGGGGAGCAGCCCGGGATCGGTCGGAACTCCTGGAGTGTCCGCGGCGTCCCCGCGGCGATGCCAACCATCGCCTCGTTTCCGAGGATCTTGAACGGCGGCCGCCCGGCCTCCTGGGCCCAGGCCTCGCGCGCCACGAACAGCTCGCGCAGCACCGCCAGTCCCCGGCCGTCCAGATCCTTCGCGCCCTTCACCTGGAGATAGTGCTCCGGATCAAAGACCCGCCTCGCGGCCGGGATCGCCGCCAAGGCGTCACACTCTTCTTGGACCCAGGCTTCCCGCCCACGCGAGCGGAGATCCAGGAGCAGCCTCTCGCGAAGCGGGGCCAGGTGCCGGACGTCCTCTGCGGCATAGGCTTCCTGCGCCTGGGTCAGGGGGCGCTTGGCCCAGTCGTCCTTCTGGCGCGACGGCCCGGGCGGAATGCCGAAGAAGCGCTCCAGCAGGGATGCCAGACCCAGCTCGGACAGACCGAGGAACTGGGCGCCAACCATCGTGTCAAAGAGACCCGCAATCTCGAAGCCGAAATCCCGCTTCATCGAGGAGACGTCGTAGGATGCCCCGTGAAAGACCTTGACGACGGCCGGGTCGGCCAGGATGGAGGCCAGGGGCGAGAGGTCCCGGACGGCCAGCGGGTCCACCAAGGACACGGCGCCGGCCTCGTCGGCAATCTGCACCAGGCACACCTTCTCCGGAAAGCTATGCAGGCTGTCGGATTCGGAATCCAGCGCAATAATCCGGGCCCCCGCCAGGGCTGCTGCGAGCGCCCAAAGCCCCTCAGGGGTTCGAACCCATCGGGGCGACAATGGAGAGGGCCGGATTGGCTGGCGACGCTCGGACATGGGAGGCGGCGTCCGATTCGACACCAAGGGGCACATGGATGGGGCAGGGCCGCGAGCTACTTGATGGCCAGCTTGCCCTTCGCGCTGAAAAAGCCCAACGTAGAGCCGGTGCACGTGTACTGGTGAATCCCGGAGCGATCGGCCAGCACCGGAATCGACACCATGGTACCATCCGGCACCGTCTTGCGGACGTTCAGATCGGGAATCAGGAAGTTGTGCTGCTTTCCCACGCTCGTCACCTGGAAGGTGATCAGGATCGCCCGCCCCTCCCGGTCGGCGGCCAGGACGGACGGCTCGCACCGGTTGTCGCGGGCCACGATCTCGAAGGTGACGCGCTTGACGTCGGCCGGCGCGGTGGCATTCGGCTCCCGATCCGCAAAGAGGCTCGCGCATCCCACGAACAGGACCATCGTCACCAGGGCGAGGAACCAGGTCTGCACCCGGATCACCCGAGACTCCTCTCATCTCGCAAAACCGGCACAAGGTAGCACAGGGCCCCTCAAGATGCAACGGCCCCTTCCACCCGC
>CAZNWB010000164.1:0-5304 GCA_964576535.1 uncultured bacterium | reverse complement strand
ACCGAACCACCGAACGCTTTCTCTTAGTCCCTTGAGTCTGTAGAGTCTCTTGAGTCCTTTGAGTCCCAGAACCACCGAACGACCGAACTACCGAACCACCGAACGCTCTTTGCCCGTTACCCCGTGTTGAGCAACGCCCGCCGCAGATGGAGCGAGGTCAGAAGCTGGGCACCCGGGGCGTGATCGGTGATGCGTCCCTGCTCCAGAAGGTAGGCGCGGCCCGCTAGGGTGAGGATCCGCCGGACGTGCTGCCCCACGATCAGGATCCCGATCCCCTGGCCGGCCAAGGCGCGCAGCGTGTCGCAGAGGCCGGCGATCGTGCGGGGGGCCAGGCCCATGAAGGGGTCGTCCAGCAACAGGACGGTCGGCTGCGCCATGAGACCGCGTCCCAGGGCCAGCATCTGCTGCTCCCCGCCGCTGAGGGTGGCCGCCTGCATCTTCTCCTTTCCCCGCAGGACGGGAAACAACGCGTGGACCCCCGTGAGGGCCTCGGCCATCCGCCTCCGTGCCGCCGCCAGATACGCGCCAATCTCCAGGTTCTCCCGGACGGTCATGCTGAGGAACAGGCGTCGTCCCTCCGGGATCAGGGTCACCCCGCGCGCCACCACCTCATGGGCGGCGAGCCCGTTGACATGATCGCCGCCCAACCAGACCTCTCCCCGCCGCGCGGGATGGAGACCCTGGATCGTCCGGAGGAGGGTGGACTTGCCGCTGCCGTTGGGACCGACCACGGCGACGATCTCGCCCCCCTGCAGCGTGAGCGACACCTGGTAGAGCGCCTGCGCGTCCCCGTAAAAGACATCGAGGTCCTGAACGCGGAGCGTGAGGGCGTCTACCACGAGACCTCCAATACCGGCAACTGCCTCATCCCGGATTATTCGTAAAATCGCTTTTCACGTCGGAACGGCCCCCTCACCCCGTCCCTCTCCCGTCACCCGTTGCATTGGGAAGAGCAACGGGTCCCCGGGAGAGGGGGTCAAGAATTCTGCCCCTCTCCCTCGATGGGAGAGGGCACCCATGGGGTACCCGGTGAGGGTGATATCAGGCATTCATGCATAACCGCCTCATGCGGCCGGCTCGCCGAGATACGCGTCGAGGACGGCCGGACTCTTCATCACGACCTCCGGCTCCCCGTCGGCGATGATCCGCCCCTGGTGCAGCGCCACCACCCGGTCCGCCACCGCGAGCAACGCCTTGAGGCGGTGCTCGACCAGGCAGATGGTGACGCCCCGGGAGCGGAGCCGTCCAAGGTGCCGGAGGATGTCCTCGGCCGAGGACGGGCTCTGTCCGGCCAGGACCTCGTCCACCAGCAGGAGATCGGGTCGCGTGGACTGGGCCATGGCCAGCTCCAGCCGTTTCAGCTCGCCCAAGCTCAGCGTTCGAGCCGCCGCCGCGGCCTTGGCCTCCAGACCAACCTCCTCCAAGAGCGCCCGGGCCTGTTCCAGGGCATCGGGGCGCCTCCGGGCCGCCACTCCCGGCGCCCCGTACAGGAGTCCGACCGCAACGTTCTCGGCGAGGCTGAGGTCCAGGAACGGTCGCGCCACCTGGAACGTTCGGTTGATGCCGGCCAGACACCGGCGATGGGGGGGCCACGTCGTGATGTCCCTCCCGCGCCAGAAGACCGTGCCGGCCGTCGGTCGGACCTGGCCCGCCAGCAGGTTGAAGAGGGTTGTCTTCCCCGACCCATTGGGCCCGATGATGGCCACGATGGTCTCGGGCTCGAGCGAGAGGGTGACCTCCTGCAGGGCGAGGACCCCCCCGAAGCGCCGCACCAGCCCGACAGCCTCACACAGCGCCACGCCGTCCCCCCATGCGCGCCTCGATCCATCCCAGCAGACCGTTCGGCAGGGCCAGGATCACGAAGATGATGGCTCCGCCGTACAGCCACAGGTGCCCGCCGGGCGCCACCCGCTGGAAGACGAGTTCGTCCCCCAGGTACAACACCAGTGCCCCCAGGGGCGGACCCAAAAGGTACGCGCTGCCTCCGAACATCGCCATGACGAGCGGCAGGACCGACAGATGCAAGCTGAAGGCGCTGCTCGGGTCCACCCAGTGAAAGATGTGGGCGTGCAGCGCCCCGGCCCCTCCCGCGAACAGCCCGCTCAGAGCCAGGGCGATCCGCTTCGCCCGACGCGTGTCCACGCCCAGGGCGGCCGCCCGTTCCTCGCCCTGGCGAATCGCCTCGAAGGCGAGACCCAGGGGAGCCCGCTGCATCCAGGCGCACAGGCCAGAGATGCCTGCCAGCATGATCAAGGCCACGTAGTAGTTCGTCACCCGCGCGCCGAGGGCGCCGCTGAACGCCTCGAGGCCCCGGATCTGAACCGGCGGCAGGCCGGGGACGCCGACCAGCCCCCAGGCACCCTCCGTGAGGTCGGCCCAGTGGAGAGCCACGACGCGTAAGACCTCCGCCAGGGCGAGCGTCGCCAGCGAAAAATACGGTCCGCTGAGGTCTCCGACCGCTGCCGCGGCGACCAGGCCGAAGGCGGCGGTGAGGAGGGCGGCCGCCACCAGCGCGATCCAGGGGGAGACCTGCCAGCGAAGGCTGAGCAGGGCCGATCCGTATGCCCCGAGGCCGAAGAATGCCGCATGGCCAAAGGAGATCAGACCCACCTGCGCCAGCAGCCCCCAACTCTGGGCCAGGAGGCTCAGGACCAGGGCCATGGTCCCAAGATAGATGAAATACTCGCTCGGCGCGACCAGGATCGGCAGGAGGACCGCCAGGAGGCCCGCCGCGACCGCGCCCCAGCGGAAGGGCGCCCTGGCCGGATCGCGACCCGCGGCGAGTCGGTCGTCCTGCATCAGATGACCCGCCCACCCCGTCCGCCGACATCAGCGCCGGCGGATGGGGTCCCTCGCCACCGCAAGAGCAGCAGCAGCACCGCGAGGCTCGTCAGGTCTCGCCACATGGCACCGCCTGCCCAGGCAGTCATCGCCTCAACCACACCCAAGAGGAGACCTCCGACAAGCAACCCGCCCATGGAACCCATGCCGGCGAAGATGGTGAGGACAATGGCCGTCAGCGTCGGGCCCATCCCGGCCGATGGGCTGACGTACTGGACGGCGGCAAAGAGCGGGCCAGCCGCTCCGGCCAATGCTCCGCCCAGAGCCAGCGTGATTCGATCCACCCGTGCCGGGTTGATCCCGGCCAGGGCCGCTGCCTCGCGATCCAGGCTCACCGCCCGCAGGCTCTTCCCGAAGAACGTCCGGGTGTACAGCAGGTGCAGGAGCACCAGGAGGAGCAGGGCCGCGGCGGCGACGAAGAGGCGGCCCGCCGGAACCCGCGCACCCAGCAGGCGGATGCCGCGATCCCATTCCGGCACGGCAATCAACCGGAAGTCGGCCGTGAACAGTGATTGAAGGCCACTCTGAAACACCAGGGACATGCCGAAGGTCAGGACTACCGCGCGCAAGGCGAAGGGTTCACCCAGGCGGGCGAGCAGCGGACGGTACCCCATCGCCAGCAGCATGGCGGGAAGGGCCGCCAGTGGCATGGCCAGGATCGGGGACCAGCCCGCTACGCGGAAGAGCACCTCTCCCGTGTAGGCGCCCAGGATCACGAGATCGCCGTGGGCCAGGTTGAAGACGCGCGTGACGCCGAAGATGAGAGCGAAGCCGGAGGCCACCAGGGCATAGAAGGCCCCGGTGATGAGACCGCCCATCGCCGCCTCAAGCACGCTGCACCCGCCAGGCGAATTGCGGAATGCGGAACACCCAAAGGGTACCCGAATGCGGAATGCAGAATCTGGACATCGCGATTCCGACTCTTGAAATTGAATTCACAGTAGCTCCGCCGACTCCACCCCAGACCTCACCTCGCCCTTTCTGGCCTTCGAAGTTCGACATTCGAAATTCGATATTCGAAATTGCCTTTACCGTTGTTTCCATCCAGGCATCGGGTAGATGGCCTTGCCCGTCGCGCGGTCTGGCGGATACACCACGACGCGGGTGCCGTGTTGGATCTGGACGATGAGACGGCGATAGTGGATGGCTTCACCCCGGCTGTCGAACTGCAGCCGCTCCAAGGGCGTCGGAAGATCCAGGCGATGGAGTTCCTCCCGGATGGCCTCGGGACCGATCTCCCGGTCCTGACGCGCGCTGGCGCGCTCCGCCGCCACCAGGATCGCCCGAGCCGCGACGTACCCGTGCATGGCCAAGGGCGGCGGCTCGCCCCCGAAGCGGCGGCGGTACTGCTCCACGAAGGCCTGGGATGCCGCCTGGGTCCCGGGTTCGGCGATGCCGGGCTCCCATCCCGTGGTGCCGAAGAGAAATGCGCCGGAAGGACCCAGCTCCCGGATCACTTCGGGGAACTCCATCCCAAAGGCGCCGAGGAACGCCTTGACGTTGACCTCGAGGGCGCGGAGCTGCCGCACCATCACCAGGTGATCCGCGAAGAAGGCATCCGCGATCAGCACCTCGGTCCCGGCGTCGCGCACCCGGGTGAGGAGGGGGGTGAAATCGGCGATCCCGGAGGTGAACATCTCGAACACCGGGATCTGGGCCCCCGCCTTCTCCAGCCGTTCCCGCTGGCGCCGGCCCAGCTGGGACGCGCCCGGGGTGGCGGAGAAGACGATCGCCACGCGGCGGGGTTTGAAGAGGTCGAGCACCGCTCCCACCGTGCTGTCCACGTAGGCCTGCAGGTGGCTGATCCGGAAGAAGTACCGATAGCCACGCTGGGTCAGGCGCTCGTCCAGCGATGCCGTGGCCACATAGGGGACCTTCTGCCGTTCCGCCACCTCGCTAATGGGGCCGACCAAGGTGTCCACATAGCCGCCCACCAGGGCGGCGGCGCGAACCCGCGTCGTCAGCTCCTCGGCTGCCGCGACGGCGCGGTCCGGCCTGCCTTCGTCATCGCGGCTCACCAGGGCGACGCGCAGCCTGCCGGCGGCGTTCGCCCCCTCGATCGCGAGCTGGATCCCCCGGTGGAGCGCGGTCCCGTGCGCCGCAAAACGTCCCGTCAGGGGATTGATCTCCCCCAGGGTGACGGTGGCGGCCTCCGCCACGGTCAGGAGGAACATCACACCCATCCAGACGAGCAGGCAGGCGTTGAGGACGGGGAAATTCCACCGGCGCATGGTCGCTCCGATACTTGTCCGGCGCAAAATATCAGAGGGAAAACAGGGACGTCAAGCGGCAGTCGGTAATCAGGCAATTAGGCAATCTGGCAATCTGGAGTTCCAAGTTGCCGGGTACCGGGTACCCTCAGGGTGAGGTGCGCCAGATTGCCCAGTTGCCAATGTTTTCGGATCGGAGCGGGTGGAAGGGGCCGTTGCATCTTGAGGGGCCCTGTGCTACCTTGTGCCGGTT
>CAZNWB010000163.1:0-5483 GCA_964576535.1 uncultured bacterium | reverse complement strand
TTTGACTTATAGTCATCAGAGTATCATCTTATCCATATGAAAGTAGAAATGAAAATCGGACTGAGAATAAAACAGTTGAGAGAAAAAGCTAAAATGTCTCAGAAGGATTTGTCATTTGCTTCAAACTTAGATCGAAGCTACATAGCCAGCGTAGAGAGTGGAAAGAGAAATATTTCCATCGTCAACATTGAAAAGATAGCAAGGGCTTTGAATGTCAGTTTACGAAAGCTATTCCAAGATACCAAATTTGATAAGCATTGAGCAAGCTGTCAAAAAGTTTAGGTCTCTGATCGAGGGATCGATAACCACTGCTGGGGAGAGTGGCAAGGCGGCAATGATCAGGTCTTCTCGACCAATACAGAATATTCACGAAGCTGTCAAGGCGGACTTGATAAGACTTGGTGTTGATCCATCCAGAATATTTCCACCCCTTGGAGAAACCAAGCCTGAATTGGAGATTGCAGGTTTCATCAAGAAGAAAGCACAAGATATCTGTGTAACGCCAAAAGGAAGAAATCCCAAAGAAGAAAAGCTGAAGGAAGGCCTTCTGCGGGAGGCGAGTGATTACTATGGCAGAGATTATACGGAACGTATTATCTCGATCAACGTGCGCAGTCAAATCAGCAGTCTGGCAAAGAACTTCGACACATTGTATGAGAGAACAATTGCTGAAGCACAGAATCTGCACGTTCGATGTCCCCGTATGTGCCTTGGTGAAGTCTATATGATTGCCGTTCCTGAATACGATTCCGATGCAATCAAAGATAAGAAAGGTGGATTTGTTGAAAAGAGTGGAACAGTTGAGAAATACATTAAGTCTTTTCAGGCTATCAATGGACGAGTTGACGCAACAAGAGAAGAGTACAAATATGAAAGAGCATGCTTGCTGATTGTCGATTTCAGCGTGAAAGAACCCAAGATCTATTCGACCGATGACGAGTTGAGGAGAAGGGGCTTATTGTCGGATGAAACCGATGCGAGTATCTCGGAATTGGCGTGGCCAGGTTTCACGAGTTCATTGCTTGCCACGTATGCTTCGAGATTCAACGAAGGAAGTTGAACCCCATACTTGCGGATAAGGAATCCATCGATTTCATTCTTATCATCAAGTTGGCGAAGTGTTAGCAGCTCTTCGGATGAGAAAATGGGTATATTAAACTTCTCAATGAAATTCTTCTGATAGCAAGGATAGCCCCCCTCGATTGACACGCTCGTCTTGGCAACATAATATTGCATTATAACTGAATTCAAAATTTTCTGAACTTGTCGAATGCTACTGACATCCGTCAGTGAATGGGCAGCGAGTTCGGAAAAGATCGATTCTTGCCCAGTTGGTTTGAAGTAGATTCCATATCCATTTGTGAAAAAGGCGTTCTCGTCCTGCACAATGAGGAATCTCGGCAACCGACTGAATGTCGGAGTCAAAATCTTCTTTCCGGAACGGGTAAGGCCCTGAGTTCGCCCCCAAGCATAGAACGGTTGGTACGTCCTCTTTCCTTTGTCCCTAGCCAGCAACTCGTTTTTCACGAACTTAAAGTAAGCATAGCAGAAAGGGAAGTTTTTTTTGATCTCTGATTCGGGAATAGGAAGAGCCACGCCGTTTCTAACAATATACGGGACGATGATTCTTCTTGAGTTAGTAGAGATGTCTGATTGCGTCCGGAAATCCGAGATCTTGTAGACACTTCTGGTGATCGACTTCTCTATGGGGAAACTTTTGCCCTCTACCGTCTTAAGATGGAACGCGCCTTGCGAGCGTCGAGAGTCGACAAAATAGAGCTCATCTTTCAGCGTTGCAACACCAACAACGATATCGAACATTCGGCCAATTGGGAGGCCGATTGTCTCAATAGTGCGGATGTTTTCCTGTTCTTCAGTCTTCAGTAGTCGCCATTTCCTGGTATCGAGTCTCTCGACTGCATTTGGTGAAGTGTTTATTTGCTTCAAGAAGAGAGTCGGTTCCTCGTTGTCGTCTATTCGGTCATAATGGATAGTGCTATTCCGTTGTTTACTGAGGAAAGTGATTGCAGTGTAAGTCTGGGCATCGAAGACCTTCTTGTGACTAAAATCGACAACGCGGGTTACACACTGATTCAGTGCAAAGAACTTGCGTAATGGTTCACCTGCAAGTGATGTGAAGTAACTATTGGGTGTGATGAAACCTAGCTTGCCGCCCTCTTTGAGAAGGTTGTAACCGAGTTCGAAGAACGCAAAATACAGATTGAAGGTGCCGTTTTGGATTGTTGTCCAGTTCTTATAAAGAAACTTTCGGTCTCGTTCAGAGAGGTCTTGAAATTTGACGTAAGGCGGATTCCCAAGGACGTTGTCGAACGAACGGTTCCAGGAATTGCGTAGGCTGTCTTGGGTCCACAAATTGAAATCTTGTTCGAGCAGTGTCTCGCCGTCGAGAAGAGCGAGAATGCTTAGAAGGAGCTTTGTGCGTCGGATATTGTAGTCTAGAATATCCGCACCAAAAATGTTCTGCTTGATAATATTCCTCGTGTTTTTTCCGTAAGTCCTCTTGTAATATTCAATGAGGCCGATGAGGAACGCGCCAGAGCCACAACTGGGATCAAGATTAGCGTCGTTTTCTTTGGGGCCTATTGATTCAACTATGTTTTCAACAACATAATCAGGGGTAAAATACGCCCCGTTGATTTGTCGGTCCCTTTGAGGAATGAGGAGCTCAAAGTGATTTTCTAAATCCTTAAGTGAACTGATTAGAAGACGTTGTGTTGCGTCCATTAGGCGTTTGTCAGGTTGAAATCCATTGAGATAGTCTGCTAGGATAGGACTTCTTGAGTAATCAAGCGCTAGCTGGCTGAGGAATGAAAAGAGAAGGTGGCACTCCAGCTTAGGAACTCCATAACGCATTGCTAGCTGATTAAGCTCTGCTTTTCGTATCATCGGATCGTGATTCTTTCTTTAGTATAATTTACCTCGTTGAGAATGCAGAGTCAACTTTTTGTCTTTTGGCAGAAATCGGGTAAGGGTAATGCCGTATAACGTGTGCAATAGCAATGCCGTGCCGCACTCCACGCTCTTTATGACTGAGTGCGGCATGGAACGAACCCTACTGAGTTTGCTCAAACTTGCTTTACCTACGCCTTACCAAATGACGTGAGCGTCGATTGTGCCTGCTGTTAGGCGAAGCCAATTTGTTTGTACTACTCGGTGTCCGGCTCATTCTTATCGAACTCAAAACCTTCACGGAACACTTGGGACTTTGGTGCCTCAATGTTCTCGTCAGGAATAGTCTCGGATGGGGCAGCCTTTTGGAACGACCCCGATGGTGGCGCTTGGACATCGTCACTTGGAGTAGAATCTGAAGGTTCACCGGATTCTTGTTCGCCGGAATTACTATCAGTTGAAGCCTGTTCATCCTTCGGATCGTCGGTTGCCATGATGACTCCTTTCACTGAAGTTTGATGATAGCGTAGACGATAATCGTCAGAACAATGACCGCTAAGGAAAAGTGAGTGAATCGAAAGGCCACGTTCGCTCTGTCAAGTTTCTTGTCAATAACATTGTTCAAAATCCTAAGATCATCGGCATTTCGCTTGCTGAGTGAGAATATCACATCAACGTACTTGTACTTTTTGAAATGATTGAACATTTCTTGGTTAAGCACAATGTTGTTGTATCTGGCAAACGAAATTGATCTCATGTAGAAAAAGATCGAGATAAGAACATTGACGGCGAGAACTGGATAAAGGTAGACGAAGAACTTATGCCAACAAGTTGTTTGAGCCTTAACAATTGCCACGTATTCCGGAATGCCAATCGACACAAAACCCAACAAGACAACCAAAACAGAGAAATGCCGAGTTGCTTTCTCCTCCACCGAACTGAAACGAGAGTGCCCCTTTTCTAGCTCCGACTTTGAGAGCGAGTAGAGTTCTTCGTACTTCTTCAGCTCAAGTTCATTGTATTCTGGTTTATTCTCCATAAGTCAAATTGGTTTCGCCTAACTACTGTGTAATCGCACTGCGTATATATCCCCACTGTGGTATGCTATACGCATTGTCCATCTACGATCCTACGGATCGTAGATTAGTAGAACGACTCTTCGATCTACGATCCTCTACGAGGTCGTAGACCCGTAGGGAGAGTCGACCGACGGTTCGCCGGACCCGTCGGTTCGTCGAATAAGCTCGTGGAGCTTTTTTATTTGGCTATGGCTGAACTTGTCTGGGAATTGCCTTGCGTGCGGCTCCCGCAATATACCCCACTTCTCCGCAACATTCAAGCAACGCCGTGCAAAGGGCCGGGCTTGCGAGTCTCACCACCAATTGCTATGATGCACTGTAAACAACCATGCCAGAGAATCACCTTCTGAATCTAACATCTATCGTGAGACAAACCGAATGAAACGCCTGATTGCCATCGTCCTTTTCACCCTCTTTGGGATTTCCGCCTTCGCTGAGCTTACACCGGGAACTCCTGCTCCCGACTTTCCGAAAGATGCAAGCTGGCTCGGTGGCGGCAAACTCTCCTTTGCGTCCGAACTCAAAGGCAAAGTGGCGCTGGTGGATTTCTGGGAGTATACCTGCATCAACTGCATACGCACGTTTCCGCATCTGAAGGAACTCTACGCACGCTATCACCAGTACGGCTTCGAGATTGTCGGAGTCCACAAGGGGGAGTTCGGGTTTGCCTCGCGTGTAGACAAGGTTGCGCTTGCCTACAAGCGCTTCAAGCTTCCGTATCCCACCGTCATCGATGTGAACGATGCGGTCTGGAATCTCTATGACTGCAACAGCTGGCCGGATTCGTTCCTGATCGACCGTGACGGCATTATTCGCGATGTGCATCAGGGCGAAGGCGACTACGGCAAGCTCGAGCGGGAAATCCAACGCCTCCTCAAACAGAACCATCCCGATCTGGATTTCTCCCACCTTACCATTCCGTCGGATAATCCCATCTTCGGGACTGATTGCGGCCAGCAGTCGGAGGAAATCTACGTGGGCTACGAGCGCGGTGCATCGTGGGGCGGGCAGATCGCCAACAAGGAGGGGTTCAGGAAGGACAAGATCGTCGCGTATGCGCGCACAACGAAGCGTGTGGAGCGGGGCTTCTTTGTTGAAGGCAGGTGGCGCAACGATCCCGACGATTTCGAATCCGTCTCCGCATCCACGTCCGATGCTACCGTCTCGCTCGGTATCACCTATTTTGGCCGAGATGCATACGCGGTGTTGGGCAGGTCCTCCGGGAAACCGGTTGAGCTCGCCGTGACGCGGGATGGAATGCCGCTCCCTGCGTCAATGCGCGGTCAGGATGTCAAGGTGGACAAGAATGGCCAGACCCTCATTACGATCGATGAATCACGAATGTACTATGTCGTTACCAAGGAAGACGACAAGAAGCACGAGCTGAAATTCTTTCCCCGCAGCGCCGGCGCGCGTATTTTTTCGTTCACGTTCGGCAACAAATGTCTGGAGAACTTCGGGCGATTGTGATTCATCCGGGGTTTTGGTAGATTC
>CAZNWB010000162.1:0-5496 GCA_964576535.1 uncultured bacterium | reverse complement strand
GGACCCGCTCGGTCGTAGTGGTCTTGCCGGCATCGATGTGCGCCATGATGCCGATGTTGCGGGTCCGATCCAGAGGCAACGTCTCAGCCACGGCGTCCTACCCCATCCCGCCGGTGGCGGGATTACCACCGATAATGCGCGAAGGCTTTATTGGCCTCCGCCATCTTGTGGGTGTCTTCGCGCTTCTTGACCGAGGCGCCTCGATTGTTCGCCGCCTCGATCAGTTCCGCCGCCAGCCGCTCCTGCATCGTCTTCTCGCTGCGGCTGTGGGCGAACCCGATGAGCCACCGCAGCGCCAGCGACGTCCGCCGCTCCGCGCGGACCTCGACCGGGACCTGGTAGGTGGCCCCGCCCACGCGGCGCGACTTGACCTCGAGCACCGGCTTCACGTTGTCCACCGCCTGCTTGAAGAGCTTCTGCGGGTCCATCTTGGTCCGGTCCTCGATCACCTGCATGGCCCCGTAGAGGATGCGCTCGGCGGTGCTCCGCTTCCCCTTCCGCATCATGGCGTTCACGAACTTGGTCACGAGCTTCTGGCCGTAGACCGGGTCCGGCAGGACCTCCCGCCGTTCCGCCACCTTGCGCCTCGGCATCGGCTGCTCCTCGCTCGTGTCCGCCCAGGTCCCGGGCAACCGGGGGAGAGAAGAAAACCGGCACGGAGGACCCCGGTCTCCCAGGGTGTCCTCCGTGCCGGTTCCCTTAGCTGGCCTTGGGTCGCTTGGCCCCGTAGAGGGACCGGCTCTGCCGCCGGTCCGCCACACCCGCGGTGTCCAGGGCACCCCGGATCACGTGGTACCGGACCCCCGGGAGATCCTTCACCCGCCCGCCTCGGATGAGCACGATGGAGTGCTCCTGCAGGTTGTGTCCGACCCCGGGGATGTAGGTGGTGACCTCGATCCCGTTGGTCAACCGGACTCGGGCCACCTTGCGCAGGGCCGAGTTCGGCTTCTTTGGCGTGGTGGTGTAGACACGGACGCACACCCCCCGCTTCTGTGGACAGGCCTGGAGGGCCGGGGCCTTCTCCTTCTTGCGGATCTGGCTCCGCCCGCGGCGGACGAGCTGCGTGACGGTGGGCATAGCGCTCCGTATCCAGGTGAAAAACCTGTGCAGTCTATGCGTTCATCCCCGCCTTGTCAAGCGATTTTCCCCGGGATTCCGCCCTTACGACAGGCTGACGTCCATGGCCTGCTGGATCTCGACCGCGGCCTCCTGGTGCGTCGCCGTGGCGGCGTCCTCGGGCCGCGGCAGCGGCACCTCGGGCGTGGCGATCCTGGTCTCGCGGTACCACCGCATGCCCGTGCCCGCCGGGATCAGGCGCCCCATGATGACGTTCTCCTTCAACCCGCGCAGCTCGTCCCGGGCGCCGTTGATGCTGGCCTCGGTGAGGACCTTGGTCGTCTCCTGGAAGGAGGCGGCCGAGATAAAGCTGTCGGTGCTGAGGGAGGCCTTGGTGATGCCCAGGAGCATCGGCTCGGCCGTGGCCCGCTCGCCCCCGGCCGCCCGCACCCGCCGGTTCTCCTCGTCGAACAGGGCCTTGTCCACGTGCTCGCCCACCAGGAAGGTGGTGCCCCCCACACTCTCGATCCGCACCCGCCTGAGCATCTGGCGGACGATCACCTCGATGTGCTTGTCGTTGATGTTGACACCCTGGAGGCGGTAGACCTCCTGCACCTCGTTCGTCAGGTACTGCTGCAGGGCCTCCACCCCCTTGACGTGCAGGATGTCGTGGGGATCGATCGACCCATCCATGAGGGGGTCACCGGCCCGCATCTCGTCCCCTTCCAGGACGGTGACGTGCTTGCCGCGGGGGATGAGGTACTCCTTGAACTCGCTCCCCTCGCCGCGGATGACGATCTTGCGCATGCCCTTCGCGATCCCGGCGAACTCGACCCGGCCGTCGATCTCGGAGATGATGGCGGGGTCCTTGGGCTTGCGTGCCTCGAACAGCTCCGCCACCCGGGGAAGCCCCCCGGTAATGTCCTTGGTCTTGGTCGTCTCCCGGGGGATCTTGGCCAGGGCGTCGCCGGCCGCCACCGTCTGGCCGTCCGCCACCATGAGATGCGCCCCCACCGGGAGCTGGGACTTGAACACCGTGCTCCCGCCGCCGTCCTTGATGGAGATGCGCGGCTGGAGCTCCTCCTTCGTCCCCGGCTCCACGATGACCTTCTGGGAGAGGCCGGTCATCTCGTCCACCTCTTCCTTCATGGTGACGCCTTCCCGGACGTCGCGGAAGTGCACCGAGCCGGAATGCTCCGTCAGGATCGAGGTGGTGAAGGGATCCCACTCCACCAGGACCTGCCCCGGCACCACCGGCTGGCCGTCCTCGACCTTCAGGCGGGCGCCGTAGACCGGCTGGTAGGTGTCCTTGGTCCGCCCCTTCTCGTCCACGATGGCGATGCTGCCGGTCCGGTTCATCACCGCGAGATCCCCGGCGGCGGTCTTGACCGTCTTCAGGGTCAGGAACCGCACGGTCCCGGAGAGCTTGCTCTCCAACTGGGTCTGCTCCGTGCCCCGCGTCGCGGTGCCGCCGATGTGGAAGGTCCGCATAGTCAGCTGGGTCCCCGGCTCCCCGATGGACTGGGCGGCCAGGACCCCCACCGCCTCCCCCAGCTCCACGAGACGACCCGTGGCCAGGTTCCGGCCGTAGCACTTGACGCAAGTCCCGCGCCGGGCCTCGCAGGTGAGGACCGACCGGATCCGCAGCCGGTCGATGCCGGCGTTCTCGATCTTGCTGGCCAGCAGCTCCACGATCTCTTCGTTGGCCCGAGCCAGGACCTCGCCGGTGAAGGGGTCGAGGATGTCCTCCAGGGGGACCCGGCCGAGGATGCGGTCCCGGAACGGCTGGATGATCTCGCCGCCCTCGATGAGGGGGGTGACCCAGATGCCGTTGGGGGTCCCGCAATCCACCTCGGTCACGATCATGTCCTGCGCCACGTCCACCAGCCGCCGCGTCAGGTACCCGGAGTCGGCCGTCTTGAGGGCCGTGTCCGCCAGACCCTTCCGGGCCCCGTGGGTTGAGATGAAGTACTGGAGGACGGTCAGCCCCTCCCGGAAGTTGGCGGTGATCGGCGTCTCGATGATCTCCCCCGAGGGCTTGGCCATGAGGCCCCGCATCCCCGCCAGCTGGCGGATCTGCTGCCGGCTCCCCCGCGCCCCCGAATCGGCCATCATGAAGACCGGGTTGAATTCGCCCTGGTGCTGGGCCTCGATCTCCCGGAACATCTCGTCCGAGACGCGCTCGGTCGCGTGGGTCCAGATGTCGATGATCTTGTTGTACCGCTCGCCCTTGGTGATCAGGCCGTCCTGGTACTCCTTTTCGACCTTCACGACCTCCCGCTCGGCCTCGCCGATGATCTCCCCCTTGTTGGCCGGGATGTGCAGGTCGTCCACGCCGACGGAGATGCCGGCCAGCGTGGCGTAGCGGAAGCCCAGGTCCTTCAGCGCGTCCAGGAGCTGCACCGTCTGGCTGTTCCCCAGCAGGTAGTAGCACTGGGCCACCAGGCGGGTCAATTCCCGCTTGTTCATCTCCTGGTTGATGAAGCGGAGCGGCAGCGGCAGGATCTCGTTGAACAGGACCCGGCCCACCGTGGTCTCGATCCGCTCGCCGTTCCAGCGCATCTTGATCTTGGCCAGGAGGCCCAGCTCCTCGGCGTCGTAGGCGGCGCGGACCTCGTCCATGTCGGCGAAGATCATCCCCTCGCCCTTCTGGCCGGGGGATTCGCGGGTGAGGTAGTAGCAGCCGAGGACGATGTCCTGACTGGGGGCGGCCACCGGGGTGCCGTTGGCCGGCGACAGGATGTTGTAGGGCGCCCACATCAGGAGGCGGGCCTCCAGCTGCGCCTCGGGCGAGAGCGGCACGTGGACCGCCATCTGGTCCCCGTCGAAGTCGGCGTTGAAGGCGGCGCAGACCAGGGGGTGGATCTTGATCGCCTCCCCCTCCACCAGCATGGGCTCGAAGGCCTGGATCCCCAGCCGGTGGAGCGTCGGCGCCCGGTTGAGCATCACCGGGTGCTCCTTGATCACGTGCTCCAGGGCATCCCAGACCTCGGGCCGGCCCCGCTCCACCATCTTCTTGGCGCTCTTGATGGTGGCCACGTGCTCGTTGTCCCGCAGGAGCCTCCGGAAGATGAAGGGCTTGAACAGCTCCAGGGCCATCTTCTTGGGCAGGCCGCACTGGTGGAACTTGAGCTCGGGCCCGACGACGATGACCGAGCGGCCCGAGTAGTCCACCCGCTTGCCCAGGAGGTTCTGGCGGAAGCGGCCCTGCTTCCCCTTCAGCATGTCCGAGAGGGACTTCAGCGGCCGGTTGTTCTGCCCCTTCAGGGCCCGACCCCGGCGCCCGTTGTCGAAGAGGGCGTCCACCGCCTCCTGGAGCATCCGCTTCTCGTTCCGGATGATGATGTCGGGGGCGCGCAGCTCCATGAGGCGCTTCAGCCGGTTGTTCCGGTTGATCACCCGCCGGTACAGGTCATTGAGGTCCGAGGTGGCGAAGCGCCCGCCATCCAGCGGGACCAGGGGGCGCAGCTCCGGCGGCAGGACTGGGATCACCTCCAGGATCATCCACTCGGGCTTGTTCCCGGAGTTGAGGAACGCCTCCACGATCCGCAGCCGCTTGAAGATCTTCTTGCGGTTCTGCTGGGACGTCTCCTTGGTCATGCGGGCCCGCAGCTGGTTGCCCAGCTCGGGGACATTGATCTTCTTCAGGAGCTCCCGGATGGCCTCCGCCCCCATCCCGGCGCGGAAGCCGTCGCCGTACTCCTCCACCGCCTTCCGGTACTGCTCCTCGGTGAGCAGGTGCTTGAGGCCGAGCGGCGTCTTGCCGGGGTCGAGGACCACGTGCTCCTCGAAGTACAGGATCTTCTCCAGGTCCCGCAGGGACATGTCCAGGAGGTACCCGATCCGGCTGGGGATGGACTTGAAGAACCAGATGTGGACCACCGGCGAGGCCAGCTCGATGTGGCCCAGGCGCTGGCGGCGGGCCTTGGAGCGGATCACCTCGACGCCGCACTTGTCGCAGATGACCCCGTTGTGCTTGATCCCCTTGTACTTGCCGCAGTTGCACTCCCAGTCCTTGGTCGGCCCGAAGATCTTGGCGCAGAACAGCCCGTCCCGCTCGGGCTTGAAGGTCCGGTAGTTGATGGTCTCGGGCTTCTTCACCTCGCCGTGGGACCAGCCCCGGATCTTCTCAGGCGACGCCAACCCGATGCGGATGGCCTTGAAGCTCGTGGGGTCGATGGGCTTCTCGTCGAAGAACCCGAAGAACTTCTCCAAGGTCCTCTCCTTCTTGGGAGCGTTCAGCTCTCGGCCGTCAGCCATCCGCCCTGACTGTGGTCCACTGAGGGCTGACGGCTGATCGCTGATGGCTCCCGGTTATTCCTTGACCAGCTCGACGTCCAGGGCCAGGCTCTGCAGCTCCTTCACCAGGACGTTGAAGGACTCCGGCAGGCCGGGCTCCAGGGCGTTCTCGCCCTTGACGATGGACTCGTACATCTTGGT
>CAZNWB010000161.1:0-5737 GCA_964576535.1 uncultured bacterium | reverse complement strand
CGCCGGGACCAGGTCCGCCGGGGGCCGCGCGAAGCGGGCGTTGAACTGCGGGGTGAACTGGGGGAGGAACGCATTCGCGGCCGCCACGGTGCGGATGCCCGCGAGGTGGAGTTCCGCCACCAGCCGATCCTGGAGGGTCCCCCACAGCCGCTCGATGCGCCCCTTGGCCTGGGGGCTCAGGGCGTAGATCGGCTCGATGCCCAGGGCCGCCAGGGCCCGGCCCACCTGGGTGGGATCCTGGCGCCCCCGGAGCTCTTCCTCCACGGTCCAGGCGGCGTCGTTGCGCCGGAAGATGCTGTGGCAGTCCATGTAGAAGGCCACCGGGATCCCGCAGCGGCTGACCAGCGTCTGCAAGAGGCGGAGGTAGCTCACCGTGTCTTCCGCCGGGACGAAGGTGGCCCCCGGGAGGAGCGCCCCGGTGGCATCGTCCATCGCCCCGACCAAGGAGCAGTGGGGCCCCCGGGCCTCCAGCCAGGCATGCGGGCTGCCATCCCAGAGGACGAGCAGGCCCGCCTGGGCCTTCCGCGGCCGCCGGGCCCGGTGGCGGGGCGGCCGGCGGTGGCGCGGCCGGGCCACGCCGGCCGCCCACAGCCGCCGCGTACATTCTTGCAGCTCCCTGCAGTTTAGGCTATTCTTGCCCGCCCTCGTATCAGTCAAGCGCTTGTCGCACGAACCGACTCACCACAGGAGGCTCTATGTCAAAGAACTCTCCGTACCAGGGCCGCTTCCACGCCCTGGCGGCCGTCGGGAT
The DNA here is from genome assembly GCA_964576535.1 of uncultured bacterium. Taxonomy (GTDB): domain Bacteria; phylum Methylomirabilota; class Methylomirabilia; order Methylomirabilales; family 2-02-FULL-66-22; genus 2-02-FULL-66-22. Next base: position 4,986 of record CAZNWB010000161.1, on the reverse strand, counting down.
GCTCGTCATCGGGCTCACGGCGTGCAACATGCAGCAGGTCGTCCGGGGCGAGTGCCGTCCCGTCAACGGCGCCGACGTCTGCGTGTGGGGCGAGACCTCAGGAACCGCGCTCGTGGCGTTCGGGGCAACGGGTCCGATCGGCTCAATCGAGAACGCGCCGGCCGACGCCCCGATGGTCTGGCCGCCTGTCGCAGCCGCGGTGATTCCGCTGCCCGAGGCCGTGACCTCGGCGACCGGCTTCAAGGTCATGACGCTCTACTGGGAGCCCCACGGCCATCCACCGGACCTCTACCTCGTGCCCCACTTCGATTTTCATTTCTATACGATCTCGGCCGACGAGCTGAGTGCGATCGACTGCGCCGACTCGACGAAGCCGGGCCGGCCTCCGGTGGCCTACGAGCTGCCCGATGTGAGCGTCCCGCAGCTCGGCACTCTCGTCGGGCTGTGCGTGCCGAAGATGGGAATGCACGCGGCGCCGGGAGCGGAGCTGCACGCCGCGACACCGTTCCAGAAGACGATGCTCGTGGGCTACTACCGCGGGCGGCCGATCTTCCTGGAGCCGATGGTTACGCGCGCGACGCTGCTCGAGCGACGCAGCTTCAGCCTGGACATTCCGGAGGTGCCCGACCGGCCATCGCGTGAGCGCTATCCGACGACGTTCCGCGCCGACTACGACAGCACCGCGCACACGTACAAGTTCGTGTTCTCCGGCTTGACGGCGGCCAGGGCGCCGTAGTACGGGCATCCCTTCCCGCAGTCGGGTATCGCCGCTGCCGAACTTGCGCTTGCAGGTGACGCGCCGCGCGCTGGACATTGGCGCTGTCAGGCGGGACCTTGCTCGAAAAGTCCGATCCCTCGATCATGGAAATGGTGTCCGGTACCGTTTCATGCAGGGAAGCAGTCGAGATGCAGCCTGTCCTCGGCGAGGACACGATCGATGAAGCATGACAAGCCCGCGACGCTGGCCGGGCGAATTGAGGCGCAGATTCTATTGATTCGCGGCCAGCGGGTGATGCTCAGCACGCATCTTGCCGATCTGTATGGCGTCGAACCCAAGGTTCTCGTACAGGCAGTGAAGCGTAACGCATCCCGTTTCCCTGAGGACTTCATGTTCCAGCTCTCCCGTGAGGAGTTCAACAACTTGAAGTCACAAATTGTGACTTCAAGTTGGGGCGGTCTGCGTCGCGCCACCCCATACGCCTTTACGGAACAGGGGGTGGCCATGCTCTCGAGCGTGCTCAGGAGCCGGCGCGCCGTTCAGGTGAACATCGAGATCATGCGGGCGTTCGTGCGGATGCGGCAGATGCTCGCCTCGCACACCGAGCTGGCCCGCCGGCTTGGCGAGTTGGAGAAGCGATACGACGCCCAGTTCAAGGTGGTGTTCAATGCCATCCGCGAACTTATGAAGCCGCAGGCGCCTCCCCGCCGGCGATCTATCGGTTTCCGCGTCGAAGAGGGTAGGCCGGCCTATCGCTTGCGGAGGCGGCCACGATGAACTTGGTAGGTCTCGTCCCTTGGCTCCTCCGGTGCTAGAAGGCTGGGAAGCTGGAAGGCTAGGAGGCTCCTCGGCTCTCGGTCTTGCCACCAATCGACCCTGCGACCCTTCGACTCTTTGACCCTTCGACCAGATTGCTGCCAGCTGCCCGCTGCCCCGTCCCACCTCCTCGGGTTGCCGTCACTCCTTCGGCCGATCCGATCGTCGCAACAGATCGAGACACTCCGCGGGGGTCACGACCGCCACTCGACCCGCAGCCTTCTTCGGGTAATGGCGCCGGTTTCCCGTGACGAGCACCGCCTCTGCCGCGGCGGCGACCTCGAGGAAAGGGAGGTCATCCGGGTCGGGCAGGTTTGCCGCGAGCGGAAGGGCAGCGACGGGGTCCCCCGAGGACTGCATGTACGCAAGGACCTCCGCAACCGCCGCGGGGGAGAACGCGAACTGCGGACGCCGGAGAACCTCCTCGTACTCCTGGAGGATTCGCGGATCCACGCACACCCGTGCGACGCCGTCCAGCACGAGATCCAGGAGGCGCCCGCATGGTCCTGGCGGGTTCAGGAGCCCGGCGACGAGGACGTTCGTGTCGAGGACGAGCCTCACCGGCTGCCCCGTCGCGCGCGTCGCGTTTCGGCAACGATGGTGTCAATCTCGTCCATGGTCAGCCGGTCCAGGCCTTTCGCCCTGGCCTGGGTTCGAAGCCGCTCCACGGCGACCTTGGCCCGGGCGCGGCGGATGGCCTGAAGCTCTTCCTCGACGGAGTCCGGCTCGACGGGGGTCACCACCGCGAACGGCCGGCCGTTGGCGGTGAGGACGATCTCTCGTTCCTGGGCAAGGTCCTTCCGGATGCTGGCAGTCTTGCTGCGCAGTTCGCGAATCGTCACGAACTTCATGGCTGTGTCCTCCTTCTCAATGGTAGGTATCGTGCCTTCATGAGTGTACTGCATTGTGTACACGCAAGCAACCCATTTCCCCTCCCCTCCCCATATCGGAGGAGGCGAAAGCAAATTATCAAAGCCTGACCCCCCTGACCGGCGGTCCATCGGCTTCCGCGTGGAAGAGGGTAGGCCGGTCTATCGGCTGCGGCGACGCCGCCGATGAACGTTGGTAGGTCTCGGCTCATCTTTCCGCGCTGCGACCCTTCGACTCTTTGACCCTTCGACCAGTCTGCTGCCTCCTGCAGCTGTTCCCTGCCCGGGGATGGGCTCGGGGAGGACCTGGCGTAAAGCCACTAAAGACGCAACGTCCCCTAGACGTTTCCCGCCGGATCTGGCGGATGCGCGACGGGGCGACGGCGGGTGACGGAGGCGGATTTGCGCCGGGGGGCGATGGCATTCCGCTGTCCCGCGCTGTGCCAATACATCAAGGATGATGTTGACTTATTATAAACTTCCCAGTAGAGTTCTATGAAACAACGGCGGGGAGGTGCCCCGTGCGGGAGTTTCTGGACGAGTTGAAGGCCAGTGATCCGGACGACTTCGCGGCGGTGGTCGCCGGTCTGGCCAAACTGCGGAACCGGCAGTATCACCGAGAGCCGCTTTCCAAGCCGCTCGGCGACGGACTGTTTGAACTGCGTCACGTGGGCAAGCTCAATACGCGCGTGATGTGGTTCTTCGTGAAGGGCCGCCGGATTGTTTTGGTGCATGGCGTCCGCAACAAAGGCCAGGCCGTCCCGGCCCGCGACATCGAGACCGCGCGGGCACGGATGCGCGACTGGCGGAAGAGAGCAGACCAATGAAGAAAACGAATTTCGACCGTTACCTCGAAGAGCAGTTGCGAGATCCGGCGTTTGCCGCCCGCTTTGAGCACGCTGGCGAGGCATGGGATGTGGCGCTGCAAATCGCCGCCCTCCGCCAACAGGCCGGGCTTTCCCAGAAGGACCTCGCGAAGCTCCTCAAGACCTCCCAGCAGCAGATCAGCCGGCTTGAGTCCCCCGGCTACGAAGGCCACTCCCTCAGTACCCTGCGCCGCGTCGCCGACGTTCTGAACGCCCGGGTTCGCGTCGTATTCGAATCGGAAACCAAGGGGACCGGAACGCACGTGGCCGAGGCCGCCGCGACGTACCGCGCCAAACGCGTCGGAACCAAGCGGACATGAAGTTGAATCCCTTGAGTTCTTGAGTCTGCGCTTCGACTATTCGCCTTCTCGACTATTTGACCAATCGAGCCCGGCGCCTCGCGGCCGTCAAATAGAATTGACAGACTAGTCAGTCTAGTCTATTATTCATTTCAAAGGAGGGTGTGATGGGCCAGACGTACTCCACCTACGAGGCCAAGGCGCGGTTCAGCGAGGTTATCCGCAAGGTGAGGGCAGGACAACGCATCGTGATTGCGTACCGAGGACAGCGGATAGCAGAGATCCGGCCTATCGAGGATGCCGCAGGCACGATCGAGAAACGACTCGCTCGGCTGGAAGATGAAGGCCTTCTCAGCCCCCGGCGAGACCCGAGAGGTGCACTGCGGCCACTCGCCAGACGGGCCGGTGCCCTGAAACGGTTCCTGGAGTCGCGCGAGTGAACCTGGCCTACGTGGACACTTCCTGCCTGGTGGCCATCGCCTTCGACGAGCCGGGTGCCCGGAGGCTGGCGAGCCGCCTGAGGCGGTTTGACCGGCTGCTCGCCTCCAATCTGCTCGAGGCCGAGTTGCGCGCAGCCCTTGTTCGGGAACGGGTGGAGCCTCAAGTGGAGGACATGCTCTCCTGGGTCACATGGATCTTTCCGAATCGCCCGCTCACCGAGGAGTTCCACAGGGTCATCGCCAGCGGCTACCTGCGGGGAGCCGACCTGTGGCACCTGGCGCATGCCCTGTACGTGTCCCCAGTGCCGAAGGAAATGAGTTTCCTGACGCTGGATGCGCGGCAGAAGGAGATCGCAGCAAACCTCGGCTTTACGGTCTAGCACTCCTCTCTTCGCCTTCCGCCTTTCGTTTCTCTGCCCCGGTCTCTCCGGTTCTTTCGTCCTAACCATTTGACCATTCGACCTTTCGGCTCGCAACTCTCGCCTCTCAGTTCTAGGCTCTCCGGGCTCCCACCAATTGACTACTCGACCAGTTGACTAATTGACGAGACTGTTGCCAGCTGCCAGCTGCCCGTTTCCCTCGTCCGTTGAGTCTCTTGAGTTCTTGAGTTATTGAGTCTGCGCTTCGACCATTCGACCCTTCGACTCTTTGACCACTCGACCAGACTGCTGCCCGCTGCCAGCTGCCATTGGGGGGCATGCTATTCGAAGGGATCGGCGACCTCGAGGAAGTCGAACTTCCTGAAGTCCCGATCGACCGTGTACAGCCTGCGGACGCCGTGCTGTCGGAGGAGGGCCGCCAGTTGGGCGTCAGGGACGAGGTTGCCGCGGACAGGGAAGCGGGCGGTCACCTCACGGTAGACCTCAAGAAATCCCTCCCCCTCCGAGAGCATGCGCACGCGCGGCAGGCTGAGGAGGGACTCGACGTTGCCCAGGGCATCGTCGGGCGAGAGAGGTTGGGCGAAAATTCGCGGATGCG
>CAZNWB010000160.1:0-5819 GCA_964576535.1 uncultured bacterium | reverse complement strand
CCACCACCGCCATCACACTGCGGCCTTGTCACGTTCTTGACACCGGTTCTCCACTCTTGATATCCTCCGCGCCGTTTGGGCCGCAAGCCGCGGGACTGGCTGCGGCCGGCGTGACCCGATCTCCGACCGGTCCCGGCCTTGCGAGGCGGCGAGGAGGTCCTGTCTCCGTGTATCCCGCGCGGTCAGCCGATCCCGCCTATCTAATACCGCTCACGCCGGAGGCCCGCCGTGCCGCCCTCGCCTCGGCGCTTCCGCTCCTCACTCTCCCATTCCGAGTCGGGCGTGACCGTCGCGACCCCAACCGGACGCCTCCCTGGCCCCATCGGGACCGTCGCCGTGGTGGCGCCTCCGGGCCAAACGACCTTTACCTGCCAGAGCCGGGCCCGCAGTATCGCCTCAGTCGAGAGCACTTCCTGATCGGGGCGGAGGGCGACGCATACTTCCTGGAGGATTGCGGCAGCGCTTGCGGAACGCTGGTGGAGGGGCGCGCCGTCGGGGGGGCGAGGACGGGTGGGCGCTGCGCCCTCCGGGAGGGGGATGTGATCATCCCGGGCGGCAGCGGATCGCGCTTCGCCTTCAAGTTTACCTACCACCCACCGCCCGTTGGCACCGAGGAAGGGTCGCCCCCGACCTCTTCTTAACCCCATCGGACAGTTCCTTCCCACGACGAGAAGGAACCCATCTCCTCCCGGAGCAAGGGGCCGGTCTGTCCGTCTCAAAACGGGTAGGCGGGCAGCGATTCGCCTGAAGGAAGAGATCCGTCGCGAAGTTTGGACCCATGTTTTCCAGGAAGGCGAGGCCGTGGCGCACCCCGCCCCCATTAGCCCGGGCCCACACGACCCGGCATTCCACCGGCAGGGGACCCAGCCGGATCTGGAGCACCAGGTGGATGGTGGTTCCTGGAGGCACCTCGACGGGGAACTCGACCATCAGTCCCCCGGCGCCGACAGTCCGTACCGTACCATGGAGTTCTCTCGCGCCAACCTGACGGCACCGGCCGACGGCCGTCAGGGTGACAGGGAATCGGCCAAAGCGTCGCCTCCCGGGCAGATGCCCCCACAGGGCTTCTACCTCCCCCCGCACTTGCACCTGATGCCTACGGCAGATCCCGTGGCTGACCCTCGGATCGCCCAACGGATCCTTCTGACGGATCAGCGCCGGCACGCCCTCTTTTTCGCAGTAGATGCAGACGACTCTCATCGGTTTCCTCATTTCCTCCCTGGTCCAAGCTAATTTAGGAACGTAATAGGCGCACTCCTCGCACAGCCGGCCCCCCTCCCCCGGGTCGATGTGTCACCGACGTTGTAGCCGTTGCCGCTTACTGCATAGCAGATGGCATGCCAACCCCGCACCGGGGAGCCGCAGGGCGGCCGAGAGACCTTCCGTGAGGAGTACGCAGGTGAGTCCTTGTAGCAGGCCGCCCTTGCACCTCGGGTAACTGCAGAGTGGAGCCGCTCGGAGCCCCCCTTTCGCTCGACGTGTTTGCTGAACAAAATAATCCGGAGTGACTTGGCCAGGATTGACAGGGCATCCTGATCGCCCGAGTCCAACCACCCGCTGCTGTATGCTATGGGATACGTGAGAGAATCGAAGAAGATACGGTATCGGGGAGCTAAGGCACAGTGGCGGCAGGCAGGGTAGCGCGGGAGCAACGGGTGTGGCGATGGGTCGGCAGCGTTGAGCTCGCGGGCCGTGGGAAGAAGGCGGGGAGAAGTGTTGACACGTACCCTGGGGTCAAGTAACTTCTGGCCGTCAAAGGACTTGTGACGGCCCACATGCGGAATTCGGAATGCGGAATGGGGGCGGGGGAGCGGGGGAGATAGGAGTAGGGAATGGGAAAGGAGCTTCGGGGAATCATTCCGGCGGTTGTGACGCCGTTCACGCCCGATGAACGGGTGGACGAGAGCGCGTTCCGGAAGGTTCTGAATGCGATGATTGACCAGGGCGTTCACGGGCTGTTCCCGGTGGGGACCGGCGGGGAGTTCTTCGCCCTGACCCGCGAGGAAAAGGAACGCCTGATGGCGGTCGCCGTGAAGGAGGCGGCGGGCCGGGTCTTCGTGATGCCCAACGTGGGTGCCATCACGACGGCCGAGTCCGTAGCCTTGGCCCGCCACGCCGAGACCGTGGGATCCGACGCCGTATCGGTGGTGACGCCGTTCTTCCTGAAGCCGTCCCAGGAGGAGCTGGTCGAGCATTACCGGGCCATCTGTGCCGCGGTGAAAATCCCGGTCCTGGCCTACAACATCCCGGAACGGACGGGCGGCGTGGCGCTGTCCGTGGCAACGGTGTCTCGTCTGGCCCGGGAGGTTCCCAACTTTGCGGGGATCAAGGACAGCACCGGGGATCTGGCCAACGCGGCCGAGTTGGTGCAAAGCTGCCCGGCCGGATTCAAGGTGTTCATGGGACGCGACACCCTCATCTACGGGGCGCTCTTGCACGGGTGCGTGGGCGCGGTGGCGGCGACGGCGAACGTGGCGCCGGGCCTGGCCGTGGGGATCTTCAAGGCGGTGGAGGCGGGGGACCTGCCAAAGGCACGCGCACTTCAGGCGAAGCTGTCTCCGGTGCGCAAGCTGTTCGCGGTAGGATCACATCCGGCGGGGATCAAAGAAGCGATGGTGCAACTCGGGATGCTCCACTGCGGCCGGTGTCGGCGGCCCACACTCGATCTCACGCCGGCCCAGAAGGAAGAAATCCGGGGCATATTGCGAGAGAGGGGGCTCCTGGCTTAGAAGGCGGCTGGCAGCTGGCAGAAGGGAGGAGGGAGCCACGGGGTGGGGCCCGATCGGGTCCGCCGAAGGCGGACAAGAGCGGGATGGGGCCCCGGAGCATGAAAGGCCACGGGGAAGGACCCCCGCGTGATAGAAGACAGACGGGGGAAGGCGAGCGACGTGGGCACGGGGGGAAGTGCAGTGGAGAAGGTGACGGGGGCGCAGTGTTTGGTCCGGGCCCTGAAGCGCGAAGGGATCGACCGGGTCTTTAGCCTGTGCGGTGATCATCTGAACGCCATCTATGTGGCCTGCGCCGAGGAGGGGGTCAGGATCGTGGACGTTCGGCACGAGTCGGCGGCCGTCCACATGGCGGACGCCTACGCTCGCGTCACCGGCCGCCCCGCCGCGTCCCTGGTCACCGGCGGTCCTGGCCACACCAACTCCATCACGGGGATCGCCACGGCGGCCCACGCCGGAAGCCCCGTGATTGCCATCAGCGGGGCCGCGGATCAAGCCGGGGTGGACCGGCATAGCTTCCAGGAGATGGATCAGGTGGCGATAGTCCGCCCCCTGGTCAAGTGGGCGCGGCAGGTCCCGGAGGCCTCGCGTGTGCCCGAGTACGTGGCCGCGGCCTTCCGGGAGGCCATGGCAGGCCGGCCGGGACCCGTGCATCTCAGCGTGCCCGTGAACGTGGCCCTGACCCAGGTCGATGCAGCCGCCGTGCCCATGCCCTCCCCGGCTTCCTACCGCCCGGATCGCGGCCCGCAGGGGGATCCGGAGCGGGTTCACCAGGCAGTGACGATGCTCCGGCAGGCCCGCCGCCCGGTGGTCATAGCCGGCGGCGGAACCCGGTGGATGCGGGACCCACAGGTCCTGCGGCGATTCGTGGAGGCGTCCGGTATTCCGATCTTCACCATCAGCCTGGGACGTGGGATGATCGAAGACGACCACCGCCTGTGCTTCGGGTATGCGGATCCGGTGTTGAACGGTACGGCGCGCCAAATCTCCCGTGCTGACGTGGTGCTGGTGGTGGGAAAGCGGATCGACTTTCGCCTGGCCTTCGGAACCCGGGGCATGTTCGACCCGGCGGCGCGGATTATCCAGGTGGATGTGGACCCGACCGAACTGGGGCGTAACCGGGCCCTGGCGGTGGCGATCCACGGCGAGGCCGGCGCCGTCCTGACCCAGATGGTGGCCGAAATCGAACGGGACGGCCCCGGGACGGAGGGCGGCTGGGTGGAGGATCTCCGCTCCGCCGCCGGCGGGTGGCGTGCTACGCTGGAGGCCGGAGAGCGATCGGACGAAGTGCCGATCCATCCGCTGCGCCTCTGCCGAGAGATCCGGAACGTGCTCACGCCTCAGACGATTCTGGCCATTGATGGCGGCAACTGGCAGCAGTGGGCCCGTTCGGTGCTCCCCGCCCGCAACGCGGGCGGCTGGCTGCGCCTGGGGAACCTGGGGACCGTGGGGGCGGCGCTGCCCTTTGGGGTGGCGGCCAAGCTGGCCCGGCCTGAGAGCCCGGTGGTGGTGGTGATGGGGGATGGCGGGATGGGATTCTACAACTGGGAACTGCACACGGCTCTGCGTCACGGCGCGCCGATCGTGGTCGTGGTGGGCAACGATCAGGGTTGGGGGATGGAGCGACAGATCCAGGCCGGGCTCTACGGCCCCGACCGGGTGGTAGGGTGTGACCTGGGCATGGTCCGGTACGACCGGGTCGCGGAGGCCATGGGTGCCCACGCGGAGTTCGTGGAGAAGCCGGCGGGGATCGGTCCCGCCTTGCGGCGGGCGATGGATGCGGGAAGGCCCGCCCTGATCAACGTGATGATCCAGGACGTTCGGACTCCCCTCGTCGAGGCTGCTATCGCCCGGTACACGCACTGAGAATTTGAAATTGCGGATTGCCGATTTGAGATTTCTCAAATCCGAGGTCCCCAATCGTAAGCATGCAATAGAAGAGTGGCGACCCATCGGGAGGAGGATCCATTGACGGCCGGGCTCATCGGGATCATTGGCGGCAGTGGGCTGTACGAGATGGAGGGGCTGGAGGACGTCCGCGAAGAAGTCGTGCGGACGCCCTTCGGCGAGCCGTCGGACCGCTACACCCTCGGTCGGCTGCAGGGGCGCCCGGTGGCGTTCCTGGCGCGTCACGGGCGCGGGCACCGCCTGATGCCTTCGGAGCTGAACTTCCGGGCCAACATCTTCGGATTCAAGGTCCTGGGGGCCGAGTGGATCCTCTCCGCCTCCGCTGTGGGCAGCATGCGGGAGGAGATCAAACCCCTGGACATCCTGATCCCCGATCAGTTCTTCGACCGGACCACCCAGCGGGCGAGCACCTTCTTCGGCGACGGCCTGATCGCCCACGTCAGCATGGCGGATCCAACGTGCCCGATCCTGGGCGAGATTCTGTACCGGGCCGGGCGGGAAATCGGGGCGACTGTCCACCGGGGCGGGACCTATATCTGCATCGAGGGCCCTCAGTTCTCCACCCGCGCCGAGTCGCGCATCTACCGGAGCTGGGGTGTGGACGTGATCGGCATGACGAACCTGCAGGAGGCAAAGCTCGCCCGGGAGGCGGAGATCTGTTACGCCACCATGGCCCTGGTGACCGACTACGATGTCTGGCACACCACCGAAGAGGACGTGAACGTCGAGGCGGTGGTCCGCATCCTCCTGCAGAACGTGAAGACGGCCCAGGCCATGATCCGGGTGGCCGTGGGGAAGATTCCGGAGACCCGCACCTGCCCCTGTGCCCAGGCGTTGCGCGAGGCCATCATCACGGCCCGGCACGCGATCCCGGCGCAGCTGAGGCGGGACCTGGCACCCATTGTCGGCAAGTACCTCGTGGAGTAGCCATCAGCCTTCAGCCTATCAGCCGTCAGCTTCGGGAGGCGGAAGAGCATCTGATCTGGTTCTTCCGCCCGACGGCAGGTACAGGTCGTGTTTGAGCTGAGCGCTGATGGCTGACGGCTGACCGCTCGGGAAGGCAAGGCGGCGAGATGAGCATCCTGGTGGTGGGTTCCGTGGCCTTCGACACGGTCACAACCCCATTTGGCCAGGCCACGGAGGTCCTGGGGGGATCGGCGACCTACTTCGCCGCGGCCGCCAGCT
>CAZNWB010000159.1:0-5865 GCA_964576535.1 uncultured bacterium | reverse complement strand
GGTGTGGATCTCGGCTGAGATCCGACACGTCATAACTTAACTGAGTAATACTAGCAGGGTGCTGAAAAACTCTCTCTTGCCCAGTCACAGGTTCCCGATCGAGGGATCTGGCGGGGCGAGGACTTCGCCATCTGATCGGAGTGACGATCGGATAGGGACCCGGAGATTAGGCGTCGATGGCTGGAGGAGGCCCGTCGAAAACGGCGCGGGCCGCGCGGACGGTGTTGCAGTGGGCCTCCACGGTATCCTGGATGTCCTGGCCGTACCCCCCGCCCAGCGTGATGGCCACCGGGATGCGGGCGTCCCGGCACGCCTGGAGGACGGATTCGTCGCGGCGACGCAGGCCCGCGTGGGTGAGGCGGAGGCGGCCCAGCCGGTCCCGTTCGTGCGGGTCCGCCCCGGCCAGGTAGAAGACCAGACCGGGACGGAACTCGGTCAGGATCCTGGGCACCGTCGTCTCGAGGGAGCGGAGGTACTCCTCATCGCCGGTCCCGTCCGGAAGGCCGATGTCCAAGGTTCCGGCGACCTTGACCAGGGGGAAGTTGTTGGCCCCGTGGATGGAGAAGGTGTACACGTCCGGCTCGTTGGCGAAGATGGCGGCGGTCCCGTTGCCCTGGTGGACGTCGCAGTCTATGACCGCCATGCGCTGCATCCAGGCATCGCGCTGGAGGCATCGGATCGTGATCGCGATGTCGTTGAGGACGCAGTAGCCCTCGCCGCGGTCCGGGAATGCGTGGTGGGTTCCGCCGGCCAAATTGACCGCGACGCCATGCAAGATGGCGATCCGGGCGGCGGTCAGGGTCCCCTGGACTGAGGCCCGGGCCCTCCGGACCAGCGCCTCGGACCACGGAAGCCCCAGGCGCCGAATGGCGCTGGCGCTCAGGGTGCCCGTGGTCAACTGCTCCCAGTACTCGTCCGTATGCACCATGCGGACGTCCGTGGGGACAACCAGCGTGGGCTCCAGCAGGTCGTCAGGACCGAGGCACCCCTCGGCGACGAGCTGTTCCCGGGCCAACCGATACTTCTGGATCGGGAACGGGTGATTGGCGGGCAACTCGATGACGTAGTGATCAGAGTAGAGGGCGAGCATCACTCACACCCAAGAGCGTTCGGCGGTTTCCGCCTCAGGCGGATTCGACCGCTTGGTTGTACGGTCGGATGGGAACTGCCGAATCTGCCTTAGGCGGAAACGGTCGAACACCATTTCTCTCCTGGCTCTCCCTTCAAGCCTTCGTTGCGATTCTCTCCGGTCCCCCCACCGTTCGTCGCAGGTCCTGCAGTATACACGAACCCGATCCAAAAGGCATCGGTTCCCTGCATCACGTGGTCTCGTCACCTAACAGCTGACGCCCCCGGACCCTCGTTCCGCAACCGTTGGATCTTGACACCACCCAACTGACTGGGGCATGCTCCCCCGAGCAGCGGAGACGCCGCTTCCACCCCGAGGTGGTCAGGACGGAAGGACCGCCCAGCCCACCCTCCCTCGCCGCTTCGCGTCTCGATCTGGGACACGGCGTACGGCGAGACCTGGCGCGGCGGTCGCGAGGAGTACACGCAGGTCGCATACAGCCTCGTCGAGATGGCCCGCGCCGTCCCCTCCGCAGGGCTGAAGCTCTGCCCAGAGCCTCCGGGTTGACCGGCGGGCTCCGATCCCTTTGACCTCGCCGACGCGGCCGCCTGTAGAGCGTGAGTGTCGGTTCTGTTCTCGAGACTCAGGCGACCTTTGACGAGGGAAGGCGGTCGATGGCGCGGGCGAGAGGGATGGTGTGAGCCACCTCGGGTGGGATCCAGGCGTCCTGACTGAAGAGGATGACCTGGTGTGTGCGGGCCAGGGACTGAAGAAAGGGGAGGAGGCGCTTCCGTCGCTCGCCGTCCACGCGGAGGAAGGGCTCATCCAGCAGCAGGGGCACGGAAGGGGCCTGGGGCATAACGGTCAAGAGGGCGAGATGCCATGCGAGCAGCGCCTGATCCTGTGCCCCGTCGCTCACCTCCCCGAGGGACCGCTCCCCTTGGCCGCCTGCGAGTGTGAGGCGCAGGCTACTTTCCGGTGTCCGGTGGATGCGGGTATAGCGTCCAGCCGTGATCTCGCTGATGAGTTTGCTTGCCTGTGTCTCGATCGCCGACAGCAGAGACGGGCTGAGCCCCCGGAGGACTCTCTCGAGGGTGGTGAGGAGGGTGGTCACCGACTGGGAGGCGCGCTCTCGTGAGGGGGGCGCAGGTTCCTCAGGGGAGACGGTTCCCCGTTCCAGCTCCTCGATCTCGCGCTGGATATCCGAAGCCTCTGGGACGTACCCCAAGGCGCCAAGTTCGCCCTCGGCAACCCGGATCGTCTCCTCGAGGTTTCCCTTCTGCTCTTCCAGGGCGGTCGGGTCAATCCCTGCGGACAGCTCGGCGATCTGCCGATCCAGGGTTGCCAGCCTCTCCCTGAAGGTATCCCGTTGGCGAATGCGTGTGGCAAGCTCGGAAACCTCGTGACACCCAACGCGGGGCACGAGGTCGAGGAGGGGCTGGAACTGGCGGCTGATCCGAAGATCGAGGCCCTTGGCCACCTGGTGCTCGATTGCCAGGATCCCCTTCTGGATCTTGTCCCGCTTCTGGCTCCAGTTGAGATATTGTGTGAGCCCCGCGGCGATGCATCCGAGCCCGAGCATGATTCCGGTGCCGGCGTAGGGAAGAAACTGCCCCGCCGCGAAAGAGACGATGACCAGGCCTCCCCCGATGTGGAGAAGGCGGAGCCGCCAGAGGGGGACCGAGGGGATCAGGGCCAAGCGATCCCGCTCGTCCTCGGCTTTTTCCTGGAGCCCCCTGGCCTCTCCGTCCCGGTTTTCGAGGGCTTTCTGGTACTCGGCAATCTGCGCCAGGAGCGAGGAGGTCGTGAAGGATTCCAGGGGCTGAAATCGCGCCAGGGCCTCGCGGAGGGTGCGGCGCTCCGCTTCCAGGGTGCCCAGCTTGTGGAGAGAGGCGCCCGTCTCTTCGTGCTGATTGCGCAAGGAGTCCAGGAGCAGCTCGGTCTCTCGAATCTCCCGATAGGTCTTCAGATATCCTCTGAGCTGCTGGAGCCGGTCCTGTTGCTTCTGCCGGGGGCCTCTGGGGGCGATGGCCGGACTCGCCGGCTCGGGCGATGCGGTGACCTCGGGCGCCTGGGCAACCGGGGACCGGGACGGCGGTTGGAGGACATACAGGGTGCGGTACACCGCTTCGGTCACTTCGCCGAGTTCTTTCGAGAGGAGGCCGGCGACCTGGGAGGGATTCTGGGCCGTGGAGAGGAATGCGGCCTTTGCGGGGTCCCAGATGGAGAGGTCGGCGGAGCGGCGGATGAAGTCCTTCAGGGTGCGAAAGCGTCCCCGGGGTGTGGAAAAGACCAGGAGAATTCGGCACGCCTCGGGAAAATACCAGTTGAGAAAGGCAGAGGAGGAGGGGGAGGCGAAGAGGACGGAGAGAATCGCCTCGCAGAGCGTGGACTTTCCCGACTCGTTTCCCCCGGTGACGAGGTTCAGGCCGGGTTTGAGGCGGAGGGTGAATGGGGCGACGAACCCCTTGAACCCGTGCAGGACGCATTCCGTGATAATCACGTGGAGCCCCTTTTCTCCTGGCTCTCTGATGACCATCCCCGGTTTTCAAGTGTCAATGAATTCTCTCCTCTTTCGACGACGGCAAGGGGTACCCCTGATCTCTCCTAGAAGGACCAGGGGTCCTCTTTTCGGTGCGGGTGTGCATGTGAAGTTAGCAACCAGTTGGCACTTGTCAAGTAATTGTTGAGGGATCCGTGCCAGGAGGCGGCGAGAAGGGGGAACGACAGGATCGTTCGGCGGTTCGACCGTTCGGTGGTTGGGTTGCTCAGGGGGAACAGGAACAACCGAACACTCGAACCACCGAAGTACCGAACGCCGTTGCGGTCATTCGACGAATTCCGGTTCACCGAGGTGCGGGATGATCCCCTGTTCATGGCCGAGGGCCAGCAGGCACCGGACGGCCGCTCGACCTCGCGCCTAATCGATCCGGGACTCGTCGCGGTACATCACCTTGTGCCGCGTGGTCTTGACCCACTCGTCGATCTGGGCGTCGGTCATGACCTGCCGGGGGTCGAATCGGTCCCAGCTCATGATCTGGTCCAGCGTCTTCTTCCAGCGCTTGTAGGAGGGCTTGAGGGGCGGCCCAAAGCACATGACGTCAATGACGGCCAGCTCCTCCGGCACCTCCAGCAGCGGCTTGACCTTCTTCTGGATGGCCTCCTGCCCGATCGCCGTGATCCACCATACCGCGTACCCGAGGGCCGCCGCGGCGAGATGGGCCGACATTGTTGCGGCGGCCACACTCTGGAGCAGGATGCGCTCGGCGTTCGCCCGGTACATCCGGTCCAGCTCGGATCCATCGTTCAGAACCGGGAAGGCCCGGATGAAGCGGAAGTCGGCCACGATGACGATGAGGCCTGGGGCGGTCCTGACACCGTTGTAGTTGGGCGTGGGAAAGCCCATGCGGAGCCGGGCTCGGGCCTGCTGCTCCTGGACGAAGCAGTCGCCAATCTCCGCCTTCACTCGGGGGTCGGTGACGACGATGAAGTGCCACGGCTGGGAGTTGGCGCCGGACGGGGCGTGACGGGCCGCCTCCAGGATCAGGTCCAAGTGCTCCCGCGGCACCTCGTAGGTGGACACGAACTCGCGGTTCGTCCGACGGCTCTGGACAACCTCCATGAGGGCGCCGTATCGGGTCAGGTTATTGAACTGTGCGGTGTTGATCGTCGCCGGCTCTGCCATGGGCGCGACCCCTCCTCTCCCCGATTGGCCGTTCCGTTCCCCGTGACCAACCGAACCACCGAACTACCGAACCACCGAACGCTCTTACTCGGTAAATTCTGGTTCAACCAGATGCGGAATGATGCCCCGCTCGTGGCCGACCGTCAGCAGCCGCCGGACGGCCGCGCGGCCTCGCTCGCCGTAATCCAGCGTCAGGTCATTGACATACATGCCGACGAAGCGGTCGGCCAGCGGCCGGTCCATGTCCCGGCCGAACTGCATGGCATAGTCCAGCGCCTCCTGCCGGTGCGCCAGGGCATACTGGATGCTGTCCCGCAAGAGGCGGGAGATCCGGCGCATCAGGTCCGGTCCCAGGTCCTTCCGGATCACGTTGCCCCCCAGGGGAAGGGGCAGACCCGTTTCTCCCGTCCACCACTCGCCCAGGTCCACCACCTTGTGCAGGCCCACGGACGCATAGGTCACCTGGCCCTCGTGGATGATCAGGCCGGCATCCACCTCCCCGGCCGTGACCGCATCCATGATGCGGTCAAAGGGGATCACGACGTGCTCCAGGGATGCATCCCACAATCGCACCGCCAGCGCGGCGGTGGTCAGCACACCGGGAACGGCGACCCGCTTGCCGCGGACCTCCTCCGGGCGCATGGGTCGCCGGGCCACGATCATCGGACCGTAGCCGTCTCCCATGCTGGCGCCGTGAGGTAAAAGGGCGTACCGGTCCGCCAGGTAGGCGTAGGCGTGGAACGAGACGGCCGTGACCTCGTACACGCCCCGGCGGGCGCGGTCGTTGAGGGTCTGGATGTCTTCGAGGACATGGAGGAATTCGAGGCCGGGGTCGCCGATCTTGCCCTGGGCCAGGGCGTAGAACATGAAGGCGTCGTCGGCGTCAGGGCTGTGGGCAACCGTGATGCGCCGGCCCATCTGGTCTCCTAGGCGAGACATGAGGAGGCTGGGAAGCTGAGTGCTGACCGTTGACAGCTGATGGCTTGTTTCATTCCTTCAGGACGCCGGTCAAGCCGGTCACATGATACTCGACAAATTAGGAATAGACCAGTTCCCCCTAGTGTAGTGTAACAGAAATAGCTTGACAATCAGGCAATCTATGTGTACAAGG
>CAZNWB010000158.1:0-6021 GCA_964576535.1 uncultured bacterium | reverse complement strand
CGTTAACCTCGCTCTGGTATTTGCGATCCTTGTCCACCTTTCCGGCCGTGGCCATCCCTGCCTCCCTCGGACCCCCCTCCCTCGCCCTCCCCCGCCTGCGGGGGGAGGGGGGGGTGGGGGTGTTATGCGTTAGTCAAACAGCATGGATTCCACGAACGTCTCCAGCTCGTTCCGCGTTCGCTCGAAGGTCCACATCTTCTCCTCGAACTCGACGACGAGATGCGGGATGCTGGCCTCCTCCAGCGCCACGCGGAACAGCGGGTAGTCGAGGAGGGCCGGCTCGCAGAACTTGGCCGGCATGAAGATCACCGCCTGCGCCCCGGCCCGGCGCACTTTTTCCACCAGACCGGCCGTCCGGGGCCGGGGGCCATCGTGCCGCACCGAAGAATAGACGCTCCGCCGGATGTAGCTTTCCGCCAGGGCGCGGAGGGGCGAGAGGTCCTCGGGCACGTCCTCGACGAACCAGCGCCAGCCGGTCAGGAGGTCGTCATCCACGATGTAGCAGCCCGCGTCCTCCACGACCTGCAACAGGTCCAGGGGGGGTTGCTCGCAGAAGGCACTTTCGATCACGACCCGGACCCGGTCCTTGGGCCGGCCCTGGCGTGCCGGCAACAGGTCCAGCACCTGCTCCAGCTCCCGCAGGTGTTCCTCGGGGGGCACCAGGGTCCCGGATCGGACGAGGACGTACAGCTCCACCGTGGAGATGAGCTGGGGTGACTCCCTCCGGGTCTCGTACAGCCGCCGCAGCAGCCCCCGGACCCGGTTATAGATCCGGAGGCTTGCGGCCAGGGCCTCCTGGCTGATGGCGCGTCCCGATAGCTTCTCCATGTTGCGCTGGACCCGCCGAAACTCGCTCTCCACGTAATCCGCCGCTGCGGGTGAGGTCATGTTCTGGGCGTGATGGATATATTCGACCTGAAACTCGGGGAAGTTACGCGCCACCACGCTGGACAGGTTGCGGGCCACGTCACAAATGGAGGAAAAAATGAGGCCGTCCAGCGGCTTCAGGCGGGCCTGGAATCCCATCTCCAGCGTGGTCTTGGCGATGGAGCAGATGAAGGACTGGAACCGGGCGTCGGCGTTTGCCAGCTCGATGGTGGTCCCGCCGCCGAAGAGTCCCACGGGGAGCATCCCGGCCGCATGGATGATCTCGACAGGGGTGTAGACGGGAAAGCAGCCGACCGCTTTGCCCCCGGGGTGCTGCGCCTTCCACTGGCGAACACTGCCGAACTCAGTATCTTCGAGCCGCGCCCGGCACTGCTCGATGATCGGCGTGATGGGCATCGTCCCATTCCCCGTTCGTGGAACGTGTAAGGTGTAACGTGTAACGTGGATCGCGTCCAACCTTACACGTCACACGTTACACGCTACACGTTACACGCTCAGTGATCAGCGGTGCCCCCAGACCGGCTTCCGCTTCTCCATGAAGGCAGTCAGACCCTCTCCGGGATCTTCCAGGCTCATGAGGGATTTCGTGTAGATCGTCTCGATGGCGAACAGGGCCTCGTCGAAGCCCGCCGCCATGCCAGCCCGTAGCGCCCGCTTCGTCACGCGGAGGACGGCCGCGCTCTTGTCGGTCAGTCGCGAAATGATTCGATCCGCCTCGCCGGCAAGTTGTTCGGCCGGGACGACGGCATTGATCAATCCGATCCGGTGGGCCTCCTCCGCCGGGATGGCATCGCCGGTGAGGATCAGTTCGGCAGCCTTTCTTACACCGATCACGTGCGGGAAGAAGGCGGCCGCGACGGGCGGAAAAACCCCCACCGCGATCTCGGGCTGCCCGAATCTTGCCCCCTGGCCTGCCACGATCAGGTCGCAGAAACACGCCAGCTCGCACCCGCCGCCCAGGGCGTAGCCCTGAACCACGGCCAGGGTCGGTACCTCGCCATCTGCCATGAGGCGGAAGATCCCGTGGAAGGTATCCAACATCCGTTCCATCAGGTCATGCGTGTGCTCGGCCACATCCACTCCGGCCGAAAACATCCGTCCCGTGGCGGAGAAGACGATGACCCGGGTGTCCGCCACCGCCTGGGCCGCCCGCAGCGCTTCCTGGATCTCCTCCATCATGGCGATGTTCAGGACATTCACCGGCGGTCGGTTGAGAACGATCCGCCCGACCCCGTCGTGCAGCTCAAACTGGATGTCCTTGAACGCACTCCCCATGGTTTTCCCTCTCCTCGGCTCGCATCTATCCTGCGGGGCCCCATCTCGCAGCCATTTTCGATTTTGGATTGTGGATTGCTGATTTCGGATTTCAAAATCCTAAATCCGAAATCCAAAATCAAAAATCCAGTCGGGCCCCACCCCGTGGCTCCTCTGCTCAGATATACTGCCCCCCGTCCACCTTGATCACTTCTCCAGTAATATGCCGGGCCCGATCCGAACACAGGAAGGTCACGAGGGCGGCCACGTCCTCGGGGCTTCCCGGCCGCCCCAGCGGGACCTCGGCGATGGCGGCATCCCGGGCCTGGGCGGGCATGCCGGCGGTCATCGGCGTCAGGATGAACCCAGGCGCCACGGCATTCACGTTGACATTGGACTGCGCCAGCTCCTTGGCCAGCGCCTTCGTCAGGCCGATCACCCCCGCCTTGGCCGCGGAGTAGTTCACCTGCCCCAGCTTGCCTCGCAGGCCGTTGATGGAGGAGATCGTCACGATCTTGCCCTGACCCTGCTCGCGGAAGATCGGGGCGACGGCCTGGCAGTAGTAAAAGGTCCCGCTGAGATCCGCGGCGATGACGGTACTCCAGTCCTCCCCCGTCATTTTCCAGATCATGGCATCCCGGTTGATCCCCGCACTGGTGACCAGTATGTGCAACCCGCCGAGCTGTTCCCGCACCTCCGCCACGACCTCGCCGGCCCGCCGCCGGTCGCCGACATCCGCCGTCAGGGCCAGACCGCGGACCCCGCTTCGCTCGACCTCCGCCAGGACCTCCTTGGCTCTCTCCCCCACCTGGACGTCCACGATGGCCACGTCCGCACCGTGCCACGCGAGGTCCAGGGTCACCGCGGCCCCGATGCCACTCGCTCCCCCGGTGACCAGCGCGACCTTTCCCGCCAATTCGCGGGACATCTCCTCCCGTTTCATGCGTGGTTCCTCAGCCCGCCTGGGAGTGTTCTACGTCAGATTGGCGCCACACTTGCCGCAAAACTGGAACTCCTCGGGGATGCCCTTCGCGCCACAGCGGCCGCAGGCACGGGTGTAGGGACCCCAGAGGAACTCGCTGGACTGTCCCTCGGCCGCCCGCTTGCGCAGCTCGCGGTAGCGGGGAGCGCGCTTCTCCACGAAGGCGGTCATCCCCTCGTACGGCTCCGGCGACATGAAATGCAAGCTCAGCCAGTCCCGGGCGTGCCCCACGGTGGCGTACCAGGACAGGTCCTTCCAAAAGTTGACCTGCTGCTTCGTGTACCGGGTGCACTCCGGGAACTTGTCGATGATCTTCTGGGCCAATTCCTCGACGGCCTTGTCCAGGCCGGCGGCCGGGACAACCCGGTTCACCAGCCCCCAGTCCAGCGCTTGCCGCGCCGTGATCTCGTCGCAGGTGAACAGCATTTCCCGGGCGCGCCGGTCGCCGATGGTGATTGGCAGCCATTGCGTCGCCCCGCCGGCGGCCACGCTTCCCACCCGGGTGCCCACCTGGCGCAGCGTGATGTGCTCCGCCGCCACGGCCAGATCACAGGCCAGGTTGAACTCGTTCCCGCCGCCCGCGACGATCCCGTTCAGGCGGGCAATCACCGGCTTGCCGCAGTTCCGCACCGCATCAATCGCCCCGGCGAAGACACCCATGTACTTCCAGTAGTCCCGAGGCCGCCGCATGTAGGTCTCGGCGTACTCCTTCACGTCGCCCCCGGTGCAGAACGCCTTGTCGCCCGACCCGGTGAGAACGACCACCGCCACCCCGTCGTCCCAGGAGGCGTCCTGGAATGCCAGCGTCAGCTCCTGAAGGGTGGCGGTCGTGTAGGCGTTATACGCCCGAGGTCGGTTGATGGTGATCCGCCCGATCCACTCCTTCTTTTCGTACAGCACATCCCGGAATTGATACGCTTCGGGCGGCCGCGCCTCCACCGCCGACCCTCGCATTCCCTCCATCGTCTCTCCCTCCCTAGCCTCCATGGGTTTCTGCCTGCCCCTGGCCGGCACCCGCCTGTGACCTCACCCCGTGGAGGAAGAGGTCTGTCACGCAGTCGGCCAACTCCTTCGCGTCAAAGTCGCGACCGGGGCGATACCAGGTGTACACCCAGTTGATCATGCCAAAGAGGGCGAGCGTCGTTGTACGGAGGTGTGGGGAATCGCTGTCGCCCTCACCGAGGAGTCGTTGAACGATCTGCTGGCCACGCAGATAGTACTGCCGCTTGATCTCCGCAACCCGGGCACCGAGTTCTCCGGACAGAACCCCCGCCTCATGGGAGACCACCTTCATCGCCTCGACATGGCTTAGGAAATACTCGAAGTGATTAAAGATAAATATCTGTAATTGCTCAGTAGGATCCGACACGCCTTTGAGGGAACGTTGGAGGGTTCGGAGGAGAAAATCGAAGCTATTGTAACACACCCCAAAGAGCAACTCGTCCTTGCTCTTGCAGTAATAATAGAGGCCGGCAACGCTCATTCTGGCGGCGTTCGCCACGTCGCGAATCGACGCGCGATCGTAGCCACGCCGGGCGAATTCCGAAGCGGCGCTTTTCAGTACGGCCTCAAAGCGCTCTTCATATCGCATGCTGGCTCCGAATGCTGTGCCGTTCGAGCGATCGATCGAAAATAAACAAACACTATTTCACCTACGGAAGTTACCCAAACACCCTCGCAGAGTAAATGATGCATTTGCATCATTTTCCTAGCATTACGAGATCATTTCCCAAGGTAGACTTTGTGATTCCTGAAAGCTCGAGCGGCCCAGCAGGCTATCCAGCAACGGTCTCAGAGTGCCGGTAACGGGAAGGATCGTCGCCGCGGATCACTGGAGGCTGGAGACCAAGAGGTCTTGCCCGAACACGACGGTGACCGCCTCGAGCCGGCTGTGGGCGCCGAGCTTCGCCAAGATGTGCTGGATGTGGTTGCGGACCGTCGTATGGCTGATGCACAACTTGTTGGCGATGGCCGAGGTCGTCTGCCCCCCTGCAATCAGGCGGAGGATCTCCCGCTCCCGTGAGGTCAGGCTTTCGGCCGGGTTCTTTTCAGGACCGCCAGACGTGGCTGCGCCCGCACCCCTGACCCGCTCACGGGCTGACGCCCCAAGCGTGCCGGCGCCCTCTGGCGCCGACCGGGTCCGGCCCGGCACCAGCCTCGACTGCGTGATATCCCGGAACAGATGTATCGTCCCCGCGGGCTGATCGCCGTCGGTGGGAATGATGATCGTGCTGATGTTGATCCAGATCTCCTGCCCGTCCTTGCGGCGCGTGCGCATGTCGAAGTGATGAATGGGTTGCAGGCGGGCGCTCAAGACCATGACCTGGCAGCCGGGGTAGCAGATGAGGTTCCCCGAGACGTCAAACCCGCTCATGACGTCACAGCAGCGACGTCCCAGCGCTTCATCTGCCCCGAGGCCGAGGATGCGCGTCGCGGCCTTGTTCCAGAGGACCACACGCCCCCCCGGATCCACGGCAAAGACTCCATCGGCCGTGTTGGCGAACGCCTGCAGGTGGCCCCAGCTCTCGTGCCGCGGCGCGTTCGACTTGGCCATCCGTGCCCCTTCTGCCCGGTCTGAACCGTCAGCGCCGGAGGGCGTCCCGGAGTTCCCGGGCCAGCACCTCCACGGTGCTGCGGGTGCCACCCGCGAGCCGGCGCTTCCACTCCCCCTCGGTCTCGAAGCGGCGATCGCCCAGGCGCTCCCCCCACGGGGTGATGGCGCGGCGGATCGCATGGGCGTCGAACGCATCTCGCCCGACTTCCCGCGCCCGCTCCATCACGTCGGGCGCGACCCGGATGAAGGCCCGGACCGCCGCCCCGGTCATGATACTGTACTTCTTCCCGGCCCAGGCCCTGGGAAAGGCCAACTGCAGGGCCTTGAAGTAGTTGAGGAAAAA
>CAZNWB010000157.1:2617-6110 GCA_964576535.1 uncultured bacterium | reverse complement strand
GGGGGGTGTATGCTGGGGAACCTGGCCCTGGAGCTGAGCGACATCCACGAGGAGTTCCGCCGGCGCCTCAGTGCGGCGTTCAATCGGTTGCGGGCGCGGATGGAGGCTACGCTCAACCAGGCCAAGGGACAAGGGACGCTGCGGTCTGATACCGACATCCCCCGCCTGGCGCATTTCATCGTGGCGGGGTTCGAAGGCGCCCACATGATGGGGAAGCTTCACAAGAACGTGGAGGTCATGGCGGGTGTCGTCGAGGAGCTGAAGGGCCATTTGGCCCATTTTCGCGTTGTCTGAGATCGCGACAACGCGTGTCACATGCGCGCCGCCGGCTGGGACGCGCAACCCCACGCATCCGGGATGGCCGTGAACGAACCGCACCCTTCGCCGACATGGCGGGGCCGGCGGTCTGGGCTGCCCACCACTGAGGGCTGATGGAGTAGACGATGGCGACGATAGTGGAGTACACCGATCAGAAGCGCCCCAAGAACAAGTATCCCGAGCGCATCATTTCCCCCATCCGTTCCGGGCCGTGCTGCTTCTCGGATATGGAAGAGCTCGGCAAGCCGCAGGAAGACAGTCGCTGGGTTTTCCAGTACAAGCGCTGCAAGAAGTGTGGCTTTACGGTCCGGGTGATCCTGCGGGAGATCCCTGACGCCGCGCTGGCGGCCGAGCTGCGGCGGACCCTGGCCAACTCCTTCGTCCGAAACGTGCCAGACTAATCGGCCAAGACAATAGCCTCCGAGACACCTGCGCCCGGCAGAGGGAGGAAATGCCCCTCGCCGGGCGCGGCCTTTCTGGCCCAAACATTTCACCGCCAATCCCGCCCTCGGCGGGATTCTTGAACCGCCATGATCACCCCGCGTCCGCCTGTGGCGCACTGATTACCCGGCAACTCGAGACACCTGATTGCCAGATTGCCGGATTGCCCACCTATGGTGTCCTTGGCGTCTTGGCGGTTAGATGATTCGGACCGGGGTTCACATCTCGATACGGTTCGCCTCCAGGACCGTCCCCCGCACCTTCTCCAGGTTGGCCAACGATTTGTAGTAGTCCGCGATCGCCCGAATCTCGTTGGCCTGCGCCTCCGACAGGTCCCGTTGGAACGACAGGACGTTGAAGGTGGTGGTGACGCCCGCCTCCAGCCGGCGCTGCTCTACCCGAAGCTGCTCCTCGGCCAGCACCCGGGCGGCCCGAGTCGCATCCACCCGCTTGGCATCCGCCTCCACCCGCCGGACCCCCTCCCGGACTTGCTGGATGATCTGGAGTTCAAGGTTCTTGAGCGACGTCCGGGCCTGGTCCGCGGAGAGCTTGGCCTTGGTGTAGCTGGCCTGAGGGCCGCGGTTTCCCAGGGGCACCGTGAGGACCACGCCCACGGAGTAGGAAACGAAGTCGCCCGAGCCCATCTCGCTCATGTTGCCGCCATAGCTGGTCCCAACGCCGGTGCTGAAGACGGAGCCGGTCAAGGACAGGTCCGGCAGGAGCTGGTTGCGCGTGAGTCGCATCGAAAGCTCCTTGTTGTCGATGTCCAGCTTCGCGCCCTTGAACTCGTAGCGGCGCTCCAGGGCCTTCTGGATGCTCTCATCCAGGTTGACGGGTTTCGGGTCGAAGGTCAGGGTGGAGGTCAGCCGGATCTCTTGACCCCATCCCCCGCTCATCGGCAGGTTCAGGATAACCTTCAAGGTGTCCTGGGCGTCTTGCACGGCCTTCTCTGCCAGGATGACATCCTGCACCCGGGCGGCCTCCTGGGCCTCGGCCTGCGTCACCTCCACGGGCGCTGCCACCCCGGCGCGAACCCGGGCCTTATTGAGCGCCACCAGGTTCTGCGCCAGACGGTGCGACCGGCGTTGGACCTCGAGGTTCTCAATGGCGAAGGTCAAATCGACATAGGCGTTCTGGACCTGGGTCACGATATCGCTCACCCGCAAGCGCAACTGCTCCTGGGAGATGGCCTGGTTGTTGGTGGCGATCCGAATGTTGGTTTCCGTGGCCTCAAACCCGAAGTTCTTGAGGAGAGGTTGGGTAACGGTGAGGGCCAGGCTGCTGGTGAAGCCGGAAGGGGTGGCGGCTGTCTGGTTGTCGTACTCATTGTTGAAGCGGAACTCGTAGGTGCCACCGGTGGGAAGCTTCTGCCTCAGGCCGGCGTTGAAATCGAAGAAGTCGAAGAGGATGCGCTGCCCCGTCAGGAACCGCAGGCCGGCCGGTTGCCGGTTGTCGCTCCGGGTGAGCTCGAGGAAGGCGCTGGGATCGAAGACCGCCTTCTCGCCGGTGAGGTCCTGGTCCCGCAGCCGGGGGTTGAACCCCTCGATAGCAATGTCCAGGTTATTCTTGAGGGCCAGGGCGATACTGTCCCGAAGCGACAGGTCCATCACCCCCGCCGGGGGGACCGGGGGGAGCTGAGCCGCCCCGGTCTGGGCCAGTGTCAGGTCCAGCTTCAGGTGCGGCCGGCCGGACTGGGCGGACTCGGCCGCCAGCACGGGGGTGCTGGCGAGCAGCAGGACCAGCAGGATCCGCAACAGCTCAGTTACTCGTTGCATGGTCACTCCTTTCAAAGAAGGGCTCCTGCAGAGATCAGTGCTTTCTGAGGGCCCCGTGCAGGAAGAGTCCCACCACCTCGTCCGCGATCTCCTCCGGTGTGAATCGTCCAACCTCCGCATCGCCGTAAACGATTTCCGCCAAGGCGAAAATCACGTACATTCCCTGAAAGGCGCGAGCCGCGATCTCCGTCCGGAGCGGCCGGAACGTCCCCTGGGTGATCCGCTCCATCAGGAACCCCTGGATCCGCCGAAGCTGCTCCAGGACGATTTCACGGTAGAACGTCTCGCGGAGGCCCTCGTGAAACGGCAGCTCGGTCAAGGCAAACCGGACCGCCCGCGCGTTCTCGCGAAAGCGCCGGATCCGGTCCACCAGGAGCGACCTCAGGAAGGCCTCCTCGTCCCCCTTCCCCGGACGGGCCAGGATCTCCTCCAGCGACTCCAGGATCATGGACCGGTACAGGGCCAGAAGGATGTCCCGCTTGCTGGGGAAATACAGATAGATGGTCCCCTGGGCGATGTTCGCCTCCCGGGCGATGGCCCGGATGGTCGCCGCAGCATAACCCCGCTGGGCAAAAACCTTCATGGCAGCTTCCAGGATGGCCTGTCTCCGTTCGGCTCGAAGGCCCTCTCGTCTGACCCGCGCCACACCAGTCTCCTTGCCCCACGGGGGCTTCGTTGAGCTGAACCCGAATCTCTTACCGCAGAGGCCGCCCCATATTGGCAATCTGGCAATCAGGCAACCTGGCAATTGGGAGAGACGGTCTGGCAGGTGTCAAATTCTTCGCCTGGTTGCCCGATTGCCCCGCCATCGGCGGGGTTGCCAAGTTGCCGAGGTTGGGGGTTCTTGCCCCGCCCTGGCGGGATTGGCGGTTCAAGTTCTACACAGTCTGGGATGAATGATCGTTCAGTGAATTGGTTCACGTTACTTCGGGCCTTGGAAAGTGTCAACCCCGAACCGA
>CAZNWB010000157.1:0-2517 GCA_964576535.1 uncultured bacterium | reverse complement strand
CAGGGCGAACCAGCGGATCCAGGGCACGTTCGCCGGGGTGCTGGGGATGGAGTTTACCCTTCTTTCCTCAGACCGGGTCGAGGCAACGCTCAAGGTCCGGCAGGAACACAAGCAGCCCTGGGGGATCCTGCATGGCGGGGCGGTGATGGCCCTGGCAGACACCGTGGCGGGCGCCGGTGCCTATATGAATCTGGCGCAGGGGCAGGAGACTGTGACGGTCGAGTTGAAGATCAACCTGATCGGGGCCGTCCGGGAGGGCGTTATCCGGGCGGAAGCGGTCCCCCTCCACCGGGGCAAGACCACGTCAATCTGGGAGACCCGCATCACCGACGAGACCGGGAAGCTCGTGGCCGTTTCCCTCTCCACCCACCTCGTCCTGGACCAGAAATCCCCGTAGCGCAAAGCGCAAAGGGCAGAGCGCATAGCGTTCTGCACTTTACGCCATGCGCTATGTGCTAAGCGGCGAAATGTCGAATGTCGAATACTGAATATCGAATCATGAACGACGGCAAGCGGTTCCTTCGACATTCATCATTCGGGTACCCACTGGGTGTTCGATATTCGATATTGGTGTGCCCCTCGATTATGGCTGATGGCTGATCGCTGACCGCTGACAGCATCGCGTTGAACAACCGAACCACCGAACTCTCGAACGACCGAACGCCTTTGAGGTTTCCCGTATTCTCGTACTCTCGTACGTTCGTACACTCGTACGCTCTTGTTTATGGTTGGCGTCTTGGCGGTTAAAGTTAACAGGGGAGGACCCATGAAAGCCGTTCGCGTGCACGAAACAGGATCGCCGGAGGTCCTGCGGTACGAGGAGGTCCCTGTGCCCACACCCGGTCCGGGACAGGCTCAGGTCAAGGTCGAGGCGATCGGGTTGAACTACATCGACATATACTTCCGGTCGGGCGTGTACAAGACCTCCCTCCCCTTCACCCCGGGTATGGAGGCCGCCGGAACGGTGACGGCTATCGCCCCGGGTGTGGCAGATCTCAAGGTGGGTGACCGGGTCGCCTACGCCCCGTCCATAGGTGCCTACGCCGAGTATGCTGTTGTGCCTGCCGAGCGGCTCGTTCCACTTCCCCAAGGGGTGGACTTCCGGTTGGCGGCGGCTGTGACGCTCCAGGGGATGACGGCGCACTACCTCACCCTCAGCACCTACCCGCTGAAGCCAGGGGACACTGCCCTGATCCATGCGGCGGCCGGGGGTGTGGGATTGCTGCTGATTCAACTCGCAAAGATGCGCGGGGCCCGGGCAATCGGAACCGTCTCCACGAAGGAAAAGGCTGCCCTGGCCCGAGAGGCCGGAGCCGACGCGGTCATCCTATACACCGAACAGGACTTCGAGGCGGAGGTCATGCGGTTCACTGGCGGAAAGGGTGTCAACGTCGTGTACGATTCCGTGGCCAAGACGACCTTTGACAAGAGTCTCAACTGCCTCGGTCCACGCGGCATGCTGGCCCTGTTTGGACAGTCCAGCGGGCCCGTGCCACCCGTGGACCCTGCGCGCCTGGCGAAGAACGCGGTCTTTCTCACGCGTCCGGGGTTGCAGCAGTACACCCTGACTCGCACCGAGCTGCTCCAGCGGGCAGGGGACGTCTTCGGCTGGGTGCAATCCGGAAAGCTCAAGGTCCGAATCAGCGAGACGCTCCCGCTCAAAGAGGCGAGCAAGGCACACCATCTCTTGGAAGGCCGCAAAACTACCGGCAAGGTCCTGCTTCTGCCCTGACCCCCAACAATTCAGCAGGCAGCGGGCATCCCACGGCGGAATGTCGAATGTCGAATACTGAATATCGAATGATGAACGACGGAAAGCAATCCCTTCGACATTCAGCATTCAGCATTCGATATTCGATATTGTTATGCCCCTCGGTTCTGGCTGATGGCTGATAGCTGACCGCTGATAGCTTCGCGTTGAACAACCGACCCACCGACAAACCGAACTACCGAACGCCTTCGCCCGAGTTGCCGAACCGCCAATCCGACGAGGAGTGGGACCCGCCGCGCCCTGCGCTTAGCGCTTTGCCTTTTGCGCCATGCGCATCCGTTTAGTGTCGGCTTCGATTACACCTTCAATCTCCATGATCGCTGCCATGCTCCCGGGTGTGGTCCAAAGCAGGGGTAGTCCAACTATCGAAGATCATTGGGAAGAAAACAAGTTCGCAGGCCGTGGTTTCCCTTGAGTCATACTGGTGGGAACGTCTCTTGCTAAAG
The DNA here is from genome assembly GCA_964576535.1 of uncultured bacterium. Lineage (GTDB taxonomy): Bacteria > Methylomirabilota > Methylomirabilia > Methylomirabilales > 2-02-FULL-66-22 > 2-02-FULL-66-22. The sequence goes on along the minus strand of CAZNWB010000157.1, from coordinate 300 downwards.
GCTGAGCCGCGCGGGGGGTAGTGTGTCTCGGGGTCGGCCCCCGGGCACTTGTTCTGCGCCTTCCTCGACCAGATAGTGGTCCCTGGAGGAGTTTTCTTGTCCGGCGCCGCCGTCCGGTTGCGGAACCATGCCCCCTCTCTCTGGTCATAGGTGCCCACTACCGGGTTGAAGGGCACCTCCTCGCATCATCTGGTCCTCGGAACTCCCGAAGGGCGGCCCGTGCGCGACGCATCGGAGCGACGCCAATATCGCCGTTACCCAATTCAGCTCCCGCTCCTGCATGCAGCAAAGGCGCCTACG
>CAZNWB010000156.1:0-6169 GCA_964576535.1 uncultured bacterium | reverse complement strand
TATGACCGATTACGGAGATGAGCTGGCCTATCGGACCCCCTGGGAAATCTACGACGAAGGACGCGCTCGCCGAGCTTTCGCCCTTGCCCAGGAGGCTTGCAGCATCGCCGCTCCCTTCCTGGTGTCAGAAGCCTGATGTTCGGCCGAAGGCCCAGCCATCGAACATTCGTGAGGCGGACCGGCCGCTTCCCATTTCGCGATTGACTCGTTTGACGGGGCTGGGTTAAGGTGACCCTGCCCGCCCCTCCCCCCATCGTAAGGGGAAGGGTTGGGGGGGATCTTCGTAGCAGCAGGGGGAAGGAACGAATGCACGGAAGACAGTCGTGGCGTGGCGTCGCGGGCGTGCTCGCGATGATCTGGTTGGCATGGATCACTCCCGCGCAGGCCCAGGACGCGGCGTACGGGACGGCCGCCGCCGAGATCGCCGAGCGGATCTCCGCGGCCTTCCCGAAGGTCACGGGGCGCGTGATCGGGCTGGAGCGTGAGCGGGTGCTCCTCGACATTGGGGCCAAGGACCAGGTGATCCCCGGCCTGGAGCTCCAGGTGTACCGCGAGGGGCAGGAGTTCAAACATCCCTACACCGGGCAGGTCCTGGGAAAGCTGGACCGGGATGTCGGCCGCGTGCGGGTTCTCGAGGTGCACCCAAACTTCTCGGCGGCGGAGATCATCCAGCAGGCAGAAGGAACCATGGCCCAGCAGGGCGACCACGTCCGGGTCACGTCAGCGCGCGTCATCCTGGCTCTCCCGAACGTGGACGTCAGCGACGTGGCCGGCGCCAACACCCGGTCGGTGACGCGGGATCTTGTCAATACGCTGGTCAAGACGGGCCGGTTCGAGGTCATGAACGACCAGCGGATCCGGGCCGCCCTCCAGGAAGAGAAGGTGGCCAACCCGGACCTCCTCGCCGATCCCGCGGTGCTGTCTACCCTGTGGAAGCGGCTGCGGGTCACGGCGGTCCTCCTGGCAAAACTCAGCCTCATGGAGAAGGCGGTTCTGTGGGACGTGCAGGTCATCTCCACGGTCCGGGGCGACTCCATCACCCTGGCCAGCGCCGAGGTCAAGGGCGTGGCCCCGAAATTCGCCTCATCCGCCGGCCGCAGCGCCGGGTCCTTCGCCGGACGCGAGGCCCCGCGCATCGACCAGATAGCGCTCCGCTCCCAGGAGGTCCCCTTCAAGGCCCAGGTCATGGCCGTGGGAGAGTTGACCGGGGATGGCACCATGAAGCTGGCCATCTCCGACGGGCAGGGGGTGTACATCTACGATCTGGACAAGGGCGGGATCAAGCTGATCTGGAGCCTGCGCGGGCAGACCGACGACAACATCATCGCCCTGGATGCGGCCGACATCAACGGGAATGGTGTGGCCGAGATCTTTGTCACCAATTATGTTCTGGACCCCCATTATGGCACCGGCGCCGGGACCGCTCGGCTTCGCTCCTATGTCCTGGAGTATCAGCAGGGCAAGTTTGTGAAGATCATGGACGATGTCCACCTGCACTTCCGGGTGATGCAGGGCATCGATGGCAGGCCCCAGCTTTACGGCCAGGCGGACGGCCAGGACAAGCCCTTTGATGGCCCGGTCCGCCAGTACACCTGGCAGGGGAACCGGTACATGCCCGGGCCGGTGGTGCCCCTGCCGAAAGCCCTCACCAGGATCTACGGCTTCGCCTTGGCGGATCTGGACGGGGACGGCGCGCCCAAGGTCCTCGTGCTGGACCCCCTGGATTACCTTCGGGTGTTTGACCGCAGCGGGACGGAGATCTACCGCAGCAGCGACCGGTACGGTGGGTCGGAACTCATGCTGGAGTATAATCCCGCCCGCGCTGGAGAGAATCCCCGCTCGGGGATTCAGCCGGACCGAGTGATGCTTCAGGGGCGGATGTACTTCGAGGACATCCTGGGCAATGGCAAGAAGCAGCTCGTCGTCCCGCGGAACAATCCCTCAACCGGGTATTCTTTTCAGACGCGCCTCTACGACAAGGGCAAGATATTTGGCCTGAATTGGGATGGCATCGGCATGCAGGCGGTTTGGGAAACTCGGGAACTTCCCGGGTACATCGCGGACTTCGCCCTGATTGACCCCGATGGCAGTGGGAATCGAAAGCTGGTGCTGCTGACGGTCCAGACGAACCTGCTGGGGATGGCCAAGAGCCGGAGCAGCGTGGTGCTCCTGGACCTCCGACCGTAAGGGGAATTGCGGAATGCGGAATTCGGAATGCGGAATACGCAACGTGAGATCAAAGCTTCTGAACATTCCGCATTCCCCATTCTGCATTCCGCAATGTGAAATTCCCCCCGCGGGGGCTGGTCTGCATTACTGCTCGGGGGAAATCGATCCGAATCTTTAGTGCACGGAAGGTGACGAGGGGGGAGCAGCAGGACTATGAGGAAAACGTCGGTTCGTAAGAAGCCGCAGGCGGCCGTCGAGGATATGCGGCGGGAATATCACTTCGACTACAAGAAAGCGAAACCTAACCGTTTCGCTTCGCAAGTGGGAGCCGGGGCCGTCGCAGTGGTCCTGGATCCGGATGTCGCAGTGGTCTTCAGATCGTCGGAATCGGTCAATGCACTGTTACGCTCGGTGATCTCGGCACTGCCAAGCGAATCCAAGCCGTAGGGGAGGGCGGGACAACCACCAATTGAAAACCGACAACCGACAACTGACAACCGGTCACCCGGGTTTGGCGACTTCGTTGAGCGGTTCTCGGTTGTCAGTTTTCCATTTGAAATTCGCCCCCCGGGAGGCGGGCGTGTGGTGCCCGTGCGATACCCTGTGTGGCCGGCGGGCCACATGGGGCCTGGAGATCCCTTAAGAAAGGAGATGTAACCCCTGATTTTTCATGGGAACTCCCGGGGAGTGAGCGGTGGCATGGGTGGTGCAGCGTATTTGTCCGCTCTTCTGAAAAAAAATATTGACAAAGACGCGGGGGGCTTGCTAAGGTCCCGCCGTTCAGCCAGTCTTATAAATCGCGGGCTTGGCTTTTCTTTTTGCAGAAGTGAGGGTAGGGTTCCCGAGATCGTTCCATAATTTTCCGCTCCCGACGTTGGAGCGGCAGCGAAAATCGCTGTGACCGGCAAAGGGGGGATGTGAAGCCACAAGACGCGACGCTTTCTCTAGGGGTTTACCAGAAGGTCCACAAGGCCAGAAGGTCCACAGGATCGCAAAGCATCGAGCTTGAAACGGAGGGTAACCTGATGAGAAAGTTTTTGTGGGTGGTGGCAGTGGCAGGGCTCGTGCTCACCCTGGCTGCCCCAGCGATAGCGCTGGACTTCAAGTTCGGGGGTGAGTATCGGATTCGGTTCTTCTCTGGCCAGAACGTTGGCGGCAACAGTCCGTCGCTTCTTTTCGACCACAACGATCCCAACCGGAACGTGCGTGGCGTCCAGCTTCGCGTGCGGCCGCGGTTCGATGTCAGCGACGACAACGGCAACATCACGGCGACGTTGCGGTTGGAGATCGGCGACATCGAGTGGGGTAACGGCGGCGGCGCCCAGGGTGTGACGAACGGGGTGAACCAAACACCCGGTTCGGCCCGCGTGGGCAACGGTTCTGGCGGCTCCCTCGGCGCAGACGGTGTCAACGTCGAGACCAAGTGGGCGTATCTTGATTTCGCCTTGCCGTGGGGCATCCCGGCCCGCCTGCGCGCGGGTATCCAGCCGTGGTTCCTGCCCAAGGGCATCATCGTGGACGATGATGTGGTGGGCCTGCGGGCGTATGGAACGACCAAGCCGATCAGCTACGAGATGGCGTGGTACCGCACGAGCTCCGGCCCGAACGCCAACCCCGGCACACCGCCGGCAGGGTCGGCCGGGAGGGCGGACGGCGTCGGCGGCGTGGGTATCTCCGGCACGGCTTCACAGGCGACGGACAACAACTTCGACTGGTACCAGTTCAGGGTTGACTATGCCGCCGCGACGTGGCTGAATGCGGGTCTGTACGGGCTGTACGGCAAGAACGCGGCCACGACCTACGCCGGCTCTACAGTCGCCGATGCCTCCTTTATCGGCTTCACGGCCACCGGCAAGGTCGGGATCGTGTCGTATGACTTTGACTTCGTGTACGGTCAGACCCAGGGTGGCCCGAACGGCAATAACGCCTCGAGCAACACCTGCGTCGCCCCCGCCTGCACACCATACTCAGGAGATTTCACCAGTATGGTTGGCTACGGCATTGACACAGGGGTGCACTTCCCGATCGGGCCCATGACCATTCACCTTGTGGGCTCCGCTTTCACCGGGGACAGGCGGAACGGCGGGAACAGCGATGCCTTCCCGTACATCTCGCCGAGCTGGAACGGCGCGGGCGGCCTGTATGAGATAATCGGGAGCGGTGGTGCCTTCGACGCCCTTGACATGGTTCAGGATGCCCCGACCAACCTCTGGATGGGCGGTTTCGGCGTCGAGTACAGGCCGGTGAAGGCGTTGTGGACGAGGATCATGTATGGCTACGCCGGTTTCGCTTCGTCGCATGGGAACTGCGCGTCCACGAAGAATAACAGCGCCGGGGTGAATACGCCCTGCATGGGCCCCAGCTACGCGCGGGAGTCGAACTCGGCCACGTATGGAAAGTCGGGCACGAATGGCCTGGGCCAGGAGATCTCCCTCCGGGCCGACTGGGACCTTTATACCGGCTTCAAGGTCCAGGGCGCGTTTGGCGTGCTCATCCCGAACGCCGGTGCCCCCGCAACGGAGACCGTCCTGCAGTTCCTGTACAACTTCTAACCACACCGCGTTTTGTGAAAGCCCCAGGGGAGCAATCCCCTGGGGCTTTTTTTCTTCGGACGCCCGGTCATACGGGAAGCCCGGGATATTTGGGCACTTTGGTTGCAATCGGTTTCTATTTGCTGGATACCCAACGGCATGGTACAAGCGCAACAGGATTTCCGCTCCCCCCATGAGCGTAACCCTCAACGGCTGAGCATCTTGGAGGATCCGGGGGTCCGTGGCCACTAGGAAAGATGCGTTGACAGGCGGAACCTTCGTCCTGAACCGCTGGCGACTGAGCCTCCTGTGCGGCGTGATCCTTCTCCCCGGATTGGTCCTCGCGGATCACGGTTTAATGACGGTGGTGCGGGGATGGCGCTGGCTACCCCTCGTGGTTCTCATGGAGACGCTCACGTGGCTCGGCGAGGGGGCGGTGGATATCGGCATCCCCGTGGTGCTGGGGCTGGTCGGGTGGTGGCGCGGGGATGGATGCCTTCGGACGCGCGGCCTTGTCGGCGCGGCGACGGTCGCGGCCGCCGGACTTATGGACCAGCTCCTGAAGAACACTGTCTGCCGGGCGAGGCCGAGCGCACCGGACGCGGGAGCGTTCTTCAGCAACTTTCCCTGCGTCCCTGCGAAGTATGCATACGCCTCGTTCCCCTCGGGCCACGCGACGACCGCCTTTGCCACCGCCGTGCTCCTGACCCTGTGGTATCCTCGGTGGGCTGGGGTATGGCTGGGGTTGGCGGCGCTGGTGGGACTGTCGCGGGTCCTCTTGGGATCGCATTTCCCCTCCGACGTCCTGGCGGGGGCCCTGCTGGGAAGTGCGGTGGCCCTCGTGGTCCATGCCTATGTTCCGGCCGTACGACGTGGTGAAAAGGCTGCTCCTGCCGGCCCTGCCTGAGACGGCAGGAGACGCAGCGGAGGTGCGCGGCCATGCGGACTCGGGTGGGGATCTCCTTGGGAATGATCGTTCTGGTGGCAGGGGGCCTGTCCGCCTGTGCGGGGAACGGGGGGTTTCGACTGCCCGCGGCCGAGCCCACGATCTACCCGCCGGCGGTATTCGCCCACCGGGTGGAATCATCCCACGTGGCGATCTATTGGAACTGTGAGCGGCCCGAGCCCGGGGTGCTGCGGGTGCAGGGTGTCGCGCAGAATCCCTGGTCCCCGCAGGAGGTCCGGTTCCTGGAGCTGGACCTGGTCGGCGTGGATGCCCGTGAGCGGTCGGTGTCCCAGGCATCCACGGCCCTCGCGGACTTCTTGCTTCGCACGAACCAGATCTCTCCCTTTCAGCTCGACCTGAGGACACAGGGCACCGAGGTCCGCTTTGACCTGTTTTACCGATACCGATTCCAGGGCAACGGTGGCCGCTTGTTGGCAGGACATCTGGTGGGCGCTCCACGAATGCTGGCGCAACCTACCATTCAATTCATGGCCCGCGATGTCTGTTCCGAGACGCAGCACCG
>CAZNWB010000155.1:0-6184 GCA_964576535.1 uncultured bacterium | reverse complement strand
CAGGCCACGGAGGTCCTGGGGGGATCGGCGACCTACTTCGCCGCGGCCGCCAGCTTCTTCACGGACGTGCGGCTGGTGGCGGTGGTGGGGAGGGATTTCCCCGAGGAACACCTCGATTTCCTGCGGAAGCGGAACGTGGACCTCCGCGGCCTGCAGCGGGCGCCCGGGAAGACGTTCCGGTGGGTGGGGGAGTACGGCTTCGATCTGAACGAGGCCCGCACCTTGGACACCCAGCTCAACGTGTTCGCCGACTTTGCGCCCGCGATCCCCGAGGAATATCGGGACTCCGAGGTGGTGTTCCTGGCGAACATCGACCCCGACCTTCAGCGCGAGGTGCTCAGCCAGGTCCGCCGCCCGGCACTCATTGCGGCCGACACCATGAACTACTGGATCAAAGGCAAGCCGGATTCGCTCCGGCAAACGCTGGCCATGGTGGACATGCTCGTCATCAACGAGGCGGAAACCCGCCAGCTTGCCGGCGAGCCGAATCTGGTCCACGCGGCGCAGAAGGTCCGGGCCTTGGGGCCGCGGGCCGTGGTCATCAAGCGGGGCGAATACGGGGCCCTGCTGTTCAACGAGGGCGGCTGGTTCTCGGCGCCCGCCCTGCCGTTAGAGGCCATCCGGGACCCCACGGGAGCCGGCGATACCTTTGCCGGGGGGTTCGTGGGCTCCCTGGCCAACAGCATGAACTTCGCCGACGCCGCGGTGCGGAAAGCGATCATCCTGGGGTCGGTGATGGCCTCGTTCAACGTGGAGGCGTTCTCGCTGGACCGCCTGCGGACCCTGACGGTCGAAGAGATCGAGGCGCGGTATCGCGTGTTCAAGCGCCTGGCCCAGTTCGAGGATCTGTAGCACACGAGTGAACGAAGTGCCTGAGATCGCTGAGATCAAAACCGTTCGACCGTTCGACTGTTCGGTGGTTCGGTCGTTCGAGAACTGCCGAACGCCCGAACACCCGAACCACCGAACGCTTCGGCACGAGGTCGCGCGGACCATTGCGCGATTGCCCGTCGGGGAGACGAGGGGATGAGTGCCTGGCGCATCCTGGTGGCGGATGATGAGCCCCTGGTTCGGCAGATCATCCAGGATATCCTGGAGGTGCTGCCTGCCACCGTCCTAACGGCCCGGGATGGCGAAGAGGCTCTCAGCGTGGCCAAGGCCGAGCGGCCGGACCTGATCCTCCTGGACGTGATGATGCCGAAGCTGGACGGCTTTGGGGTGGCAGAGGCGCTGAAGCGGGACACTTCGACGGCCGCCATCCCGCTGATCTTCATCAGCGCCCTGGGGGCGTCACGCGACAAGGTCCGCGGGCTGAATCTCGGGGCCGAGGATTATCTGGCCAAGCCCATTGATCCCGAACAACTGCGGGCCCGCGTCCGGACGATCCTCGGGCGGGTCCGACCTCCCGAGGAAGAGGAGGTGCCGACCCCGGCACCGGCCCGAGCACCCAGCAAGGCAGAACTCCGGCCTCCACCGCCTGCGCAGCCTGCGGTCACGACACCCGCCCAGCCACCTGTCCCGGCGGCGGCGCCCCAGGGAATGGCACCCGCGCGCGCACCGGTACCGGTGGAAGCGCCGACGCAGGAGCCGGCCGTGTCCGGTGTCCCGGAACCGGCACAAGCCACGGGCCACCTGGCCAGCGGCCTGCTCCAGGCGATGAATCTGGAGTCCCTGGTGCAGTTGCTGGAGATCGAGCGGCAGACGGCCCGCCTCGTTCTGGCGCGCGGGGCCGAGCGCGGAGAGATCGCCTTCGTGGACGGCGCGATCACCCGGGCGGTTCAGGCTGGGCGCCTGGGGGAGGCCGCCGTCTATCAACTCCTCACGTGGAGGGAGGGGACGTTCCACCTGGGGCTTCCCGAGGGAACGAGCGAGGTCGGCGGACCGGTCACGAAACCCAACCAGGCCCTGCTCCTCGAGGGGATGCGACGCCTCGACGAGATTCCGGGCCTTCGGGCGGGCCTGCCCGATCCGACGGTCCCGTTGGAGGTCTCGGCGGAGCTGCGGGGGGCGGTGCAGAAAGAGGCGAAACCCGATGCCGCGACCCTGATGGCTCTCCTGGATGGCACCCGAACCCTGGAGCAGGTCCTGGCCCAGAGCCCCTTCGATGACTGGACGACGCTGAGGGACCTCTATTATCTGTTCCGCACCCGGGCGATGGCCTCGAAGGATGTCCTTCGCGAACGCCAGAGCGGTCCCCGGGTCCTCTTCCAGCTCCCGATCGAGTATCAGCTGGTGCCGCCCTACCAACAGGCGCCGGCGTGCAACCTGTCGGCCCGCGGCGTGTTCATCCAGACCGCCACCCCGTTCGAGATGGGCGAGCAGGTGCTGCTCCGTTTCACGCTGCCCGGCCAGGAGACCCCGGTCAAGGTCGTGGGGCAGGTGGTCTCGCGGAACCTGGACCCCAGCAAGCCAGGCGGGGAGGGTATGGGCATCAGGTTCCTGGATCTCCCGGCGGCCGACCGCGAGCTCATCGAGCGGAATCTGACCGAGGCCATTGCCGGGGAGCTATCCCGCATGGCGGAGCGGCGGGCACGCACCTGAGTACTTGATTTCATAAGTTCGTGTAGGGTAGGCGCCAGCCAACCCGACACGAAACACCCTGGGCAGAGGGCAATCCGTATCGGGGGAACCCCGATACGGACTTATGAAATCAAGCACTGAGTTCTCCCTGGGACAGGCCGGCCAACCGGCTGCGGGCGGTGGGTGGGACCAGGCGATGATCGAGCGGCACGTCGTCGAGCATCTACTGGACCGGGCCGTGAAGGGGCCAGCAGAGAAGAAGTAGGCCGGGCGGTTCCGGAACCCCCAAGACACACGGGCAGGCCCCTCGGGCCTGCCCGTGGCCTTTTTGGGACGGAAGAGGCATCGCACCCCAAGGGCCCTTGCGGGTGGGCCTTGCTGGGATATAATACACGGTCGCGATCCATCAAGGGCCGACAAGCAAGGGGAGTTCCCGACGTGTCCAGCGAGACCATCCGCATCCGCGGCGCGCGCGAGCACAACCTGAAGTCCATCGACCTGGAGATCCCCCGGGAGAAGCTGGTCGTCATCACCGGGGTCTCGGGCTCCGGCAAATCCTCCCTGGCCTTCGACACCATCTACGCCGAGGGGCAGCGGCGGTACGTGGAGTCCCTCTCGGCCTACGCCCGGCAGTTCCTGGAGCAGATGGACAAGCCGGACGTGGACCTGATCGAGGGGCTGTCGCCGGCCATCTCCATCGAGCAGAAGACCACCAGCAAGAACCCCCGCTCCACGGTGGCCACCGTCACGGAGATCTACGACTACCTCCGCGTCCTGTACGCCCGCATCGGCCGGCCCCACTGTTACAACTGCGGAAAGCCCATCACCTCGCAGACGGTCACCCAGATCGTGGACCAGGTCCTGGCCCTGCCGGCCTCGACCCGGATCCAGGTCCTGGCCCCCGTCGTCCGGGGCCGCAAGGGGGAATACCGCCAGATCTTTGCCCAGATGCGCAAGGAGGGCTTTGTCCGCGTGCGGGTGAACGGGAAGCTCCGGGAGCTGGACGAGCCCATCGAGCTGGACAAGAACAAGAAGCACACCATCGAGGTGGTGGTGGACCGTCTGGTGGTCAACCCGGAGGTCCCGCGGCGGCTGGCCGACTCCTTGGAGACGGCGCTCAAGCTGGCGGACGGCATCGTGAGCGTGAACCTGCCGGACCAGGGCAAGGACCTGACCTTCTCCGAACGCATGGCGTGCATCGAGTGCGGGGTGAGCTATCCCGAGATCAGTCCGCGCATCTTCTCCTTCAACAATCCCCACGGGGCCTGCCCGGCCTGCGACGGGCTCGGGACGAAGCTGGACGGCTCCCCGGGAGGGCTGGACAGCAGCCTGCGGCACATCAAGGAGGAGTTCTTCGGGGCCAACCTGGGGTCCCTGGACCGGCGGTACAAGGACACCCAATCCTCGCGGGTGCGGGAGGAGATCGAGAGCTACGTCGAGCGGTTGGCCAGCGTCCGGCCCTGCCCCGAGTGCCAGGGCGCCCGCCTGCGGAAGGAGTCACTGGCCATCCGGGTCGGCGGGCTGAACATCGCCGAGCTCACGCGGAAGTCCGTGAAGGAGGCCGCGGGGTTTTTCGCGACCCTGGCCGCCTCCGCGCCAGGGGGGGCTGCCCTCGGCGGGTCTGCCGCGAACGGTGATTTGGCCCTGACCGAAAAGGAACGCGAGATCGCCCGGCGGATCCTGAAGGAGATCCGTGAGCGCTTGGGCTTCCTGATCAACGTGGGGCTGGACTACCTGACCCTGGACCGGACGGCCGCGACGCTGGCCGGCGGGGAGGGACAGCGCATTCGCCTGGCGACCCAGATCGGCAGCTCCTTGGTGGGGGTGCTGTACATCCTGGACGAGCCCAGCATCGGGCTGCACCAGCGGGACAACGTCCGCCTGCTGAATACGCTGAAGCGGCTTCGCGACCTGGGAAATACCGTCCTGGTCGTGGAGCACGACGAGGAGACGATCCGGTCCGCCGACTACGTGATCGATCTGGGGCCCGGGGCCGGCACCTCCGGTGGGCGCGTGGTGGCGGTCGGGACGCCGGCCGACATTATGGCCTCCCGGCAGTCCCTGACCGGCCGCTACCTGTCCGGCGAACTGACCATCCCGGTCCCCCACGTCCGGCGGCCCCACACGGGGCGGACGCTGACCATCGTCGGGGCGCGGGAGCACAACCTGAAGAACATCGACGTGGAGATCCCCCTCGGGCTCTTTACATGCGTCACGGGAGTGTCCGGCTCGGGGAAGAGCACGCTGGTGACCGACATCCTGCGAAAGGCCCTGGATGCCACGCTGTACGGCGGGCGGGAGCGCCCGGGGGACCACGACAAGATCCTCGGGGTCGCCCAGATCGACAAGGTCATCGACATCGACCAGGCACCCATCGGGCGGACGCCCCGGAGCAACCCGGCCACCTACACCGGCGTCTTCGGCTTCATCCGGGATCTGTATGCCCTGACCCCCGAGGCGCGGATGCGGGGCTACCGGCCGGGGCGCTTCAGCTTCAACGTCAAGGGGGGGCGCTGCGAGGCGTGCCAGGGGGACGGCCTGATCCAGATCGAGATGCACTTCCTGCCCGACGTGTACGTCACCTGCGATGTCTGCAAGGGGAAGCGCTACAACCGGGAGACGCTGGAGATCAAGTACAAAGGAGCCAGCATCGCCGACGTGCTGCACATGACGGTGGAAGAGGCGCTGCGGTTCTTCGAGAACGTGCCCCGGATCAAGGAGAAACTCCAAACGCTCTACGACGTCGGCCTGGGGTACATCAAGCTTGGGCAATCGGCCACGACCCTGTCGGGCGGGGAGGCCCAGCGGGTGAAGCTCAGCCGGGAGCTCAGCCGGCGGAGCACGGGACGCACCCTGTACCTCCTGGACGAGCCGACGACCGGCCTGCACTTTGCCGACATCCAGCAGCTCCTGGATGTGCTGCATCGCCTGCGGGACGCCGGCAATACGGTCCTGGTGATCGAGCACAATCTGGACGTCATCAAGACGGCCGACTCCGTAATCGACCTCGGGCCCGAAGGCGGCGACGACGGGGGCCGGGTCGTGGCGACCGGGACGCCCGAGGAGATCGCCCGGGTCAAGGGCTCCTACACCGGCCAGTTCCTCCGGCGGGTCCTGCGGGATGGAAAGGGCAAGAATGGTCGGTGAGAACAAGATGGGAAGCTCGTGAAAGTCTGCAGGGGATTCCCGGCGCTCAGCCGGGGTCCGGATCGTCTCATTCCAGTCGAGGAGCAGGGGACACAATGGCTCACGATCGCATCCGATACCTGCAGGGTCCTAATCCTCCTCCTCTGCGGGACAGAGCCCAGGGCAGAGGAAAAATGGGCGGTTGGACCTCTGGACGTCAGGAAAGAGGTCGAGGGAGATCGACGCCGCCACGTGGCACGGCCTTTGCCTTTTTCAGTCCAAGTCAGCAACGTACCCGGAGGGTAACGCATCATCCCAGGCAGCTCGGCGGAGCGATTATTGCCGAGCCCTGGATTTCATACCACATAGTCGCAGGACCGACTCCCCCCCTCCCCGGTCCTGCGGCCGAGCCCCCGGTCCGAGCCGTCGGACCGGGGGCATTTTTTTGCCCAAAAATTTCACTACCAAGACACCAAGGCACCACTAGCCCAACTTAGCCGATTCGACACTGTGCGCGGTGGTAAGTAGTTGATCTTGC
>CAZNWB010000154.1:0-6470 GCA_964576535.1 uncultured bacterium | reverse complement strand
AGGCGAACCGCGCCGGCTTCCCCAGCAGCCGGGCGTACGCCTCCAGGTATTTCTCGCGGGTCTTGCCGACGATCTCCGCAGGCAGGGGCGGGGGCGGGGGCTTCTGGGGCCACCGGATGGACAGCAGGTAGTCCCGGAGGAACTGCTTGTCGAAGGAGGGCTGTGGGCCGCCGGGCTTGTATTCGTCCTTCGGCCAGAATCGCGAAGAGTCCGGGGTCAGCACCTCGTCCACCAGCATCAGGATGTCGCCGGCGAGCCCGAACTCGAACTTGGTGTCGGCCAGAAGAATCCCTCGCGCCTCGGCGATACCGCGGGCCCGGTGATACACCTTGAGGCTCGACTCGCGGAGGCGCCCTGCCAGCGCTGCCCCCAGATCCTGCACCATGCGCTCGAAGGGAACGTTCAGGTCGTGGGTCCCCAGCTCCGCCTTGGTTGCGGGGGTGAAGATCGGCTCTTCCAGCCGGTCGGACTCCACCAGACCCTTGGGCAGGCGGATGCCGCACACGCTCCCGCTCTCGCGGTACTCTTTCCAGCCGGAGCCGCTCAGATAGCCCCGGACCACGCACTCGAAGGGCACGACCCTGGCTTTCTTGACCAGCATGGACCGGTCCCGCAAGGTCTCGGCGTAGGGGCGGCAGGCGGGCGGGAACGTCGCCACGTCCGTGCTCAGCAGGTGGTGGGGCGTGAGGTCGCCGATCTGGCCGAACCAGAAGGTCGAGATTTGGGTGAGGATCTTTCCCTTGTCCGGGATCGGGTCGTTCATCACCACGTCGAAGGCCGAGATGCGGTCGGAGGCGACGATCAGCAGGGCGTCGCCCAGGTCGTAGATGTCCCGGACCTTGCCTCGGCCTTTCAATGGCAGCCCGGGTAGGTTCGTTTCAAAGAGTGCGCTTCCCAAGCGGTCCCCCATGTGAAGAGGCGGAAGAAAGAACGATGACACCGGCATCCTATCACACGGGTCGGGTTGGACGGAGCGAAATCTGACTCCGATCCGAGAAAGGCTTGAGCCGTGGGAGTGCTGCGTTTCCAATCCGCACTCCGTGTGCTACCATTCTGAGGCCATGGAATTCGTTCGAACCTTGAGGAGACAGATCCCTCGGATCCTTGCCGTCGCCCTCGTCCTGGTCTTTGTGGTCGGCCCCCAACTCTCCCCGGCCTCCGGGGCCGTGGCCGATCCCGAGAAGGACCTCCCCTCCCTCGACAAGCTGGAGATGTTCCAGCCCGGTGAGCCCAGTATCCTGTACTCCGACCAGGGCGAAGCCTTTGCATCCCTGGCTCCGGAATATCGCGTCTTCGTGCCACTCACCCGGATTCCCAGGCAGGTCCAGCAGGCCATCCTGGATGTCGAGGACGCCAACTTCTACCAGCATGGGGCCATCAGCCTGAAAGGGATGGCGCGCGCGGCCCTGCGCAACCTCAGGTCGGCAAAGCTCAAGGAGGGGGGGAGCACCATCACCCAGCAGCTGGCCAAGAGCCTGTTCCTGAGCCCGGAGCGCACGCTGAGCCGGAAGCTCAAGGAGCTGCAACTCGCCCAGGAGATCGAGGGGCGTTACAGCAAGGACAAGATCCTGGAGATGTACTTGAATGCCATCTACTTCGGGGGTGGCGCCTACGGCATCGAGGCCGCGGCGCGCACCTACTTCGGGAAGTCGGTGGGACAGCTTACCCTGGCGGAGGCAGGACTCCTGGCGGGACTTCCCAAGGCGCCCAGCGCGTACTCACCCTTCAACGACCTGAAGCGGGCGAAGCAGCGGCGCGACTACGTCCTCGGCCGGATGGAAAAGGAAGGGCACATCAGTGCCGCGCAAGCCAGAGCGGGCGTTGGCCAGCCGATCGTCCTGAATCCGTACTTCCAGGGACGTGGGATTGCGCCCGCATTCGTGGACTTCGTGCGGAGAGAGCTAGAACCCAGGTACGGACAGGTGCTGCTGGCCAAGGGAGGCCTGCGAATTTACACGACGCTTAACCTGCAGATGCAGCAGACGGCGACGGAGGTCCTGCGACGGGGTATTGGCGAGATCGAGAAGACCCACGTGGCCCGGCGGAACGCGGCCGCGCCCGATGCGCCGATGCTGGAGGGTGCCCTGGTGGCCATCGATCCGACCACGGGCGAGATCCGGGCCATGGTGGGGGGGCGCGATTACGGGCGAAGCCAGTGGAATCGGGCGGTCCAGGCCCATCGGCAGCCCGGTTCGGCCTTCAAGCCCTTTGTGTATGCCGCTGCCTTGGATCGAGGGTTCACGCCCGCGAGCCTTCTCGAGGATTATCCCGTCAGCTATTCGATTCCCCAGAATGGCCGGATGGTGGAGTGGAGCCCGGAAAACTTCGACCGGCAGTTCCGAGGCGAGGTGACTTTGCGGCACGCCCTGGAGGAATCCATCAACGTGCCGACCGTCCGCCTTCTGGAAGCGGTGGGCGTGGATCCGGTGATCTCCCTGGCCCATCGGATGGGGATCACGTCCGACTTGCGGCGGGAGTTCGCCCTTGCCCTGGGCGTGTCCGAGATCAACCTGTTGGAGCTTGTCTCCGCCTATGGGGTGTTTGCCAACCGGGGAATCCGGGTCCCCCCGCGAGGTGTCCGGAAGGTCGTCTCACCCAACGGGGATCTCCTGGAGCTCACCGAGGAACCGGGAGAGCGCGTCCTTCGCGAGGAGGTGGCCTTCCTCATCACCAGGATCCTCCAGGGGGCGGTGGAGCGCGGGACCGCCAAGCGGGCGAAGATCCCCGGCCAGGACCTGGCGGCCAAGACGGGGACCAGCCAGGACGCCGCCGACATGTGGCTTGTGGGGTACGTGCCCCGCCTGGCGGCGGGGTTGTGGATCGGGTTTGATCAGCCGCGTTCCCTGGGCTCCCACGAAAGCGCGGGACGACTTGGGGCGCCTGTCTGGGCAGACTTCATGCGGCGGGTCCTGCCCGAGGTCCCGGCCGAGACCGTCCCGATCCCCGAAGGGGTGCTCGCAGCGCACGTGAACTTGCGCACGGGGCTTCCGACCGGCCCGGAGGATCCCGAGGTGATTACCGAGTTCTTCATCCGGGGGGAGGTCGCCACACCCGAGGCGGAGCCGGACGTGACCGAGCCCTTGTCCCCCCTGAATACGACTGAGCCTTCGACCCCGGCACCCATCGCGCCAGCGCCGTTGCCCGAGGGCGCGGCGCAGCGGTGAGTGGGCTGGGGTGAGCACGGGGCAACCGTGGGGATATTGACAGAGCTATTAGATCGACCCTTCGCCTGCGCCTGCGGGCGGACCCATCACATCCCTACACGCCATATCACGGTGGGACGCGGGGCCCTGAATGCCCTGCCCGAAGCCCTGGCGGCAACGGGCAGACCGGCACGTCTGCTGGCGGTCTCCGACGCGGCGACCCGCAAGGCCGCCTGGGACGCGATCGGGCCACGGCTCCGCTCCCTCGGGCTCACGGTCATCGAAGTCGTCCTTCCGCCCGGTCCCCACGGGCCGCCCCTGGCGGACGAAGCCAACTGCCAGCGAATTCAGGAAGCCATCCGGGCCGACACCGATGCGATCTTGGCCGTCGGCTCCGGCACCATCAATGATCTGGCCAAGATGAGTAGCCGAACGTTCGGCAAGCCGTATCTCGTCTGCGCCACGGCCCCGTCCATGAACGGGTATCCCTCGACGAACGCCTCTCTGCTGGAGGCGGGCCTGAAGGTGACCCGGCCCGCCCAGGCCCCCGCCGCCATCCTCGCCGACCTTGCGATCCTGGGTGCGGCCCCCCCGGCGATGATCCACGCCGGCCTGGGGGATCTCTTGTCGCAGCAAACGGCTCTGGTGGATTGGCGCCTCTCCAACCTCGTTGAGGGGACCTATTACTGCCCCGCGGTTGCGGGTCTCGTTGCCGGGCCGATCCATCGGGCGAGCCAGGCCGCGGACGCCCTGAATCGCCGGGAGGACGCTGCCGTCGCCCAGCTTACGGAGGCGCTGATCCTCTCCGGGTTTACCATGGTGATGGCCGGGCAGTCCTCGCCGGCATCCGGCGCCGAGCATCTGATCTCGCATTACTGGGAGATGGACGCGGCGACTCGAGGACGGGGAGAGTCCCTGCATGGCGCCCAAGTGGGCGTGACGTGCATCCTGACGGCAGAACTCATGGATCGGCTGGCGGGAACGACGGTCCGCGATCAGCCGGGACCGTCCGCGACTCTTCCCGACTCCTGGCAGGAGGCAGAGCCGAGTCTGGCGGCCCTCCATGGCACGCTCTGGAAGGTAGTCCGTGAGGAGGCGCGGGCGAAGCACCGGGGGACCGCCGATCGGGCCAAACGGTTCGCCAGCCTTCAGGAGCGATGGGGGGAGATCTGGGAGGTTCTCCGCCCCTTGTGCCCGGACCCGGCGTCCCTGCGCCAGGCCTTGCGCCGGACCGGCGCGCCGACGACGGCAACCGAACTTGGGCTGTCAGTGGAAGAAGTCCGCCGCTCACTGCTCCTGGCCCGGGAGATCCGGAACCGCTACACGGTTCTGGACCTGGCGGCAGAGGTCGGCCTACTGGATGGGTGGGCGAAAGAAATTGTAAGGAGGGTCGGATGAGTCTCGGCAAACAGTTCCGGATGAAGCGGGTCGTGAACGAGGACGGGACGTGCCTGATCTGCGCCCTGGATCACGGCATGACCTCGCCCACGTTCCTTTCCCCTCTGGCCGACACCGCGGCGCGATTGCGGGAGGCGATCCGCGGCGGCGCCAACGTCGTCATGATGAGCCAAGGATTCGCCCGCCAGACCGTGGCGGAGTACCAAAAAGATGTGGCGTGGGCGATGATGCTCACGGCATCGGCGACGGGCAGCACGGTCCCCAACCAGATCGTCCACATCGGCTCGGTGGAGGAGGCGGCTGCCTTGGGGGCGGATGCGGTGGTGGTCTTCGTGGCCCTGACGGGACCCGAGGAAGCCCGGATGCTGGAGTATGTCGCCCAGGTGGGCGAGGCCTGTCGGCGGTGGGGCATCCCCTTCATCGCCGAGGCGGAATACCCGACGACCTACAAGGCGGTGGAGGAGCTGCAGGGGGAGTACGGTTTCGACTACCTGATCCGGAACGCGCGGCTCTGCGCCGAGCTGGGGGCGGACATCATCAAGAGTAACTGGCCCGGGGACGCCCGAGGTTTCGAGAAGATCGTCCAGGCCACGCGACTGCCCACCGTGCTGGCCGGAGGCCCCCGCATCACCGACGCGGAACTCCTCGGGCGGATGGAGGCGGCGATGAAGGCCGGGGCGGTCGGGTGTTCCGTGGGGCGCAATATCTTCGCCCACCAGCATCCCGAGGCGATGGCCCGGGCGCTCTCGCGGGTCATCCGCGAGCGCTGGCCGGCCAAGCAAGCCCTGGAGGAACTGGACGAGGCGATGGCCGCCCGCCGGCGAGACTCCTAGCCCCGATTCGAGAGGATACGAAAATCCAACGAATATCGAATGTCGAATCCTGAATGTCGAATGATGAACGGCGGAAAGATGCACCTGGAGCCGCTGCGCTCCTTCGGCATTCGAATTTCATCGTTCGATATTCGACATTGGAATAGGGGGTTCCTGGCGGTCTTGGCGCCTTGGCGGTTAATGTTGTCCTTCGGTGGTCGGGTCACTGGGCGGAGAAGCCGCCGTCGGCCACGATCTCGGCGCCCGTGACGTAGGAGGATTCGTCCGAGGCCAGAAAGAGCGCCACATTCGCGATCTCGCGTGGGTGGGCGACCCGTCCCAGGGGGATGGAGTCCTCGAAGGACTTGCGCTTCTTCGGGTCCTTCAGGTAAGGAGCCTGCATGGGGGTCTCGATGATTCCGGGGTGGATGATGTTGCACCGGATGTTGTTCCGAGCAAATTGGACCGCCAGAGACTTGGTCAGAGAGATCAGGGCGCCCTTGGCCGAGGTGTAGGCGTCCTGGGCCACCGTGAAGCCGCAAAGGGCCGAGACGGAGCCCACGTTGATGATGGAGCCGCCCCCGGACTTGACCAGGTAGGGGATGCCGTACTTGGTGACGAAGAATGGCCCCTTGAGATTGATCGCCATAACGCGGTCCCAGTTGGGCTCGGCTGTCTCGGTCACGGACCGGTCACGATCCTTCCAGAGGACGCCGGCGTTGTTGTAGAGGATGTGGAGGGTGCCGAATTTCTTCACCCCGGTCTCGATCATCCGCTTGACGTCACGCTCCACGCCGACGTCTCCCTCGACGAAGAGGGCCTTGCCCCCCCGCTGCCGGATCCGCCGGACCGTTTCCTCCCCCGCCTTGGCGCTGATGTCGGCCACGATGACTCGCGCGCCCTCCCTGGCGAATAGCAGCGATGCCTCCCGGCCCTGCCCCATGCCGGCCCCGGTGATGAACGCAACCTTCCCACGCAATCGCATAACTCCTCCCGGTCTGGTCAGTCAACCCAAGAGCGTTCGGTCGTTCGAGAGTTCGGTGGTTCGATAGTTCACGGAGTCCAACCGAACGACCGAACTACCGAACGCCTTCCGAATCATTCCGCAATCCGCATT
>CAZNWB010000153.1:0-6545 GCA_964576535.1 uncultured bacterium | reverse complement strand
CACCTGCTGGCCTACATCCGGACGGCGGGGAGGGGCGGTCCCGAGTCCGCCGTCTACCTCCTCCCAGGGAATCCGGAAGCGGGCAGGCGGCTCTTCCAAGAGAAACGCTGTGCCTCGTGCCACGGTGCGGAGGGCACGGGCGGCGTCGGCCCGGACTTCCGGCGTCGCCGGGAGGATTTCCAGGGCGGCCTCGCCCAGGTGACGGCCCTCATGTGGAACCACGGCCCGGCCATCTGGAAAAAGATGGCCGAGATGAACATCCCGTTCCCGCCCCTGGCGGACCAGGAAATGGCCGACCTGGTGGCCTTCCTGTACTCCCTGCCGTACTTCGATGAGCCGGGCAACCGGGGCCGGGGCCGGGAGGTGTTCGAGCGGAAGGGGTGCGCGGCCTGCCATGGCGCCTCGGGGCGGGGCAGGACAGGCGCACCGGATCTGACCAAGACGTTGGGGTCGGCACCGCCCATCGCCATCGCGGCCGCCATGTGGAACCACGGGTTCGCCATGGAGCAGGAGGCGCGGGCGCGCGGCCTGCCCTGGCCGGACCTGGACGGGCGGGACCTGGCCGACGTGGTGGAGTTCCTGCGGGCTGGCAGCCGGAAGAAGTAGGGAGCACAGCCAATATGTCCCAGCCAGTGTTTAGAGTCGAGATCCCCGACTTCGGGTACTGGCGCCGACAGATCAAATGCCAGGACGCCTGCCCGGTGCACACGGACGCGCGAGGCTACGTCACGGCCATCGGCGATGGGGACCCTGAGAAGGCCTACATCATCGCCCGCGAGCCGAACCCCTTCGCCTCCATCTGCGGCCGCGTTTGCGCGGCGCCCTGCGAGGTGGCCTGCCGCAGGGGCGACATTGACGCGCCCATCGCCATCCGCGCCCTCAAGCGCTTCGTGACGGAACGGTATGGCGTCGAGGCGCCCCTCCGCGCGGACAGGGATCGGCCGGCCGTCGAGGCGACCGGGCTCCCCCTAGTGGAGGCGGCCCAGGCGGTCCGCGAGATTCGGAACGCGGACGATGCCACGGGACTGCGCCGGCTTGGCCGGATGACGCATTCGGGGTGGGGGAAGCGCGTGGCCGTGGTGGGGTCCGGGGTGGCGGGCCTCACCTGCGCCCACGACCTGGCCCTCCTCGGCTACCGGGTGACCATCTTCGAAAAGCAACCGGTCCCGGGCGGTATGCTCATGCTCGGCGTCCCCGAGTACCGCCTGCCCAGGGACCTCGTGCGCGCCGAGATCCAGGCCGTGCTGGCATTGGGCGTGGAGCTTCGCACCAACGCCGCCATTGGCCGGGACTTCGCGCTGGCGGACTTGCGGACCCAGGGCTACGAGGCCATCTTCCTGGGCATCGGGTGTCACAAGGGGCGCGGGCTCCCCATCGAGGGCACGGACCTGGACGGCGTCTTCCGCGCCGTGGAATTCCTCCTCAACATCAACCTGGGCTTCAAGGTGGATCTGGGCCAGCGGGTGATCGTGGTGGGCGGGGGGGACGTGGCCATGGACGCCGCCCGCACCGCCGCCCGCGAGGTCGCCGAGAGCGAGGTGCTCACCGCCCTGGACGCCGCCCGGGCCGCCCTGCGCCAGCCCCAGGTGGACCCGGTGGCGGCCATGCGCGAGGCCATGGACGTGGCCCGCGAGGCGGTGCGCACGGGCGCCCGCGAGGTACGGGTGGTCTGCCTGGAGTCCTGGGAGGAGATGCCGGCCCAGCGCTTCGAGATCGAGGAGGCCCTGGCGGAGGGCCTCACCATCAATCCCAGATTGGGACCCAAGCGCATCGTGGGCCGGGACGGCAAGGTGACCGGCCTGGAGACGCTCCAGGTGCGCCGCGTCTTCGACGAGCAGCGCCGCTTCAGCCCCCAGTTCATCGAGGGGACCGAGCAGGTGATGGCCGCCGACTCGGTGATCCTGGCCATCGGCCAGGCGGCGGACCTGGAGTTCCTGACCCCCGCGGATGGGGTGGCGGTGACACCCCGAGGGACGATCCAGGTGGACCAGGAGACGCTGGCGACCACGGCTCCCGGGATCTACGCGGGGGGCGACGTGGCCTTCGGCCCCCGGATCTTCATCGAGGGCGTGGCCAATGGGCACCGGGCCGCCCGCTCTCTTCATGAGTACCTGAGCGGCCAGCGCCTGGCCGCCTCGGCCGACGCGAGCTGGGTGCGGCTGGACCATGCCCGGCAGGCCCTCCTGGGGCCGCCCGTCGAGGAGCCGCGCCTGCCCCGCGTCTATCCCGGATACCGCGCAGCGGGACGCCAGGAGCCCCCCGGTCTCCCCATTGACCGGCGGATCGGCATCGCCGAGGTGGAACTGAAGTACCCGGACGCCGAGGCGCAAGCCCAGGCCCGCCGCTGCGTCCGGTGCGGCATCCATACGATCTTCGACGCCACGCGGTGCATCCTGTGCGGCGGGTGCGTGGACGTCTGCCCCGAGTATTGTCTGCGCATGGTCCCCATCAGCCAGATCACCGGGGACCGAGCTGTCGCCACCCTCGTCCAAGCCATCACCGGTTTCCCGCTCTCCCCGACCCCCGGGCCGATCGCGACAGCGACAGGGACAGCGACGGTGATGATTATGGACGCCACGAGATGCATCCGCTGCGCCCTGTGTGCCCTCCGATGTCCCACGGGCGCCATCAGCATGGAGGCTTTTCGTTATGCAGAGAGCTGGATCTCCGCCTGAGTCCACCGGCCCGGATCAGGGGCGGGTCTCGCGCCGTGCCCTGCTGGGGACGGGGTGGTGCGGATTCCTTCTTTCCATCGTGGGTCCGGCCGTGGCCAACATCCGCTTCCTCTTCCCCAACGTGGTCTACGAGGGGCCCACGCTCCTCAAGGTGGGGCGCCCAGAGGACTATGCGCCGGGGACCATCATGGTCCTGGAAGAGCAGCGGCTCTTCATCATTCGGGATCCCGAGGGGTTCCGCGCCCTCTCGGCCATTTGCACCCACCTCCGATGCACCACAGGTCCCTTCGTGCAGCCCAACGCGCAGTGGAAGGAGAGCCACTCGCGCTGCCCGTGCCACGGCAGCGTGTTCGCCAAGGATGGGCGCGTCCTCCAGGGGCCGGCCCCCCGGCCGTTGGATTTCTACCGGGTCAGCCTCGCCCCCGACGGCCGCCTCATCGTGGATACGGCCGCCATCGTGGGGAAGGGGGATGTGCTGAAGGTCTAGGTGCTTCCGAGGAGGGACGATGCGCAACGGATGGACGGGCGGGATCCTGGATCGCGTGACGGCGAGCCAACCCTGGAAGTCGGTGTTCCGACACGGCTATCCGGCGACGGAGCTGGACCGGATGGCCACCATGTTCACCAACTTCTTTCTCCACCTGCTCCCAGCCAAGGTCCATCCCAACAGCCTCCGCCTGACCTACACCTGGGCCCTGGGGATGGTCACCTTCTACCTCACGGCCATCCTCTTCGTGACGGGGTTCCTCCTCATGTTCTTCTACATCCCAGCAACGGACTGGGCCTACCACAACATGAAGGATCTCCAGTTCGCCGTCTCCTTCGGCCTCCTCCTCCGGAACATGCACCGGTGGGCGGCCCACGGGATGGTGGCCACGGTGTTCCTGCACATGTGCCGTGTCTTCTACACGGCCTCCTACCGCCCGCCCCGGGAGTTCAACTGGGTGCTGGGCGTTCTCCTCTGGCTGCTCACCCTGGGGCTTAGCTTCACTGGCTACCTCCTCCCCTGGGACCAGCTCGCCTTCTGGGCCATCACTGTCGGGACGAGCATCGCCAGTTACCCCCCCTGGATCGGAGAGACCATCCGGGTGCTGATGCTCGGCGGCCAGCAGGTGGGACAGGGGGCGCTCCTGCGCTTCTACGTCCTCCACGTCGCCATCCTGCCCGCGGTGCTCGGCGTCCTGGTGGCGATCCACTTCTGGCGGGTACGCAAGGATGGTGGTCTCTCCCGACCGGAGGGCGCCTCCCCGGCCGCGGTGTCCTCTCCAGGCGCCGAGGGGCGGTTCGTCCCGGGGCCACAGAAGACCTACGCCCTGATGGAGGTGGTGCGGGGGACCACGCCCACGGCAACGACACAAGCGCCCGAGGAAGAGGTCCCCACCTGGCCCCAGCTCCTCTTTCGGTTGCTCGTCCTGTTTCAGCTCGTCCTCGGTGTGATCGTCCTCCTGGGGATCTTCTTCGACGCGCCCCTCGAAGAGCTGGCCAACCCCACCCATCCCCCCAATCCGGCCAAGGCGCCCTGGTACTTCCTCGGCCTCCAGGAGCTGGTGAGTTACTCGGCACTGGTCGGCGGCGTGGTGGTTCCTGGCCTTCTCGTCCTGGGCCTGATGAGCATCCCCTACGTGGACCGCGCGGTTAAGGGAGAGGGGATCTGGTTCACGTCGGCGCAGGGGAAGCGGATCGCCCTCTGGTCCTTCCTGGGGACGATCCCGTTCACACTGGGCCTCCTGTATCTCAACACCCGGTTCGGCCTGCGGCGGTTCTTCCCGGACGCGACGCAGGGGGTGGTGGACCTGCTGAACCCGGCCACGCTCCTGCTGGTGGGGATCGCGGCCTTTTCCATCATCGTGGGGCGCTGCACGCACTCGCGCCGGCTGGCGGCCATCGCGCTCTTCTCGTCCTATGTCTCGGGATACGTGCTCCTGATGGTCATCGGGACGTTCTTCCGGGGGCCCAACTGGGACTGGGTGTGGCCATGGTGACGACGGGGGTCGGGGGTCGGGGGTCGGGGACCAGTACGAGAAAGGGGTGGGGATGAGCCGGCGGTGGCTGTGGGTCTTTACCCTCCTGGGGGTCCTCAATGGAATCCTCTTTCTCGTCGCCCTGTGGAGGGACTACGACCGGGAGTGGAAGCGGTACCAGACCGCCTTCTTTGCCTTGGAGGGTCGGAAGGCCCGGACGGCCCGGGAGGAGGAGGCGGTCAAAGCACGCCGGCATGAGTTCATCCAAGTGGCCGTGGCCGGCAGCACCCGGATGGACCGGTGCATGATGTGCCACCTCGGCGTCGAGGACCCGCGGTTCGCTGATGCGCCGCAGCCGTTCCGGACGCACCCCGAGATCCCGAAGCATCCCTTCGAGCGTTTCGGCTGCACCGTCTGCCACGGGGGGCAGAACATGGCCACCACGACGCAGGACGCCCACGGGCGCGTCCCGTTCTGGGAGGAGCCGCTCCTGCCTGCGGAGTACCGCCAGGCGACATGCGGAGGGTGCCATTTTGGGGCCGATTTGCCCGGGGCGCCGCTCCTCAGCCGGGGGCGGCAGCTCTACGCCCAGCGGGGTTGCGTCGCCTGCCACCGGATCCGCAGCGTGGGGGGCGCCCTCGGCCCGGACCTGACCTTCGTAGGGAGCCGCAAGCGCGACCCCGCGTGGCACCTGAGACACTTCAAGGAGCCCCAGGCGACATCGCCCGGCTCCACGATGCCGCCGTTCAAGCATCTGCCCGAGGAGGAACTGAAGGCCTTGACGGTCTACATGCTGAGCCTGCGCGAGGCACCACAGGCTCTGGCGGCCTCCACCCCGCTCCTGGCATCAATAGCCCCGGTGGCCGCCCCCTCGCCCCGGACGGCGGTCCCACCTCGCGCCGCCGCCAAAGAGACCGTGACCGCACGGGTGCCGTCCTCCCCAGGACCCGTCCCTTCCGATCGGTTGAGCCGGGCGAGGGAGCTTTACGCCCAGAAAAGTTGCCCTGCCTGTCACATCATCGGCGGAGTGGGCGGGAAGGTGGGACCCGACCTCACGGCGGAAGGGAGCACGCCGGGTCGCGATCTCGAGTGGCATGTCAGACACTTCCGGAACCCTGTGGCCGTGGTTCCCGGATCCATCATGCCACCCCTGGCCGATTTGACGGAGGACGATCTCAAGGCACTGGCGGAGTACATGCTGAGCCTCAAGTAGTCCCCCCCAGGGACCGGGGCTCGGCGCATCGTCGAAAGGAGGACACACAATGAAGCGCGCGTGGCTCGTTTGGACCTGTGTCTGTGCAGTGGCAGCCGGACTGATCCTCACCAGCGCTGCTGCAGCACAAACACCATCGCCCGGCAGTGTGGCCGCCGGCGGGAGGCTGTACGACAAGTGGTGGAAGGCGGTGCCGGGCGTGAAGGAGCCCGTCGGTGACCATCCCCTCTGGGCCACGCAGACCACCAACAAGCGGAAGGGGCTGGATACGTGGCGGTGCAAGGAATGCCACGGCTGGGATTACAAGGGGAAGGATGGCGCCTATGGCTCCGGCTCGCACAAGACCGGCTTCCCGGGGGTCATGGCCGCGCAGGCCAAGAGCGTGGACCAGCTCAAGGCCATCCTGAAAGGTTCCACGAATCCGAAGCACGAGTTCTCTTCGGCCCTGGATGACACCGCCCTGACCAACCTCGCAACCTTCTTAAAGCATGGGGTGATTGACCTGGCCACGGCCATTGACGCCAAGGCGAAGAAACCCGTGAAGGCAGACGCGGCCCACGGGAAGCAGTTGTCTGTCATCTGCGCCGCATGCCACGGGCCCGATGGGAAGAAGCTGAACTTCGGAAAACCGGATGACCCGGAATACGTCGGGACGATAGCCAAGGACAATCCCTGGGAGTTCCTGCACAAGGTCCG
>CAZNWB010000152.1:2217-6572 GCA_964576535.1 uncultured bacterium | reverse complement strand
AGCCCGAGCTTCCCCTCGTAGATGAACGCCCGGGCGTTCTCCGCCACGACCTCGGGATCCACGCTGAGGCGCGCCACGCCGGTCTGCATGGCGGCTGTCGCCACCGCCTTGGCCACGGCCACCGGCACCCGGAAGTCCAGCATGTGGGGGATGATGTAGTCGGGGCGCAGCTCCTTGTTGGTGATCAGACCCGCGATCGCCTCGGCCGCGGCCGCCTTCATCGCCTGGTTGATGTCCCGGGCCCGCACGTCCAGGGCCCCGCGGAAGATCCCCGGGAAGCCCAGGGAGTTGTTCACCTGGTTCTCGAAGTCCGAGCGCCCGGTCGCCACGATGGCGGCGCCTCCCGCGCGGGCCTCGTCCGGCAGGATCTCGGGGACGGGATTGGCCATGGCGAAGACGATGGAGTTGGCGGCCATGCTCCGTACCATCTCCGTGGTCACCAGCTTCGCACCCGACAGGCCGACGAACACATCAACCCCCTTCAGGGCGTCGGCCAATTTCCCTTTCACCCGCTCCTTGTTGGTGAGGCGGCCCATCTCCTCCTTGGCCCAGTTCATCCCCTCCGACCGCCCCTCGTAGACGGCCCCCTTGGTATCGCACAGGATGACGTCGGCGATCCCCATCCCCAGGAGCATCTTGGCCACGGCGATGCCGGAGGCCCCGGTCCCGTTGATCAGGACGCGGGTGGACTCAAAGGTGCGGCCCGTGAGCTTGAGGGCATTGATGAGACCGGCCGACACCACCACGGCCGTCCCGTGCTGGTCATCGTGGAAGATGGGAATGTCCGTCACTTTTTTGAGTTGATCCTCGATGTAGAAACAGCGCGGGGCCGAGATGTCCTCCAGATTGATGCCGCCGAAGACGGGGGCGATGGCTCGGGTCACCGCCACGATTTCGTCCTGGTCCTGGGTCGCGATGCAGATCGGGAAGGCCTCCACCCCGCCGAAGGTCTTGAACAGGACGGCCTTCCCTTCCATCACGGGCATGGCCGCCCGGGCGCCGATGTTGCCCAAGCCCAGGACCGCGCTGCCGTCGGAGACCACGGCCACCAGGTTCCCCTTGGCCGTGAGGTCGAACACCTTGCTGGGATCCTCCAGGATGGCCTTGGCGGGGATGGCGGCGCTCGGCGGCAGGTAGAGCAGGTTGAGGATGTGGGCGTCGCGGATCGGCACCTTGCTGATGACCTGGAGTTTCCCGCGGAAGCGCCGGTGCAGCTCCAGCGCCTCTTCCTTCAGGCTCAACGTCTTGCCCGGCACCCGCGGCTCCACCGGGATGCTCCCCTCGTAGATGAAGCGCAGTGTGCGGTCCACGATCTCCTTGGGCTCCACCTGCTTCCGGGCCTCGCCCGTGGCCATGGCGACCCTGGCCACCGCGGCGGCGATCATGGGCGCCACCTGGAAGTCGAAGATGGGGGGCGCGATCCGGTCGGGGCTGCGATCCGCCTCGGGCACGCACCCGGCCAGCGCCGCCGCCGCCTCCAGCAGCATTGCCGTGGTGACGTTGCGCGCCTGCACGTCCAGGAGGCCGCGCAGCACCCCGGGGAACACCAGGGCGATGTCCAGTTGATTGGGGAAGTCCGATCGTCCGGTGGCCACGATCCTGGCGCCGGCCCGCTTGGCATCGGCCGGCAGGATCTCCGGCGTGGGAACCGCCAGGGCAAAGACGATGGCGTCGGGGGCCATGCTGGCCACCATCTCGGGACTGACGGCGTTGGCGGCCGAGAGACCGATGAGGACGTCGGCGCCCTTGAGCGCGTCGCTGAGCGATCCGGTGAGATTCTCCGGGTTGGTCTGTCGGGCAATCTCCGACTTGACCCAGTTCATGTGGGACGCCCGGTACTTGTGGAGCGTCCCGGCCCGGTCGCACACGATAAGCCGCCGCGCCCCGGCTGCCACCAGGAGCCGCGCGACCCCCAGGGCCGCCGAGCCCGCCCCGTTGATGACGATCCGCGCGTCCTCCAGGCGCTTGCTCACCAATGGGAGGGCATTCTTGAGCCCGGCCAGCACCATCACCCCCGCCCCGTGGGCGTGGTTGTGAAAGACCGGGACGTTCACGGCGCGCTGCAGGTGATCTTCCAGGGAGAAGCAGCGGGGGGAGACGATGTCCTCCAGGCAGAACGCGCCAAACGTGGGTGCCAGCATCGTCACCGCCTGGATCATCTCGTAAAGGCCCTCGGCCCGGAGGCACATGGGCAGGGCGTCGATCCCGGCAAAGGTCTTGAAGATGACCGACTTGCCCTCCATGGCAGGCAGCGCCGCCTCCGGCCCGACATCGCCCAGGCCGAAGATGGCCGAGCCGTCCGTGATCAGCGCGACGGTATTCCCCCGGCACGTGTACTCGAAAGAGGTCTTGGGATCGCGGAAGATCTCCATGCACGGCTCCGCGACCCCGGGGGTATACACCAGGCTGAGGGTGCGTCGGTCCTTGACCGGGACCTTGCTCTCTACCCCGATGAGGCCGCGATGTCGGCGACGATACTCCAGGGCATCAGCTTCCAGCTCCATGATCATCTCCCGTTGGGAGGACGAGCCCCCTTGCCAGTCCTCCACGCGTTCAGGCTCACCAAAACAGGACGCAAACACTCTCCCCATGATCGAGACGAATCCCGGCGCATTCCCCCGGCAATTCCGATACCAAGGCGAGCGATCCGGACACTGCTTGGCTGGGGCAGCTGCCGGATGATTCATCCCCGCGAAAACCCACGACTGGGAGTGGGTCCGGTATCCGCGGCTTGCCACCGAAGGATCAGCAGAGGAAAAGGGAACGGCCCGGGCTGAGGCAACGTAGCCAGCCCCTGAGCCACAAAGTCTCGATGCAGGATCCGCGACCGGAAGGACACGCGTGGGTCCCGTGGGGGACGTCACTGAAGACTAACCCGGGTTATTCATGAACGGGCCATGAAGAACCCGCCCTTGGGGGCTTCGACTACGGCCCTGCAACAGGCACAGGGCCTTCGCTCAGGATTAGCCCGGGTTAGTCTTGAGCAAGGTGCGGGAGCACCGCGTCGAAACCCCGCGAAACGCGGGGCGGTGATGAGCGAAGACAGAGTCTTCGCGAATAGTCCGGGCTAATGACACCGGACTCCTCTCTGATGTACTCGCAGGATATTCTTCCGGCAGTGTTGTGCGGGATGGAAATACTTTCCTTGAAGGAGACGTGGGTAGGGCCTATAGGGGCCACTGGATTCTGGGCAGCGTGAGTGCCAGGGGGTGACGGACAAGCCCACGACCAGCGAGCCCCTTCCGTTTTCTCACTGAGCCCCCGCAACCTTCCGGTCGCGGGGGCTTTTTGTTTCCACGCAAGAATTAACCGCCAAGGCGCCAAGCCCCCGAAGTGGCAATCCGGCAATCCGGCAACTACGAACCCCAGGTTGCCAAATTGCCAAATTGCCTGGTTGCCAGGTGATCGTGGCGTCTTGGCGGTGAAGCGTTCCGGGTCAGGCGGCGACGCCCAGAGGGCGGGAACGGGCGCGGAACACCTCGCACAGATGGTGGTCACCCGTGGTGCACAACTGGAGGTAGTGCGGGACCGGCGGAACCATGAGACGGCCGTCCAACCGGCCGCGACAGATGCCTTCCACAGGCCAGAGCCACTCCGCCAGGGCGGGCTGCAGGAATGGGCAGGGAAGGTATTCCGGACTGTTCTCGTGCGGGATCATGGGGCAGGCACCGTCCACGATCAGACCCTCCGGACGGAATCCGGTCACACTTCGTGCCGGAGAAGTCCTACATCAAGGAGCGTGCCACGCCCCGACCGGACACTCGGGCGTTCATCGTCCGGGCTGCTATTCGCTGCTCGATTGCTCCGAGGCTTCGGTGGAGGCGTCCTCTCGAGGCACGTCTGCCCGATCCGTGTCCTGACGGCTGCCTCCCTTCCCACGGACTCCACGGCGGCGGATGGCGATCTTTGCGCCGCGGATGTTTCGCACCTCCGCCAGGAACGCGGCCGCTTCATCCCGGGTAAGGATCGCCTCCTCCACGGTGCGGGACGCAATCTCCTCCCAGGCGGGAACCGCCCCGTAGAGGGCCAGCTGCCCCTGTGCCGCATGGCGATCCAGCAAGATTCGCTGGTAGACGTTCCCTGCCAGGTGATCCGAAGCCCGTTCGATGACTCGCTTCAGAAGGTCGCCCGGCATGGACCCACCTCTGGTGACCACGACCGCGCCGAAGGCCCGACCAACAACACAAACGCCCCAGCAGGATCCTTCTCGGATTTCACTGAGGCGTCGGCTCGCTCCGCCTGAGTAACTGTCTCGGTCCTTCCCGGCACCTTCTGGCCACGACGCCCTGCCCCCGTCCCAAGCAGGCCCACGAATACCTACAATGTGGAGCGCCTCCCCTTCGCTGTCAAGATTC
>CAZNWB010000152.1:0-2117 GCA_964576535.1 uncultured bacterium | reverse complement strand
GCAGCAACCGCCTCCGCCTCCACCCCCACCGGCCGGATGGAGAGAACCGGGCAGGAGGCTTTCCGGACCACCTTCTCCGTCACGCTGCCCATCAGGGCATGACTCAACCCGGTGCGCCCATGGGTGGCCATCACGATCAGGTCCACGTCCTTCAGCCGGGCGACACGAATGATCTCCAGGAAAGGCACGCCGGGCAAGACGAGGATCTCGGTCTCCAGGGCCTTCCGGATCTCCGGCGAAACGTGTGTGAGGTATTGCTCGCGGATCTCCTGGATCAGGTCCTCGTACACGCTGTCCACGGGGTGCGGCGGCACGTGGGCCTTCGAGATACTCTCCAGCGCCTCGTTTGACACCACGTGGAGCAGGAGGAGCTTCGCCCCGAACTGGCGTGCCATCTCCGCCGCGGAGCGAAGGGCGTGGTCCGAGTGCTCGGAAAAATCCGTCGGGGCCAGGATTCGCCTGAGGGGTAGCATGCCAACTCCTCCTTCCCCGATCCGGGGATCGAAACCTCACGCAGGCTTCTGGATGAGCATCGCCTGGAACTGCTGCAGGAGAGCCATGGGCGCCCTGGGGCCGATGCGCGCCAGCAAGATGCTCGCCCGATCGTATCCGATGTTCGGCTCGTCGGTGGCATACGATGCGAAGCCGTAGGCCCCGAACAGGCGGAGCATCATCTCGCGGTACGCCTCTCGGCCGAGACTGCTCCCCTCGAGGTCCCAGCACCACGTCAGCGCCTGGGCGTACACGATGGCGGCGTCAAAGTCGGCCGAGGAGAACGCCAGATCCATCAGGCGCCTGGCGAGGCCACGGCCCCGCATCCCGCGGGCAACCTCGATCCCACCCAGTTCGAAAATCTGGCCGGCCGGGAGGGCCGCCCACCGGCTCTCCGCTTCGGGCGGGTGGAAGGTGAGGAAGGCCACGAGGCGGCAGCCGACGTGCGCGACCAGGACCCGGCCGTATGGCAGGCCGGCGACCCTCGGGAGCGCAGCCAGCTGCCGCGCTGCCGCCTGCGGCGAGTACCGGCTAAAGGCCCCGATACTGGCGTCGGCGGCGAGACCCGTGAGGAACTCCGGCGTACACCAGTCGCGAAACTCCACGGCGGGCTCCGCCTGGAGGGACTCCGCCGGAAGGGGCTCAGAGCGTGTGTCCTCTGGATGGTGAAACAGGCGGATCATGTGTCGTCCCAGTGATGCGTTCCCGGCCAGGCGTGATCGCCCCTGACTTTTCGAGACGTGACGCCGTCCGGGATTCGCTCGGTCGTGGAGCAAAGGCCATACCAATTGGCTTCAATCTGATCGCGTTCGGACAATCCTGACAAACCTGGACCGCTTTCTCCGCAAATCCAGGAAGTTGCAGCAGATAGCAAGGACGCCCTGGCGGGTCGCGAAGGGGAGAGTGGGGGGCGCTCCCTGGAGACTGACTCTCACGGATGGGACGCTCTGTCACAGGGTGGGGCTGAAGGGACAGGCCTGTCGGAGAAGGCGTTCGGTGGTTCGGTTGTTCGATGGTTCGGCAGTTCGAGAACACCCGAGGGACTCTGGCCGGCAGGGCGGAAGAGGGTTCGCCTTGACAGTCAGCGATCGGAGATGAATGGTCCCTCCTCTTCTTCCTTCAGTCATTGGTCATTGCGCACCCGGCTCACTCTTGCGTC
The DNA here is from genome assembly GCA_964576535.1 of uncultured bacterium. Taxonomy (GTDB): domain Bacteria; phylum Methylomirabilota; class Methylomirabilia; order Methylomirabilales; family 2-02-FULL-66-22; genus 2-02-FULL-66-22. The sequence goes on along the minus strand of CAZNWB010000152.1, from coordinate 466 downwards.
GGCCGGATGTTGTACCGGCGAATCTTGCGGTAGAGGGTCCGCCGATCGATGCCCAGGATGGCGGCCGCCCGGATCTGATGCCCCTTGGTCTGGCGCAGCACCGCCTTGATGTAATCGCACTCCAGGTCCTCCAGGGTGGCCTCCTGCACGAGCGCCTTTTCCACCGGACCGGCGCCGCCCGCGAGGGGCTGTGGGAGATCGCTCGGTTGGATGGCCGGCCCGTGCCCCAGGGTCACGGCCCGTTCGATGACGTTCTCCAGCTCACGGACGTTGCCGGGCCACGGATAGCTCAGCAGGATGGCCATCGCCTCCTTGGAGATCTCTCGGATGGCGGGGTTGGATTCCTGGGCGAACTTCTGCATGAAGTGATTCGCCAGGAGCGGGATGTCCTCCTGCCGGTCCTTGAGATCCGGCAGCGTGATGGGGACCACGTTCAGGCGGTAGTACAGGTCCTCCCGGAAGGTGT
>CAZNWB010000151.1:0-6705 GCA_964576535.1 uncultured bacterium | reverse complement strand
GACGGTCTTGCCCACGCCGGCGCCGCCGAAGAGGCCGGTCTTGCCTCCCTTGGTGTACGGCTCCAGCAGGTCCACGACCTTGATGCCCGTCTCCAGCATCTGGACCTTGGTCTCCTGTTCCTCGAGGGATGGGGCGTGACGGTGAATGGGATACATGGTGTCGGAGGTGAGCGGTCCCTGCTTGTCCACCGGCTCCCCGATGATGTTCATGATCCGGCCCAGGGTGCTGGGACCTACCGGGACAGTGATGGGGCCGCCGCTGTCCCTGACTTCCGTCCCGCGGGTGAGTCCTTCCGTCGAGGAGAGGGCCACGGCCCGGACCCGGCTCTCGCCCAGGTGCTGGGCCACCTCCAGGACCAGGCGCTCACTGTAGGAGAAGATGTCCTCAACCTTTTTCCCGAAGACCTCGAGAGCATTGTAGATGCCCGGGAGCTTGCCCGGCTCGAACTCCACGTCCACCACCGGCCCGATGATTTGCACGATCTTGCCTACGTTTGCCATCACGCACTCCCTTGTGGCTTCGCTACCTGCCGCGGCCGGGTGTGCTCGGCTCGCAGCGCTAGGCTCTCCGCTCTCCGAATCCTGCGCGCGAGGACTCGGCTCTAGGCTCTCGACTCTCGGCTCTTCACGAGGCTCCTCCGGATGCGTTCGATCTGCCCCAGGTGGTTCGCGTCGTGATGCGCCAGGTGCACGAGCATCTGGCCGGCGCTGAGCTTGCCGAAGGTCGGGTGGGTCGCCGTCCGGTCCCACGCCTTGCGTCCCACGACCTTGAGCAGCGCCAGGTTCCGCGCCCGGAGGATCCGGAACTGCTCCAGGGCCAGCCGGAAATCCTGCCGCCGATACTGATGTCCGGCCGCCCAGCGATCCTGATCCCAGGCGGTCAGCCCCACCTCGTCCTCGGCCAGCACCTTGCGATAGCGCCAGGCATTCGCCACCTCGGTGTCGGCCAGGTGGCACACCAGCTCGTGAATGGACCACTTGCCCGGGGCCGGCCGGTGGAGCAACTGGGCCCGGGAAAGACCCCGGGTGAGCCTCGCGAGTCTTCCCGGCGTCGCTGCCTGGGCCTTGAGGGGATTCGCCACCGCGGGCCGGTCCTGCCCGCACAGGGAACAATGCGCTGTTCTCATCACGCACCCGAATGCGTTCGGTAGTTCGGCAGTTCGGCTGTTCGAGAACAACCGAACGACCGAACCCTCGAACCACCGAACGCCTTTGTGTTCGGCCGTTATCCCCTCGCCTGTCTCAGGGCCTCGGCGCCCCCCACGATCTCCAGGAGCTCCTTCGTGATCCGCTCCTGCCGCGCCTTGTTGAACTGGATGGTCAAAAGGTCGATCATCTCCGACGCGTTCCGGGTGGCATTCTCCATGGCGGTCATGCGGGCGCCGTACTCCGCCGCCAGCGACTCCATCAGGGCCCGGTACACCTGCACCTCGACGTGCTTGGGCAACAGGCGCTCCAGGATGTCCGCCGCCGACGGCTCGAAGAGGAATTCGACCACCGCCGCATCCGGGGGAACGGGTGACGGCTGGATCGGCAAGAGCTGCTCCACCACCACCCGTTGCGTCGCGACGGACTTGAACTCGTTGTAGAGCAGGTGGACCTCGTCCACCTCCTCCTCCACGTAGGACCGGATGAGGTCCTGGGCGATCTGGGCCGCGTGGGAGTAGGCCAGCTTGTCGAAGAAGTTGGCGTACTCGGAGCGCACGGTGTACTGCCCGCGCCGCCTGTAATAGTCGCGGACCTTCCGCCCGACCACCATCAGGGTGAGGGTGATCTCCGGGTCCGCCTGGTAGCCCCGGAGGAAGTCCATCGAGCGACGGATGATGTTGCTGTTGAAAGCGCCGCAGAGCCCCCGGTCGCCGCTGATCACCAGCAGCATCTTCCGGCTTCCCGTCTCGTTCTCACGGATCTCTCGCGTGGCCAGGAGCGGGTGCAGCTCCCGCGGGGACCGCAGGGCCAGGTCGGAGAGGACCTCGCCCATCTTGTAGGAATAGGGGCGGGCCTCCAGGATCCGCTCCTGGGCGCGGCGCAGCTTGGCCGCGGCCACCAGCTTCATGGCCCGGGTGATCTGCTGCGTGCTCTTGACGCTGGTGATCCGCCGCCGGATGTCTCTCAGAGTCGCCATGACACTCAATGGCGAATGCGGAATTCGGAATGCGGAATTTCAGGATCCCCCTGTGAGATCATTCCGCATTCAGCAATCCGCATTCCGCATTTACTTCGCCGTTGCGGCGAATTCCGCCTTGCACTCCTGGATGCACTGATCCATCTGGGCGCGCAGGGCGTCGGTGATCTCCTTCTTCTCCGTGAGGTCGCGGAAGATCCCCGGGTGGCGGGTCTCGGCGAACTTGTAGAGCGCCTGCTCGAAGGCGCCAAGGCCCTCCGCGGGCAGATCGTCCAGGTGTCCGCCGGTACCCGCATGGATGATGAGGATCTGCCGCTCGACGGGCAGGGGGACGTACTGTCCTTGCTTCAGCACCTCCACCATGCGCTGCCCGCGGTTGAGCTGGGCCTGGGTGGCCTTGTCCAGATCCGACCCGAACTGGGCGAAGGCGGCCATCTCGCGGTACTGGGCCAGGTCCAGCCGCAGCTTCCCCGCAACCTGCTTCATGGCCTTGATCTGGGCGCTGCCACCCACGCGGGACACGGACAGCCCCACGTTCACCGCGGGGCGGATGCCGGCGTAGAACAGGTCTGTCTCCAGGTAGATCTGGCCGTCGGTGATGGAGATGACGTTGGTCGGGATGTAGGCCGACACGTCCCCCAACTGGGTCTCGATCACAGGCAGCGCCGTGAGGGACCCTCCGCCGAGCTGGTCGTTCAGCTTCGCCGCCCGCTCCAAGAGGCGCGAGTGGAGGTAGAAGACGTCGCCGGGATACGCCTCGCGCCCCGGTGGCCGTCGCAGCAGCAGGGACAGCTGCCGGTAGGACGCGGCGTGCTTGGACAGGTCGTCGTAGATGCAGAGGGCGTGACGCTTGGTGTCGCGGAAGTGCTCGCCCATGGTGCAGCCGGCATACGGCGCGATGTACTGGAGCGGGGCCGGCTCCGATGCCGAGGCCACCACCACGGTCGTGAAGGCCATGGCCCCGGCGTCCTCCAGGATCCTCACCACCTGGGCGATGGTGGATCGCTTCTGGCCGATCGCCACGTAGAAGCAGAAAACGTCCTTCCCCTTCTGGTTGATGATGGTGTCCACCGCGATGGCCGTCTTGCCCGTCTGGCGGTCGCCGATGATCAGCTCGCGCTGGCCCCGGCCGATGGGAATCATGGCGTCAATCGCCTTGATGCCCGTCTGCAGCGGCTCCCTGACGGGCTGGCGGTCCACCACGCCCGGCGCGAGCCGCTCGATGGGGCGGAATTCCTTTGCCTCGATGGGGCCCTTGCCGTCGACCGGCTGCCCCAGGGCGTCCACCACCCGGCCGATGACCCCGTCTCCTATGGGCACCGAGGCGATCCGGCCGCTCCGCTTGACCTGGTCCCCCTCCTTGATCAGCGTGTCCTCGCCCAGGAGCACGGCGCCCACGTTGTCCTCTTCCAGGTTCAGCGCCATGCCCATGACGCCGTGGGGGAACTCCAGCATCTCCATGGCCATGGCGCGTTCCAGCCCGTAGATGCGGGCGATGCCATCACCCACCTCGATGACCGTGCCCACCTCGGCCACGTCAATGGCAGCCTCGTACGAGGCGAGCTGCTGCCGGATGATCTGGCTGATCTCATCGGCCTTGATCTGTGCCATCTTCCCCCCTTACTCCCTTTATCCCTTTGTCACTTTGTCACTCTGTCACTGCCGAAGTGCCTAGCCGCGCACCAACTGCTCCCGCAGCCGCGCCAGTTGCGTTTTCAGGCTTCCGTCGTACACCTGGCTGCCGATCTGGGCGACAAGCCCGCCCAGGATCTTCGGGTCCTGCTGGACCTCGAGATACACCTGCTTCCCGGCCACCTGCTCCAGCCGCTGCCGCAGGCGCTCCTGCTGCTCGCCATCCAGAGCCACCGCGGTCGTCACCTCCGCCTTGACGCGGCCCAGGCGCTCGTCCACCAGCGCCTCGTAGGCCCGGACGATGCTCTCTATCGCGCCCAGGCGGTCGGCGGTGAGCAGTACCCGCAGGAAGGTGACCGTCAGGGGGCGGAGGCTGATCCGGCCCACGATCCCCTCAAAGGCCTTGAGCTTGTCGCGCCGGAGGACGCTGGGGTTGGCCAGGAACCGCGACAGTTCCCGGTGGCCCCGCAAGAGGTCGGCGATGTCCCGAACTTCCTGACGCACCGTCTCGAGATCGCCCGAGGCGGCGGCCACGTCCGCCAGCGCCTTGGCATACCGCTTGGCCAGCGATCCGGCGATCAATTCTTCCCCCCCAGCTCCCGCACGTACTGCTCGGCCAGCCGCTTCTGGTCCTCACCGGTCATGGAGCGGCCCAACAGGCGCTCGGCCGCGGCCAGGGAGAGGCCGACCACCTCTTCCCGCAGGCTCGCCCGCGCACGCCTCACCTCCGCCTCGATGGCGGCCCGCGCCTCGTCCACCAGCCGCTGGGCCTCCTCCCGCGAGGCTTTCAAGAGGCGCTGCCGCTCCGCCTCCACCTCGCGCTGGGCCTGGTCGCGCAGGGCGGCCGCCTCGCGCTGCGTCGCCACGATCTGGGCTCGGTGCTCCTCCTGGGCCTTGGCCGCCGCCTCGCGGGCGACCTTGGCCTCGGCCAGGGCCTTCTCGATCCCCTCGGCCCGGTCCGCCAGGAACTTCCGCAAAGGGGTGAACAGGAACCGGGAGAGCAGCGCTATGAGGATCAGGAAGTTCACCGCCTGGATGAGCAGCGTCACGTTTAGATTGATGATCCCGGGCTCTTCGTGCTTCGCAGCCTCCTCGGCCGCCAGCACGAGCCCCGGCGGAAGCGCAGCCAGAACGGAAAGGCAGGCGAAGCTGATCAACCGGGTGAGCCGTCCCAGGCGTCTCATCGGACCTCCAACAGCTTTAGTCAATTGGTCAAAAAGTCGAGTGGTCAATGTGGCGAATTCAAGACATGGCCCGCGCCGACCGCACCAGCCAGTACCCGATCATCACCAGTTGGGTCAAGATCAATCCGGCCAAGAGGGCCAGAACATTCAGCCGAATCACCACCACCGCCAGGACGAGGATGATCCCGACGATGGCGAACCGGATCAGAGCGCCCTTCCACAGATGCCGGGATGCCTGCGCGGCGTCTGGGTCCGTCAGCCGCCCTACGGCCAGCGTGATCAGGTGAAAATTGCCGAGGCTGACGGCCGCCCCCAGGCTGAAGGCAATCGCCCACTCGGGGCGGCCGAACAGCAACAGCGCAATGCCCCCGGCCGCGCCCACGGCGATTGCGCCCACCAGGGTCTGACGGACAAAGGTCTCTGGCGCGTCCAATGCGGGAATGGGAAGGGGGATGTGGCCAAAGGCCGGCCCCAGAGAGGCGCCAATCCAACCGCAAACCCGTGAAAAAAGCGGCTCAAGCTAACATGTGGAGAAAAAAAGTGTCAAGGCCTTTTTGCCCCTCGTCGAGCCTTTGCTACGAGGGCAGAAGCCTTTCCGCGGAACCCCCGCCCGTCTGGCCCAGACCCGGCCAGACGGCGCGGCGGACAGCGCCGATGCCGGCCCACCCCGTCCTGTTCCAAGCCGGCCAATAAGTTTACTAAGTGAACTACGTCCCCTTCTCTGCACTTCGTCCCCTTGTCTCCTTGTCCCCCTGTCCCCGTGTCTCTGCTGCCTACTGCCGCCTGCCTGCTGCCAGCTGGCTTTCGTTCCCGGCTCTCGTCTCTCGATTCATAAGTCAATCAGGACGGCCTGGATCTGCTCCTCGGGGATCTTGATCTCGACGCCGGCGCGCTCCTCCTGCAGGAGCATGGCCACGCGCGAGTCCCGCTCGCCCCAGCCCCGGTTGAGCGCCCCGGTCAGCTCGTCCAGGGTCAGGTTCGCGAGCCGCATGGGGACGCCGAGGGTCCGGGCGAGCGTGGTGGCGAGTCCGACGTCCTTGTGGGCCAGCCGCAGCGCGAAGGCCGGGGGCTCGAACTTGCCGGGCAGGAACTGATCCACGAGCCCGTCGAACGTGCGCCGGCGCCCGAGGTGGCCGTGCCGCAGGGCCTGGAACAGCCTGAGCGGCTCGACGCCGGCCTTGACGCCGAGCGTGAACACCTCTGCCAGCGCCGTCTGGAGCATGTACCCCGCGCAGTTGTGCACGAGCTTGGCCACCGATCCCGACCCGATCGGCCCCACGTAGAAGGCCTGGTCGCCAATGGCGTCGAGGACGGGCTTGACCCTTTGGAACACCGCCTCGTCGCCGCCGACCCAGAGCGCCAGCTTCCGCGTCTCCGCCCCGCGCGGCCCGCCACTCACCGGCGCATCCAGGACGTGAGCGCCTTTGACCGCAAACGCCTGGTGGATGCGGCGAACCAGGGACGGATCGTTGGTGCTGAGGTCCACGTAGACCTTGCCCGTGCTCACCCCTTCGAGCAGGCCGTTCGGCCCCAGCGCGACCGCCTCGACCTCGGCAGGGCCGGGGAGGGACGTGAACACGACCTCGGACGCCTCGGCCACCCCACGGGGCTTGTCCGCCCACGCGGCGGCCCGGAGCTGGGCGCCCGCCTCCCTCCGCAGGTCATGAACGGTGAGGTCGTAACCTGCCCTGGCAAGATTCGCCGCCATGTGCCGCCCCATGGTCCCGAGCCCGATAAACCCAACCTTCATTGTGTCCTCCTAGC
>CAZNWB010000150.1:0-6714 GCA_964576535.1 uncultured bacterium | reverse complement strand
CCATGGAAAGATGCCTCCTTCAAGGGGATCGCTTGCAACCGCAAATGAATGCAAATCAGGAAGTGGACTCGTAGTCCATCTGCTGGCGGATGCGCTCTTTGGCCTCGCGACCTGCCAGCTTCTCGCAAAGATAGAGTCCGAGATCAATGGATGACGTGACACCCCGCGCGGTGATGACGTCGCCCTCGTCAACGATCCGGCGATCCACGACGGAGGAGCAAAACCGCTGCAAATCCTTGAACGCACTCCGATGCGTCGTCGCGGTCTTGCCCTTCAAAAATTCGGCCGCACCCAGCAGGAGGGCCCCCGTACACACGGAGACCTTGAACTTGCACGGGGTTGCGGTTCTCAGCCACCCGATGAATTCGGGATCATCCACCAGCTTTCGGGAGCCGAACCCACCCGGCACGATGATCATATCGTACCCGTGAAGGGATCCACCGATCTGACTTGGCGTGACCTGGAGGCCGGTCCCGTCTTTGACTGCTCCGGACCGGGCACACACGTCCCATTCCAGGTTGGGCATGAACCCCATGGTCTTCAGGCGGGTCACCGGGTCGTAGACCCCGACGAAGTCCAGGGTGGTCATTCCATCATAGATGATGAATGCGACGTTCATCAGGTGCACCTCACTTCCAGTCCGTCCACAGGACGCGGCCGTGCGTGCGGCTGGCACCCTACACCGGGCGCTGCAGGCTGTGTGGATTTTCTCCCGCGCGGAGGGAGATCACGGCCCCCTCCTCGCCGTGCTCCAGGCACTCGAAAAGGTTCCGGATGCACTGGCCCAGCCGGTCCTCGCCCCAGTGCAGGCGCTCGATCTCGTCAACGATCAGCCGGCCGAGCCGGAGGGCGTCCTGTACAACGCGCTGTCCTTCCGCCCCTGGTGGATTCTCCCCGGACGCCCGGTACGGTTGAAGCATGGCCACGAGGTCGTTCACCGCCCCTAGCAGGGCGGCGCTCTCCGGCGGGAAGTCCGGCCCATGCACGGCGAGACGGCGCGCGATCCGGAAGGCGATCGTTCCCGCATGTGACAGATCGAGCGGAATCTTGAAGGAGGGACTCATCGGTCTGGTCATCCCAAAGCCCGGGCAAGGTCCTCGATGAGGTCGTCCGCGTTCTCGAGCCCGATGGACAGCCGCAGGAGATTGTCCGGGGTGCGTGTGCCTGGCCCTTCGATCGAGGCCCGGTGCTCGATCAGGCTTTCCGTGCCTCCCAGGCTTGTGGCGCGGGTGAAGATCCGGACCCTTGCGGCGACCCCCATGGCGCTGTCCCGGTCCCCCTTCACCAGGAAAGAGGCCATCCCGCCGAAGGCGCCCATCTGTCGGGCCGCGATCCCATGGCCGGGATGCTCCTTCAACCCGGGGTAATGAACTGCTTCAACACCGGAGTGGTGGCTCAAGTACCCCGCAACCTTCATAGCATTTTCCGAGTGGGCACGCATGCGGTAGGGTAACGTCCGGATGCCCCGCAGCACGAGCCAGCAGTCAAAGGGGGAGGGGACAGTCCCCGTCTGGATCTGCAGCTTCCTCACCCTCTGAAAGAACTCCTCCTCGGCCCTGGCAACGACCACTCCGCCCGTGACGTCGCTATGTCCGCCCAGGTATTTGGTGGTCGCATGCATGGTCAAGTCGGCACCAAGCTCGAATGGGCGTTGGAGGATGGGGGTGGCCCACGTATTGTCACAGACGCAGCGCGCGCCGGCCGCGTGGGCAATCTCTGCGATGCGGGCGATGTCGGTGACCTTCAGCAGGGGATTCGACGGCGTCTCGACCCAGACGAGTCTCGTTCGCGGTTGAACGGCCTGCTGTGCCTGGGCGGGATCGGTCATGTCCACAAAGGTGGTCTCCAGGCCCCAGGGCGCAAAGACCTCCCGCAAAAGGCGACTCGTTCCGTGGTAGGCATCAACCGGCGCAATGACGTGGTCGCCGGGCGACAGTGCCTGGAACACGCTCATCGTGGCGGCCGAGCCGGAGGCAAAGGCCGCGGCCGCGGCGCCTCCCTCCAGGGCGCAGAGGCATTCTTCCAGCGCCATCCTGTTCGGGTTGTTGTTTCGGGCGTAGATGTACCCGCGAGGGTAGCTCCCGTCCGCCTCGCGCTCGAAGGTGGTGGACAGGTGGATCGGGGGAGTCAGCGCACTCGTACTCGGATCAGTCGTGTGACCGGCATGCACCGCTAACGTTTCGATCCGCATCGGCAAATCCCTCCAGGCCTGACATGTCCTGCCGGCGGGAGTCCTACTTTCGCTGGGTGTTCTGCCCCCGCGAGGCTCGAGGCGATCGGGTTGTCCGTCTTGCCTTGTAGGGGAACGTGTCCACCACGGTCCCGGCTGGATCCAGCAGAAAGGCCGTATCTTCGTTCGGGTCCCACACGGTGGCCTGGGCCGGCCAGTGCACGATCAGTTGCCCTCTGCTGTCGGCCCCATCCGGTCCACTCGTGCTCACCACAAGGACGGTATACCCAGGCTCCACAACCACGTCCGGAAAGACGAATCGGCTTCCGCTCTCGTTCGAAAGCACGTGAGCAGCGAGCCGGATCGCGTCGTTGCTCAGGTTCGTGATGCGAACGTAGGGCGTGTGGGGGTCCGGATCTGCGGGATCCCGAAGCCGGACACTGGTAATCTTGAGATCCTTTGGGCGCCCCCGGACAGACCATATGCCGAGCCTGCGCTGTCTTGCCTCGTTCTGGAGGCGAAGGAACAGGGCGTTGTGCTTCCGGCCGGGACCCACAAAGAATGCATGGGCGAGCCCTTGCCGGACCAGCTCGGCATTCACCATCTGATTGGTGACGTACACGTAAGCCAGCAGCCGATCAAACGCGTCCGCTCGCTCCACATCAGATTCCAGACGGATCTCGCGGCCCAGAACGAGGGATTCGTTGAGACGCTTGGCCTTCAGATAGAACGGCTCGCGGAATTCCGGTGCATTGATCCCCAGATACCGGACCCGTCGGCCGTCCTCGAGGAGCACGGTGTCCCCGTCGTACACCTGCTTCACCCGACCGAGCTCGTCCGCCCTCGCCGGCGCGATGGGGATCAGACCGGCAACGGCAAGGGCGAGGAAGACCAGGAAGCGGCGCTGCGTCATCGGTCGTGAAGCCGCGCCGTCCTCCGACCCTACCTCTGGCAACATCCTCTTGTAGGTCATACGTCAACTATGCGCGCGGCCAGGCGCTTCAGGAGCTGGATCTGGCCGGCGTGATAAACATCGTGCAAGGCGATGCCGTAGATGATAGCCGCGTTGCTGACTTTGCTGCCGCGGGGAATCTTCTGCAGGTCCTTCGCCGAGAAAGCGGCGACCGCCGCCCGCATCTTCCGGTGCATGTCTTCCAGCAGGGTGATGTCGTCCCGCCAGGCCTCCTCGGTTAAGCTTGTCGGGCGAACGAACCAATTCGACCCCTTGAGCGGAAACGAGCCTCGCTTTTCCCCCAGCATCCTGCGCCGCACGGCGTACTTCCAGTAGGCTGCGTGGACGACGATCTCCCAGATGTTGTGCCGGTTGGCTCCGGGCCGCCACGCGGCTCTTTGGGCATCGAGTCCCCGGACGGAGCCACGCAGATTGGGACCATGCCAGGCCTTTTTCTCGTACGCTTCGTCAATGACCCGAAGAAGAAGGCTAATCTCAGGCGCGACGATTTTGGTCTTCGTGGCGGCCATGAACCCTCCCCGCTTGTCTTGTCTGTCAAGTACGGGCACCAGTACTTCGTGAGCTATTGCCAGCCCACGGGCTAGTATCCGCGCTCGCGAAGGTAGGCGAGTCCTGGCATCATGCCACTATGCCCCAGCAACGTGGATGAGCTGCTCCAGCAGTCCACAATCCTTACACCCCGAGCGCCCAACGGGCGCGGTTGCGAGGTCGTGGATCTGCCTGACCCTGGTAAAGAGGGGTCGGAGTTTCCCTTCGTCACGACTGACGGGGATGATGTTCGCCGAGAAGCCCAGGACAAACCCGTCTTCCCGGTGGCTTTCGTCCTGATCCGTCGCACCATCGGTGGTGACGGGCTCCATGTAGATCAGGGCGAGGCCTGAAACCGGCTTGAGGCCGCATTGCTCGCCGATCAACGCGTACGCGTTGAGCTGGGCCTCGTACATCGGGAGGAGGCGGTCCTGAGCCCCCGTGTGCCTGGCTGTCTTGTAGTCGGCGATCAGGTGGGACCTGTCCGCTCGAACGAACACGGCATCCGGGGCACCGGTGAGGAGGATGTTGAATTCCTCCTGGACCATGTTGAACTTCGAGAAGTGCGGCGGCTCCCGGTATCCCACGATCTCCCCCAGGCCACCGAGCCAGGGGGGTGGGCCCCCGTGCCGGTCAAACCAGCGATGGACGATCCGCTTGTTGTAGGAGTCGATGGAACTGAAGATACCCGGAAAGATCTGGAAGGGCAGCTTGTCGTTCACGCACAGCCTGATCCAGAAGCAGCGGGGGCAGAAGTCGGGCAGCGCCACAGCACCCAGGGTCTTCGCCGAGATGCGGATCTGCTCACTCACCTTCAGGCCGCCTCGCTGGGATTGTCCCCTCCGTTACGCCACCTTTGGAGCGTTCCCGACTTAACCCAAAAGGTCCGCATCAGCCGGCGCACGGGTTACTATACCTTATACGGCGGGATTGGCGGTGAAGAATCCGGGCTTAAATCAGCGCGAAGCCGATGGCGCTGTTGATCGCGTCCCTCACCACCTTCAGTGCCGCGTTGATCGCCGCTTCAACGGGTAAGAGTGCCAGACCCTCGGCCGTCAGGAGAACCATCCTCGTTGTGTTTTTCTGGATCTCGAGGTGCAGCTTGGCCTGATCCTCCGTGATCTTTCCCTCGGCCTTCAACCTGACGATGAGGGCCAGCGTCTCGGCAAGGTGCTTGAATTCCGCCTCCGCGAAGTCTCTGATTGACGGCCATTTCCCTTTGAGGGAATCAGCAGCCGCCTGCACCATCTTCCGGGAAATGTCGGACGCGTCAATCGCCATCCCCGTCTCTCCTTTTCTTCCTTGGCGTCCTCTACTCGCCACGCTTCTTGGCGAGTTCAAGTTTCAGGATTTGGGTGAACGCCTGGTTAAAATTCCGCCTGAGAGGAGCAATTTCTTCCTTGCTCTTGAATCCTACCTTGTGCAGTTGCTCCAGCTTCGACCAACTGTCCGAGGCAAGGTCTATCTGCTCTACGGTAATGCTGTTCTTGGGAATGGCCGAGGCTCGGACCTTGAGAGCGCTGAGGTCCACACGGACGTCATCGTAGACGGCGACATGTTGCGAATAGTCCGCCGCGGGAGTGCCGACGCTCCGCTCAAGCTTAATCAAGAATCTCTCCACCTTCCTCTGGATTTCGGTGGTCGTCTTATCCACGCTCTCGTCGTAGTCGGCGATCAGCCGTATGGCGCAGCCTGAGAGCGCGAGCCCGACTGCCAGGCAGAGCAGAAGAGCGAGTCGTCGCTTGCTACCAGGAGATATCTGCATCATCTCTGCCTTGCCTCCTTTTTCGATGTCTCGACGCTGGCGACTTGCAGGTGAAAGCCTAACGGCACGTTTCAGCCGCTCGCGTAGCGGCGCGAAGCGCAGCGGGGCGAGGCGGCTGGAAGCGGTGGTTCGATGACATTGCCGCTGTCAGCATGCCACGTAATCCCACGCATTACTGGGCTAGAGTCTTCTCAATGCGCCGGTCAGGGATGAGCCACATGACCGCCACCAACACGTACAGCCCACAGGCCAGCCACGCGCTCACAAAGGCCAGTGGAATCGCCATCAGATAGATCACCACCGAGACCTTGCCCTTGAAGTCTCGGCCCAGGGCGGTGGCCAGCACGGAATCCCTCCCGTGGAGAGCAATCAAAGCTCGCGTCAGGATAAAATACGCGACCGCCGCCAACAACAATACCAAGCCATACAGAGCCACCGGCCAGGCGGCAAAGTCGTTCTTGCCCATCCAGCCCGTGCCAAAGGGGATGAGCGACAACCAGAACAGCAAATGTAAATTTGCCCACAGGACACGCCCATCTACGTGCTCGATGGCCTGAAGCAAGTGATGGTGGTTATTCCAGTAGATGCCGAGGAAAATAAAACTCAGCCCATAGCTGAGAAATGTCGGGAGCAGCGGGCGCAGCGCGGCCAAATCAGCTCCATGCGGCACCGTCAATGCCAGCACCATGATGGTGATGATGATGGCAATCACGCCATCGCTGAACGCTTCCAGTCGTCCCTTATCCATTATGGAACTCCATTCCGAGCTACCAGAAGCGGCATGACCGCAAACACCCCAAGCATCGCGTAGTAGACCGTTCCAGACACGGGGTCTCGGCTTGCAAGGTACCCGCTGATCGATAGGCCCCGAAGCCAGAGCACAAGCGTAAACTCTGCGACCAGCAGGAGGCCAAGCGCCACGCAACCCATCCCAAGTCGACTCGAATGTGTGGACGGCACGGCGACCCGCCGAACTATCCACCGCGCGGCGACAACGGTGACTACGAACATGATGGGCGCTTCCATCAGCTCGGCTATTCTCGTGCCGAAATGCGGGACGCCCCACAGTAGGCGAACGGTCCCAAGCACGAAACCCGCTCCGAATACGAGCGCGAAATAGAGCACGCCAGCCTTCAGAATCTGCATGAGCAGTGCGCAGTGAGATGAATCAACTCATCCATCGTCGGCTCTCGCTACGCGGACGCTCACCGACCGAGCTGAGACTCGGTTTCGCTAGTGTATGGGGTCAAGGAACGGTGTGTCTGGATCGCTCACGTA
>CAZNWB010000149.1:0-6723 GCA_964576535.1 uncultured bacterium | reverse complement strand
AAGCCGACGGTAGTTGTAGATCTCGCCGTTGACCACTAGGTGCAGGCTGCCGTCCTCGTTTGCCATCGGCTGCTGCCCGTCCCCCCCCAAATCAATGATGGCTAGGCGCGCATGAGCGAGGGCTACCCCATCGGCAACGTAGGTACCCATCCCATCAGGCCCGCGGTGGTAAAGGGCTGCACACATACCCTCCACCGGAGCTGTGAGGGAGGTCGCGAGACGACCGGGGGAGACAATGCCGGCAATGCCGCACATGTTAGGGGATCTCTTTCAGGCGTTTCGCAATGAAATCCGCCGTCTCGACCGCCGCCTGTCGCCAGGTGCGATGGTGCCTCACGTAGTTGAGCCCGGCCTGCGCCAAGCGGGCGCGCTTGTCCACGTTCCCCAGTAAATCCACGAAGGCTTTTGCCATCGCATTCGGGTCTTCCGGAGGGACGACATATGCCTTGTCGACCAGCAAGGAGGCGCTGGGAGTATGAGGGAAGTCCGTGACCACCACAGGCAACCCGGCTGCCATGTAGTCCCAAAGCTTTAAGGTAACGGCACCATTCTGCCGTTTGATCCTCCCCGCCCTCAGCGGCACGACGGCGATATCCGCGGCCTGAAAATACAACGGGATCTTCTCGTAAGGGCAAAAACCGGCCATGATCACACTCCCGGTTATCCCCGACGAGGCAACAGATCGCTGGATCGCCTCCCACTGATGCCCATCACCCACCAGCAGGAGCCGGACCGTTTCAAAGCCTTTAGCCACCAATTGAGCAAAGGCGTTCACCAGCGTGCTTAGATCGTGATCCGGATGGAAACTGCCTGCAAACAGGATGATTTGCCCATCCACAGGTAAGCCAAGATCTGCCCGGACCCGCCGTCTATCGCCCGGCGTAAAATGCGCCGTGTTAGTACCTAGCTCCTGAGCATGGACCCCCTGTTTCGGGATGCCGTAATACGTGACAATCTTCTCCGCATTGCCGATCGCACTCGCCAAAATGCCGATGGCGGCCCAGAATAAGTTCCGCTGACACCCCTCGGCAGCCCGCAACTCCCTTCGGGAAGCGTCAAGGAGCCGCAAATCATCAAGTACCCAACCATTCACTTCGACGAACAACGGCAATCGCAACCATCGCACCAGGGCGGGCAGGAACGGATGTCGCGCCATTTCCCGCACATAGAGCAGATCAAAGCGTTGACGGCGATGAAGCCGCCAGAGGCGCCACGCGCTTTCAACAAAAAACGCCCACTCCCCCAACCGATCAAAGCTCCACCACCGGACCCAGACATGCCGGACTCCGTGCCACGCCTGCATACGTAGAGGTCGCGGCAAAATCAACGTCACGTCATGACCAAGCGCAGCCAGTCCCTCAGCAATCTCACGGGTGTGAACCAGACACGCATTCGCGACGTCAATTTCGATCAACGCAAGGTACGCGATCCGCATAGCCCGCATTCCATCAGATCGACTGCGCTACTTTTGTGCCACAATCCACGTTACAATCGGCCAACGTTCGTCATTAAGCATCGCGAGTTTGTGAAGGGGATGCCAGCGCGCCTCCGGGATCCCCTCACCCCGGAGACCAAGTGACGCAACCAGCCATACATATGGATTCCCCCAACCACCCACATCGACGATTCTTGAAAACCTCCGACAAAGAAATTCTAAAGCATCGGGAGAGAATCTCCAAAACTCACCAGGCTCTCGATGCAATGGATTCACAAAACATGTCGTATGTACCGCCAGTCCCCCGGGCTGTATCACGCGCCAGGTTTCATCGATCGCCCTCTGAGGATCGCCTTCAACGTGTTCCAAGACTTGGTCGCTCACAACATGATCGAACTCGTCATTGCGGAACGGAAGATTGAGGATGTTGACATCAGGATAATTGACCTCCGTTATGTGAGAATCGTGAAAAGCGAAAAACGCACAGAGGCGTAACGATCCACTAATAGACAGGATTCTTCCAGAAATGCGCTCGCGCTTTACGACTTCCGCGAGACGCCGATACATGTAATACCGGGTGATATGAGGACCTCGGGGTAACCGCCTCATCGAAAGAGTGATGACATTTCGTATGGCCGCTTTAATAACACGACCAATAATCATCGTGACACCGGCGTGCCAAAGGGCGGGGCCGTGGTGAGATTCCCTTGGACTGCGCCCCATATTTTACGGACCAATCTGGCGTGACGTATCCGCAAATAGCTGATCCAGATGGCCACCCAGAGGGCTATACAGATAACGACAGAAAAGTCACTATCCGGACACAGGCGCCAAGCCACGGCAGCGAGCGACACCGTGACCGCCAGCGGCTCCCATGAACTGCGGAGCATCCGCCCCAAAATAGGGGCTACCTGATGGGCACCATACACATGTCCCGCCAGGCTCAGGCTATACATAACCACTAGACAGCTCGCCGCACCCACCAACCCCCAGCGCGTAGTCAGCGGGACAATCAGCACCCCAAAACACACCACCTCGAGGAACTTGATCCGCGGGAGATACATCGTCTTCCCTGCCGCCAACATGAAACTGCCGCACGCCGCAGCCAGGGCGCGCAGCGTCTGCGCCACCGCCAATACCGCGAAGGCTGTAGCCGCCGGCACCCATTGGTCTCCGAGCAATAGCGCTACAATCCTCCCGGCGAACACAAACGTAACTGCGCCAATAGGAAGCAATAGGAACAAGAGCACGCACCACACCTCATCGAACACGTCTACCAACTGACGACCTTCAGCCACAATCCGCGCGTAGGCCGGAAACACCACTTTGCCCACCATCTCGCTGAGGCCCCGCGTGAGCATCTCCGAAATGCCGAACACCACTTGATACTGCCCCAAAGCGTGGACGCCCCGGAGCTTCCCAACTGCGATGTCGTCACCCCGCGTAACGACATACGTTAACAACCCGCTGACATACAAATGACGCCCAACCTCTGCGTACACCCGAAGGGCCTTTCGATCCATCGCCCGACGAGGTCGGTAGTCGTGCAGAAACCACACGAAGATCATGGCGACTGCCTGTCCGAGCAACAGACCAAGGAGCAGCGCCCACGCGTTCCCCAACCACAGGGCGAGCACGATGGCGAACAGGGTGCCGGATATATCCCGGCTCGCATCGAGCAACATCCGACGACGGTAGCGAAGCTCCCGCAGCAACAACGCCGCAGGCACCGCTGGCACACACACCAGCAAGAAACTCACCGCTCCAACCCGCAAGAAGGACTCCGCACCGGGACGATCAAAGGCCGCAGCGATCCATGGCGCGGTTCCTTGCAACAACAGGAACAAGCAAATCCCGCGGATCAGCATGAGATTCCACGCTGTGTGTACAAATCTCACCGGCAAGTCGCCTCGTTGGATAAGGGCAGTGTCCAAACCGAACTCGGTCAGCATCAAGCCCGCAAACAGCGTCAGCGTCACCAAGCCGACCAGCCCAAAATCCTCTGGCGTCAACAGGCGAGCCAACACCAGAGTACGGACCACGGCAATGGCCTGTTGACCGACAAACCCGAATCCCATCCACAGGCCGCCGCGAATGACGGTGTGATGAAACGGGGTGTCCCCGCCCACGACCGCTGTCATCTGCCTCCCTTATGTTGGAACAGATAGATCCGGTAGTAGGGAAATCTCCGTAACACGGGCAGGCTCCCAAGCCACCGGTTGATCGTCTCGCGGTACAACACATTCATGCAATGTTCCACCCACGCCCACCGGCCCTGCCACATGGGGAAGAGAAATCCCACGCCCCCCCCGCGCAGCAGGGCGAACCCATGCCGCTCCACACGAGCTTCCAAGTTTTGCCACGTCTCGAACATGTGCGGAAATCCTCGGACGGGAACGGCCGAGAATTCTCGAAGATGTTCCCTCGGATCACAATACACAGGCTGACGGCTGACCCGCATCTGCCACAAACTTCGAAGGGTCACGGACGGTATGGTGAGCAACAGGTACCCAGGTGTCCGGAGACACCGCGCAAACTCTCTTAAGGCCGCGTCCATGTCTATGACGTGTTCGAGGGTCTCCACGGTGGCGATCCCGTTCAAGCTTCCGCGGGCCAGCGGCAGCAAATCGACTGAACCTTGGAGCAGGGCAACGTAGGGATGGCTGCGAGCGCGCACCAAACGCTGCCAATCGATGTCCAGGCCGAGAAGGCTTTTGCGCTTCCCCAGCAGCTCCCCCAATTGACCTTCGCCACAGGCCGCATCCAGCCACAGATCTCCGGGGAGCTCTTTGATCCATGCCGCCACCTGCTCCAGCAGCACGGCGGGCCATGGCCAAATCCGGCGCATCGCCGGATTGTAGCGTGTCCGGTCGAGGCCCAGCGCGGGGGGCGGCCCTTGGGGGTCAATCCCCATGCGTTCCTCCGATCAGGCAGACGCCCCCTCCTAGAGCAGTTCTCGATACACCGCCAGCACCTGCCGGGCTGCCTGGTCCCATGATAATTCCTTGGCGCGGGCACGTCCCTGCGCGATCAGTTTCCGCCGCCGTTCCGTATCGTTGAGGAGGCTGCGAATCGCCTGAGCCATGTCCTCCACCGATTCCGGATTGACCAGCACCGCCGCATTGCCCACGACTTCCGGCAATGCGCTACGGTCCGAGGTGAGCAAGGGTACCCCCGCCGCCAACGCCTCGAGGGCCGGGAAGCCAAATCCTTCATACAGGCTGGGATACAGCGCGACTTCCGCCCCGTGCAGCACCAGGGGAAGATCCGTGTCCGGGATTGGCCCGAGGCACCTGATCCCCCGCGCATCGCCTTGCAATAGGGCCGTGATGGCCGCCACGGGCCCGATGATGACCAACGGGACGCCCGGCGCTCCCCTCCGAGCGGCTTCAACAGTCCGAGCGAGATTCTTTCGCGGCTCGGGCGTCCCGACCAGAAACACCAAGTACGGCCCGTCCAATCGATAGCGGCGTCTCACCTCGGCCCCGCGCGGATCACCCTCGCGCACGAAAAACTCGTCCTCCACGCCACCGTGGACTACTCGGATCCGTGCACGGTCAAACCCCAACAGATCAGCAATGTCCTCTCGCGTGCACGCCGAGTCCGCGAGCACCAGGTCCGCCCGATCCAGAGCTCCCCGCAGCTCCCGGCTGTGCCACCGCTCGTTCAGCGATCGGTTGGAAAAATACTCGGGATGGCGCAGGAACATCACGTCGTGCACGGTCAGCACTCGCCTGGCGGCCCGCGTCGCTGGAAGCACGAAATGGGTCCCGTGGAAGACGTCCACCGGCCCGACCAGCGTCTCTATCGGAGGCCAAGCCAAATGGTCCCAACAGGCCTGCATCAGTCGGCGCGGCACACGCAGCGTTCGGACGCAGACGTTGGGCCGGTCATGACGCCAGAGGACTTCCCGTGGGCGAAAGTAGTTGCTGACCAACGTGAAGTGGTCCGTCGGCCCGGCCCCCGCCAATGCCGGAACGAGTCCGCGGACATAGCGCGAGACACCGCCGTAGGCAAAGCTCGCTTGATAGACGTCAAGCCCGACCCTCACTCCCGCGCCCTCTCGATCTGCCGATAGACCCCAATCAGGCGCCGGGCCGACTCGGGCCAGCTCAACTGCGCCACCCGCTCGAAGCCCTTGCGCACCAGGGCCTGCCGGAGCTTCCCATCAGTCAACACGGTGGCAACATCCTGCGCGATTTTGTTTGGATCGTCCGGATCGGTGAGCAGCGCCGCCTCTCCGACCGTTTCCGGCAGCGACGAGCGGTTGGAGGCCACCACGGGCGCACCACAGGCCATGGCTTCCGTGGGTGGCGAACACCAGCCCTCATAAAAACTCGGAAACACGCAACAGCTCGCCCCTCCGTACAGGTCGGTCAGGTCCTGGCTGTCCTGATCCACCATCCCGGGGAGATGCACGCGGCTCTGGAGCTCGTGTTGCTGCAGAAAGGCCTGGGCGTCATCCCAAGCGCTGTCCCGGCCCCCAACGAGCCACAGGTCATAGTCCGTCACCCCACGGGCGTGGAGGGCTCGGTACGCTCGCAGAAGCCCCATCACATTCTTATGGCGACCGATCCACCCGACATAGAGGATATAGGGTCGCTCGATTCCGAATCGAGCCCGCAAGCGCGTCGCCAGCGCCGACCGGTCGCTCGGCGGGCGGAAGATCGGATCCACCCCATGGTTCACGACGAAGATCCGTTCCGGATCGACGCCCAAGCACCTGACCATGTCGTTCCGGGTGGTCTCGGACACGGCGAGGTAGTAATGGGCGTGCCGCATAGAGGTCCGCAATACCGCGCGCAGGCGCCTGACCCTATCCGAGGGAAGCAGATCCGGAATCACTTCCGCCGCGATGCCCCGCACGGTCAGGAGAACCGTCGCCTTCCGAGCCGGTGGAGCATGGGCACAGGCCACATGGTACACATCCACGGTGCCCAGCAAGCTCTCCACCGTTGGCCAGTCAAGATACTTCCACCCCCACTCCAGCACACGAAACGGCAGGTGCACCTCGCGAACCGGCATGTCCCGGATGGCCAAGAGTGGTTTGCACTTGGACCGACGCTGGAACCGGTCAATGCACAGCAATCCGAATTCATCGTCCCGATCCAGCGTCAACAATTCACGATACAGATGGAACGCCGTCCGGCGTTCAGCACCCCCGCTA
Source organism: uncultured bacterium (assembly GCA_964576535.1). Taxonomy (GTDB): domain Bacteria; phylum Methylomirabilota; class Methylomirabilia; order Methylomirabilales; family 2-02-FULL-66-22; genus 2-02-FULL-66-22. Next base: position 121 of record CAZNWB010000149.1, on the reverse strand, counting down.
TAAATCAAGGGGACCGTATCCAGGATAATCTTCATGGGAGAGGGCCTAGCCTGCCGGCTCGTGAAGAAACTCCGGCGTGACCGTCGTTCGAAAGAAATTCATCCTGGGATCGGACGACAGC
>CAZNWB010000148.1:0-6913 GCA_964576535.1 uncultured bacterium | reverse complement strand
AGATGAACTGAAAGCGTTCGGTGGTTCGGTAGTTCGGGAGTTCGGTTGTTCGGGAGCCACCGAGCCACCGAATCCGCCAAAGGCGGAAACAACCGAACGCTCTTAGTCGGGCGATCTGTTGCAGGGGTGGGAGGCCCGGGATATACTCGGACGGATCGCCAATCTCAGCCAGAAGGAGCGGAACCCATGAAGGCAGCCATGTGGCGTGGCGTCGAGCAGATTGACATCGAAGAGGTCTCCCTTCCCACTCCGGGCCCCCTGGACGTCCAGGTCAAGGTTGCGGCCTGCGGGGTCTGCGGGACCGATGTGCACATCCTCGAAGGCAAATTCCCGCTCTTCACTCCGCCGCGCATCCTCGGCCATGAGTATGTCGGGACCGTGACGGCCGTCGGCAAGGACGTGACCAAGCTCAAGGTCGGCGACCATGTGGCGGTGGAGCAGGGATTGCCCTGCGACCGGTGTTACTTCTGCCGGGATGGGCGCGAGCATCTCTGCACCAGCCGGTATGCCCACCCGGGCGGCTTCGCCGAGTACACCAGCGTCTTGGAGCGCATGGTCCACAAGCTGCCCGACGGCCTGCCCTTCGAGATCGGCGCCCTGGCGGAGCCGGTGGCCTGCTGCCTCCGGGTCCTGGATGTGACGCAGATCCGCTCCGGCGACGTCGCCCTGGTGCAGGGGGGCGGGACCATCGGCCTCATCATGACGCAGCTCCTGCTCCACGGCGGGATCACCAAGGTCATCGTGTCCGAGCCGGTCCCGCACCGGCGCGCCCTGGCCAAGGCTGTGGGGGGCATCCCGGTGGACCCCAAGAGCGAGGACCTGGCCGCCACCCTGAAGACGGAGACGGACGGGCTCGGACCGGAGTATGTCTTTGACTGCGTCGGGCATCCGGCCCTCCTGGAGCAGGGGATCGAATTCGTCCAGAAGGGCGGGACCGTCTTCATCGTGGGGGTGGCAGACCCGGCCGCGGCGGCCTCCGTCCGTCCGTACCGGCTCTTCGAGAAAGAGATACGGATCAAGACTTCCTACATGCGCCCGTACACGTTCCATCGGGCCGTGCGATGGTTGCCGCACCTGAACCTCCGGCCGCTCCTGGGCGTGGAGTACCCGCTCTCCGAGACGAAAGCCGCCATCCACGCCCTTCGCCAGAGCAAGGGCCTCAAGATCCTGGTAAAGCCGTAGCCACCGAGGCTCCGCTGGGGCCCGGATTCTCGTGGACACTCGGGAGCTGGTGGACGCGCTATCCTGACAACTCAGGACATTTATTGACATTCGGGGACACTCCTGCGAAGCTTTCCCAGCCAACTGCGATGCGGGAGGACGGCTACGATGGAGGCAAGCTATATCTCGATCCGGGACACCGCTCGTCAGATGCGCGTCAGCGAGCGAACAGTTCGACGGTGGATTTCGCGCGGCATTCTGGGTGCCATTCGCCTGGGAAGGACTGTTCGTATCGATTCGAACGCGCTGGGCCGCTTGCCAAAGATCACGCCACACTCAAAGGGCGGACGCAGCCCATATCGAAGGGAAGTGACGGACTACAGCCTCGTGTCAGAAGAGGCCTTGTGGAAAACGTGGAACAATCCAGGGGATGCGGTCTACGACAACTGGAGAGACATCTATGGCGTTCGCCAGGGGCGACGTGGTGCTCCTCCCATTTCCGTTCCGCGACCGAACGCTCGCAAAGGTGCGACCCGCCGTCGTGGTCAGTAGCGAGGCATACAACCAGCGCGGCGACGTGATTGTGGCGGCGATCACCACCCATGCGCCCCGTACCGCAACTGACGTCGCACTAGCCAGGTGGCGCGAGGCCAGACTTGTCGCGCCGTCCGTCGTGAGAATGCAGCTGGCAACAGTCGCGGCTGCGCGCGTTCTGCACCGTCCGGGACGCCTCAACGCCTCGGATCTACGTCGCGTTGCGGAATCCCTACGACAGGTCTTGGAGCTGTAACCTTCGACCCATCCCGAAGAAACCATGGCGGCCGAGACCATCCTCACCTTCGACATCGGCACCAGCGCCTGCAAGGTGTGCCTGTGGGACGCACAGGGGACCTTGCTCGCGTCCGCCGATGCGCCGTACCCCATCCACCATCCCCAGCCGGATTGGGCCGAGCAGGACCCCGAGGACTGGTGGCGCGCCGCCGTCGCAGCCGCCCGGCAGTGCCTGGCGGGCCAGGACCCCGCCCGCATCGCCGTCCTCGGTCTGTCCTCCCAGCGCGAGGGCGTCGTGGCCATGGGCCGCGATGGGAGGCCGCTGGCCCGCTGCATCATCTGGATGGACCGCCGGTGCCGGGATCAGGCGGTGCGACTGGGGGAGGAGTTCGGGGTTCACTTCCTCCACCACCACACGGGCCTGCCGCCCGACCCGAATTACACCGCCTGCAAGCTCCTCTGGCTTCGCGAGCACCAGCCCGAGATCCTGGAGCGCGCGGCGACGTTCCTCCAGACCCGGGACTACATCTACTATCGCCTGACCGGAAAGGCGGTGACAGACCTCACCCTGGCGTCGCGGACCATGATGTTCGACCTCCGCCGTCACGTCTGGTGGCCGGACATCTTCCGGCGCGTCGGCGTCCGCCAGGATCAGTTCCCGCCGATCTACCGATCCACGGAGGCGCCGTATCGTCTCTCGCGGGAGGCCGCGCAGGCCCTGGGCCTGCCGGCGGGCATCCCGGTCTCCCTGGGCGCCGGGGACCGCGCGTGCGAGGGTGTGGGCGCCGGCGTCTTCGGGCACCGGGTGATGGATTCCACCGGGACGGCGAGCAACATCTCCATGACCATCGACAGGCTGCCGGAAGACCTGGGGCGCGTGCCATGCTCCGTCCACGCCATCTCCGGGCGCTGGCTCCTGGAGCTGGGGATCGCCACGTCCGCTTCGTTGATGCGCTGGTTCCGCGACCTCCTGGCTCTTTCTCCGGAGGACGCCGCAGCGCTGGAGCACGAGGCCGCCGCGAGCCCCCCGGGGGCGCGGAATCTCCTGGTCTTTCCCTTCTTCATGGGGGCGCGCTCCGTGCGCTGGAACGCCGATGCCCGCGGCCTCTTCCTGGGCCTCAGCCTAGGCCGCAGCCGGGGGGATGTCGCCCGCGCCATTATGGAGGGGGTGGGCTACGAGGCGCGCGCCTGCCTGGAGGGCCTTCGCGCCCTGGACCTCGACCCGGGCGAGGTGCTCGCCATGGGGGGTGGGGCGCGATCCGAACTCTGGCTCCAGATCAAGGCAAATATCCTGGGCGTCCCGGTGCTCCGCCCGCGGTACACCGAGGCCGCGTCCCTGGGCGCCGCCCTCCTGGCGGCCCGCTCGATAGATCTGATTGACGACGTGGACGCAACTGCGCGACAATGGAATCCGGTCCAGGGGAGCCTGACCCCCGATCCCGACGCGGTCCGCTTCTACGACGGACGACGCGCCGTGTTTGAGGAAGTGTATCAGGCCCTGGTTCCCCTCTTCCCGCGATTGCATGCCCCGTGAACTGCCGTACCGGAAGGAGTCGTCCCATGCCAGCCCGCAAGACCGTCGCCAAGTTCTTTGATCCCATCGCCTTCTTGCCGCCTGACCTGTACGCGGCCATTACCGACGTGCGGATCGAACGGCCCGCCATCGTCCAGGAAGAAGCGGAGCGGCGCAAGCGACGCTCTGTCCCGGCGCCGGATGGTACCCTGGTGATCCTAGCCGCCGATCATCCGGGCCGGAATGTCTTGAACGTGAAAGACGACCCCCTGGGCATGGCGGATCGGCATGCCTACCTGGCCCGCATCCTCCGGGTCCTGACGTGTCCGGGGATTGACGGGGTCATGGGGACGCCGGATCTCATCGAGGATCTCTTCATCCTGACCCGGCTGATCAAGGAGCGGGGCGGCGCGAGCGTTCTGGACGACCGGCTGCTCGTGGGATGCATGAACCGTGGCGGTCTCCGTGGGACGGTATTCGAGATGGAGGACGCCTTCACATCCTTCACCACGGAGCGGATGCAGGCCCTGCGCATGGACGGGGCCAAGTTCATGTTCCGCCTGGACCCGACCGACCCTGCGTCGGGTCGCACCATCCTGGCGTGCGCCGACGCCGTCAGCGCGTGCGTCCGCGCCGACCTCACGGCCTTCCTGGAACCGCTGCCTGTGAAGCGCGTGAAGGGAAGGTACGTCGTGCAGCGGACGGCGAAGGATCTGGCCGGCATGGTCAGCGTCGCCTCAGCCCTCGGCGCCTCCTCGCTCAACACCTGGCTGAAGATCCCCTCGTGCAAAGGGCTCGCCAAGGTCGCCCGGGCGACAACCTTGCCCATCCTGGTCCTGGGTGGCGAGGTGACCGGCGATCCCGTCCCGGTCCTGCAGGACCTGCATGCAGCCATGCAGGCCGGGGCCAACCTTCGAGGGGCCCTGATCGGGCGGAACGTCATCTTCCCCGGGCGCGAGGATCCCCGCGCCATGGCCGCGGCCGTGGTGGCGCTGGTCCACGACCGGGCCGATGTGAACGGCGCCCGGAGCGTCATGGCCGCCGAGCGCGGCAAGGACCCGCGGCTGCTTCCGTAAGGCAGCTTTCAGCAGTCAGCCATCAGCTTTCAGCGAAAACACAAAACAGGAGAGCGGCCCAGGCGGGCCGCTCTCCTGTTTTGAGCCCAAAAATCTTACCGCAGAGGCCGCAAAGACCACAGAGGATCTGCCGGACGACCGCCGACCGCTCGATCACGGCGACCACCTCCATCGTGCCGCCGCAGCGCGGACACAGGAGGGGATCGACCTCGTACACCTTCCGGATGAGGCGGGCCCGTCTCGCCTGAGCTCGACGCAGGCAGGAGCGGCGGACCTCAAGGGGCGCCCGATCGTATGATTCATCTTGGCTTACGGTAATAGTTGCCCTAGTATGCGAGGGTATGGGTCGCGTGTGCGCATGCCTTTGTGCTTGCGCCCAACGCCCCACGACATCGTTACCCAAAGCATGAGATTGTGCCTTCTCTAGGGAGGGGGCGATATGGTCGAGGTCGGTTCCACAGACTTTCGGCAACACCGAGCGTCGCGCATGCGGCAAATCCTGCTGCGTGCCGTGCTTTGTGGCGCCGTACTCGCAGCGCCACTTGCGTCGCTCGCCCAGCAGCAACTGAAGGTCTGGCGCATAGGCTTCCTGGCTTCCGATTCGTCGTCGACCCGAGTGTATGAGGGATTTCGGCAAGGCATGCGCGAGCTTGGTTATGTCGAGGGAAAGAATTTCATCATCCAGTGGCGTTTCGCGGACGGCAAATATGAGCGCCTTCCGAGCTTGGCGGCGGAATTGCTGCGGTTAAACGTGGATGTCATCGTGGCCGGGACAACGCTAAGCGTCCAGGCTGCCCATCAAGCGACAGCCACGATTCCCATCGTTATGGTAGCGGTTCCCGATCCGGTCGGTGAGGGGTTCGCCAGGAGCCTTTCCCAACCGGGAGGAAACATCACCGGACTATCTAATATCGTGACCGAGGTCAGCGCTAAGCACCTTGAGCTATTGCGGGTTGCGGTTCCCAAATTATCGCGCGTTGCTGTGCTGATTAATCCGCCCAATCCGAGTGATTCCTTAATTCTGGAACAAATTCAAGGAGCCGCGTATTCAATCGGCGTGAAAGCCCTCGCCGTTGAAGCGAGCACCGCGAGGCAGATCGAGGCTGGCTTCGGCGCGATGACCCGGGCACGTACGGAAGCCCTGATCGTGGCGGCGGACTCGTACTTCGACGTGCAGCGGGATCAAATTGCAAAGCTTGCAGTCAAACACCACCTGCCTTCGATATCATCGAATCGGGAAATGACAGAGGCCGGTGGCCTGATGAGTTATGGACAGGACCTGGCTGAACATTATCGGCGCGCCGCGACCTATGTGGACAAGATACTAAAGGGTGCAAAGCCGGGCAATCTTCCAGTCGAACAGCCTACGGTGCTAGAGCTGGTCATCAACCAAAGGACCGCCAAGGCGCTCCGCCTCACCATTCGGCAAGAACTGGTGTTGCGCGCCGATAAGGTGATTGAATGAGGGTTCGCCTCGCCGGGCTAAGGTTTTATTTGGCCACGAATTTCTCCGCTCTTGTGGGCGGCGCTATGCATATTGTAATACAGATTGCCAGCCTTGTAACTTTCGTACTGTGCATCGGTTAATTTTACGCCTGCCGGCACCGTCCAAACGTTATCGGAAGTGTTCGTCAAAGGAATGATTATAGGACCATTTTTGCCCGCAGCGGCCTCATGAACATGGGCAACCGTTACCGACATCCCAGAGATCGTCACATTGCCGCTAACGGACTTGTCTGCTCCGACAGTGATGGTGCCGGTTCCAGAGGCAGAGGTCGTCACAGGAGGGATTTCCTGATCGCCGCTAAGCGCGACCTTAACTTCATCGCCTAATGCCGAACCCCAATAGCCTGCGACCAAGACTGTTACCGCGCTCGCAACCACCAAAAGCGACTGCTTAGCAAACTGCTTCATTGCATCCATAGGGGTATCTCCATTCGTTTTGATTTAGCCGGGTGCTAACTATTCTTCCTCATGAACCCGATAGGAAGTTGGAAACGGGGCGCGGCCGGGAGCGGCGAGTTACAGGAAACCCGTGCCGGCCGAGACAGCCGAGCCAGGGACAGCACCCAGCCGGAATCCGAGGGTGACGGGGACGCTACCCGCAGCGGACTGGCGGGTCAAGGGAATTGATTAAAGAAACTCCAGGGTTAGTACATAAAAAAGCGGGCCAGTCGGCCCGCTTTTTTAGGCTCGCTTTTTTACAGGTTCGCCTTGAAGAAGGCGATGGTGCGCGCCCACGCTAGATCGGCCGCCTGCTTGTTGTAGCGGGCCTCCGACGTGTCGTTGTTGAAAGCATGATTGGCGCCTTCGTACATGTGCAGCGTGTATTGCTTCCCGGCTTTCTTCAGCGCCTCCTCGAACGCCGGGATGCCCTTGTTGATGCGCTGGT
>CAZNWB010000147.1:0-6943 GCA_964576535.1 uncultured bacterium | reverse complement strand
GCTGTCGTTCCTGTCGCCCTGCGTGTTACCCCTGGTGCCGTCGTACCTGGCCTTCCTTTCCGGGGTGTCGGGACTTGCTGTAGCTCCCGCTGGCGGTCCGAGGACTACCCCGGGCCGGGCGGCCACCCTCCTCCACGCCGGTCTCTTCATCGCGGGCTTCTCGCTGGTCTTTATTGCGCTGGGCGCCTCCTTCAGCCTGTTGGGCCAGCTCGTGTTCCAGTCTCGCAGCCTGCTGCAGAAGGTGGGGGGTGTTCTGATCATCGCGTTTGGCCTGTCCCTGGCCGGCGTCCTGCGGCTGCCGTTCCTGCACCGCGAGTGGCGCGTGCACCTGCAGGCGCGTCCCGCTGGCTATGCCGGCTCTCTCCTGGTGGGGATCGCATTTGCCTCCGGCTGGGTCCCCTGCGTGGGACCGGTCCTGGGCAGCATTCTGACCCTGGCCGGTACGGCCGAGAGGGCGGCAGACGGTATCACCATGCTGGCCGCCTACGCCGCTGGTCTAGGCGTGCCTTTCTTTCTGAGCGCGCTGGCCCTGGACAGGTTCAACCGGTTCTTCGAACGCTTTCGACGGTTTCTCCCCCTCGTGGATCGGGTGGCAGGGGTGGTGCTGGTGGCCGTGGGGGTCCTGCTGTTCACCGGTGCCATGACCAGCCTGAATGCGTATTTCATTCGGCTGACCCCGCAGTGGTTGTGGGAAAGACTGTGAGGGGCAGCGGGCTCGAAGGGTTCTGGCAACGGGCCGGTGGGGATCAGTGCCGCTTCGTGGACGAAGCGTTCGCCGCCGTTGCCAAGGATTACGATCGCCTGGTCCGGCTGTTCTCTTGTGGCCTGGACCGCGGCTGGCGGCGGTCCTGCGTGGAGGCATGCAACGTTGCGCGGGGCGGCTGGATCCTGGACTGCGCCACCGGCACGGGGTGGCTGGCCCTGGCAGCGGCTGAACAGGCCGGCGTGACGGGCCGGGTCCTCGGTCTGGATCCCTGTGGCCCCATGCTGGCACAGGCCCGCCGGAAGGCTTCTAGAATCGAGGCCCGTCTGGCGTGGGTCCAGGCCCGGGTGGAACAGTTGCCCCTGCGATCCGAGACGATCTCCAACCTCACGCTGGGGCTAGGCCTTCGCCATATGGAGATCAAAGTAGCCGCCGGGGAAATGGCCCGGGTGCTCGTTCCGGGTGGGCATCTGGTCCTCCTCGAATTCCTGCGACCGCCCTCAGGGGTCGCGCCGCGGCTGGCCCTGACCTACCTCCGGTGGGTTGTGCCGCCCCTGGCTGCCCTCATCGCGTGGAGCCGCATGGCCTGGACGCTGGCTGCCTATTTGCCCCGCACCATCGAGGCCGCTCCCTCGGTCCCTGATCTGGTAGAGGCTTTGGACAGCGCTGGGCTCTACTTGCTCTTCGTCAAGTCGCTCTTTGCCGATATTGTGTGGCTCGTGGTGGCCATGAAGCCGCCACGGCGACTCGGAGAAACGGTGAAGAGATGATCCGACGGATCAGAGGCTTCCGGTCCGCGGGGTCAGCGGATTCCGGTCCTGACACGGACGTAGTAGCCCAGGCAAGGCCTGCGCGGTCGTGGCGCCGGTACCTGACGGCGAACAACCTGTTCCTCGCCGCGATGCTCGTCGTTCTGGCCTTCCTGATGGCTCGCCGGCAGGGAGTCATTCTGGACTCGCCGCCCATGCAGGTCAAGGCCCCGGGCCAACGGGACGTGGAGGCACCCGAATTCGCCCTGGCGGGCCTCACGGGAAATCGGATTCGCCTCTCCGATCACCGAGGACACGTCGTGCTCTTGAACTTCTGGGCCACCTGGTGTCCCCCCTGCCGCGCCGAGATGCCGTCCATGGAGAAGCTCTACCAGGCGTACCGCGATCGGGGCCTGGTGATCCTGGCCATCTCCGGAGACCGCGCCGGAACCCAGGTGGTGGAATCCTTCGTTGAAGAGCTCGGTTTGACCTTTCTGATCGTGCTGGACCCGGCCGGTGAGGTCTTCGCCCAGTACGGGGTCCCCGGATTGCCGACGAGTTATCTCCTGGACCGTCGGGGGACAATCGTGAGCGCCGAGGCGGGCGCCCGAGACTGGAACAGCAAGGCGGCCCGACAGGTGGTGGAAGCATTGCTGAAGGAAGAATGAACTGCGCAGCGGGCATGATGAACGATTGGAAGCGTCTTGGCATTCTTGGGCCCATTGCAGGTATGATCGGCCTGGTTTGCATGCTGGCTCTCTGGGGCCTGGAGGCGGAAGCGGCCGCCCAAGCCGACACCCTGCTGGAAGCCCTGGAGCGCGGTCCCGGGCCTGCCCTTGGTAGCCCGGACGCGCAGGTGACCATCGTGGAGTTCTCGGATTTCCAGTGTGGCTACTGCCGAAAGTTCTGGCAGGACACCCTGCCGCGGATCGAGGAAAAGTACATCCGGACCGGGTAGGTTCGGTTCGTGTACCGTCATCTGGCCATCCTGGGAGCCGCCTCGGTCCAGGCAGCGGTCGCCGCGGAGTGTGCCCACGAGCAGGGGAAGTTCTGGCCCTATCACGACAAGCTGTTCTCCAGTGCCGGGCCGCTCGCCTTCACCGCAGGCAACCTGAAGCGCTATGCGGAGGAGCTGCGCCTGGATACGCGCGGGTTCAACGCGTGCCTCGATACGGAGCAGCCGCGGGACAAGGTTGAACGGGAGACCATCGTCGGGCGGGCGATTGGCATGACCGGGACCCCAGGCTTCCTGATCAACCGGGGGCGATTGATCGGCGCCTACCCCTACGAGGCGTTCGAGGAGATCATCGAGGCGAAGCTGAAGGAGGCGAGACCAGGCCGGCGCCGGGACCGGTGAGCCCGCTGGCCTTCTCGCTTTGCTGGAGACGCCCCAGACCAAGGGGGCAATTGACCGCGGGGTCCGGATCGCTGGATCTCCAGTCGTACGCCCTAACCGCCCCGGTGTTCAGGTATCCGGGTTGAAAGGAAACCAGAAATGACGGTTCGTGATCCAGTGTGTGGGATGGAAATCGAAGAGGGGCAGGCCCACGCCAGGCGGGAGTACGGCGGGCGGACTTTCTACTTCTGTTCGGCGAAGTGCGAGGCGACATTTGCCGCCGACCCGGTTAAGTATGCCGGAGGACCTCGGGAGGGCCATGGGCAGCATGTCCCCTCGGTGACGACGGGCGTGCAGGAGGGAGTCGGTGGTCCCAAGCGGGTGGAGCTGCCGGTCTTCGGCCTCACGTGCGCCAAGTGCGTTCAGGCGGTGGAGAAGGCCCTGCGGGCGATCCCGGGCGTGAAAAAGGCGACGGTCAACCTGGCCAGCGCGCGGGCCTTCGTGGAGTATGACCCGGCCCAGACCGCCGTGCCGTTGCTGGAGCGGGCCATCCGCGACATCGGCTACCGGACCGAGGGAGCCACGGCCCGGTTCGCGATCGAGGGGATCACCTGCGCATCCTGCGTCACGAGGATCGAAGCGGCCCTCCGGGAAACCCCCGGCGTGGTGAAGGCCAGCGTGAACATCGGGAGCGAGGAAGCCACGGTGGAATATCTCCCCAGCGTGGCCGACCTCACGGCGATCAAGCGCGCAGTCGGGTCTGCTGGCTATCGAGTCGATGACACCCCGGCCCCCGCCAGCCCGGAGGCGACGGACAAGGAGGCCGAGGCCCGGGACCGGGAATATCGGACGCTGATGCGCAAGTGGTGGTTCGGGGCCGCGGTCGGGACCTTCACCATGATCTTCAGCTACCCGTGGCTCTTTCCAGTGCTCCGGGACTGGTTCCCACGTGACAGCCCCCAGCTCTGGTACATCTGGGCGGGGATGGGGGTCGGCTCCCTGGCGGTCCTCCTCTACAGCGGCAACCAGTTCTTCACGGGGGCGTGGCAGGCGCTCAAGCACCGGTCGGCCAACATGCACACCCTGATTGCGCTGGGGACCAGCGTGGCATGGATCTACTCGACCATCGTCCTCCTCTTCCCGGAAGTCTTCCCCAGTTCGAAGTTCCTGGACGTGTACTACGACGTGACTGTGGTCGTCACCGCCCTGGTCGTCCTGGGCCTGGCGATGGAGCTGAAGGCGAAGGGGCGCACCTCGGACGCCATCAAGAAGCTGATCGGCCTCCAGGCCAAGACGGCCCGGGTCGTCCGGGATGGGCAGGAGCGGGACATCGCGGTGGAGGAGGTCCTGGTGGGTGATACCGTCATCGTCCGTCCCGGTGAGAAGGTTCCGGTGGACGGCGAGGTGCTGGAGGGCTCCTCGGCCGTGGACGAGTCCATGGTCACCGGCGAGTCCATCCCCATCGAGAAGAAGGTGGGCGACGAGGTGATAGGTGCCACGATCAACAAGACAGGAAGCTTCAAGTTCCGGACGACCAGGGTGGGGAAGGACACGGCCCTGGCCAACATCATCCGGATGGTCAAGGATGCCCAGGGCTCCAAGGTGCCCATCCAGCGGATCGTGGATGTGGTCTCCGGCTATTTCACGCCATCGGTGGCCATCCTGGCGATCCTGGGGTTCATGGTCTGGTACACCTTCGGGCCCGAGCCCAGGATCATCTTTGCGCTCATCGTCGCCGTGACGACGCTCATCATCGCCTGTCCCTGCGCCCTGGGAATGGCGACGCCGATGTCGCTGACCACCGGGGTGGGCCTGGGGGCCCTGAACGGGATCCTGATCCGTTCGGGAGAATCCTTGCAGGCGGCCAAGGGCCTTCAGACCATCATCCTGGACAAGACCGGGACGATCACCAAGGGGAAGCCCGAGCTTACCGATGTTATCACAACGGGTGGGTTCAAAGCGGAGGAGGTTCTCCGCCTGGCGGCCGGGGTGGAGAAGTCGTCGGAGCACCCCCTGGCCGCCGCCATCGTGGAGGGGGCCCAGGCGCAAGGCCTCGCGCTGAAGGACGCCGAAACCTTCACCGCTATTCCGGGCCTGGGGGTGGAAGCCACGATCGAGGGGCGGCGCCTCCTGTTGGGAAACCTGAAGCTCATGCAGGAGCGGAAGGTGCCGTCCGACGGCCTGGAGGGACAGGCCGCCAGGCTGGCGGACGAGGGAAAGACCCCCATGTTCGTGGCCGTTGACGGCAAACCTGCGGGGGTCATCGCCGTGGCGGACACAGTGAAGGAGGACTCGAAGGCCGCGATCCAGGTGTTGAAGGGCATGGGGCTCGAGGTCGTCATGATCACGGGTGACAACGAGCGGACGGCCAAGGCCATCGCCCGCCAGGTGGGCGTGGATCGGGTCCTGGCCGAGGTTCTCCCCCAGGACAAGGCGCACAACGTCCAGAAGCTCCAGCTCGAAGGGAAGACGGTGGCCATGGTGGGCGATGGGATCAATGACGCACCCGCCCTGGCCCAGGCCGATGTCGGCTTCGCCATCGGGACGGGAACCGATGTGGCCATCGCCGCCTCGGACATCACCCTCATCAAGGGGAGCCTGAAAGGCGTGGTGACGGCGATCCAGATCAGCCGGGCGACCATGCGGAACGTGTACCAGAACCTGTGGGGGGCGTTCATTTACAATGGCCTTGGCCTGCCCATCGCCCTGGGGGTGCTCTACCCCTTCTTCGGTATCCTGCTGTCCCCCCTGCTGGCGGCCATCGCCATGTCGTTCAGTTCCGTCACGGTCATCACCAACGCGAACCGGCTGAAGTGGTGGAAGCCGCGTGCGGTCTAAGGAGGCGTCATGACCTGGGACAGGATCCTCGTGAATCTCATCGGTTTGGGTCTGATCAGCTTCATCGTCTGGTTCTTCTGGCTGGTCAGGACCAAGGGGGTCAGGGCCGCCGTAACGAGCGCGGGGTACCAGGAGCAGATGGTCCTGGTCAAGGGTGGCTACACTCCCGACGTCATCGTGGTCGAGCGGGGCAAGCCGGTGCGGCTGAACTTCGTCCGCCAGGAGTCGGCCTCGTGCTCCGAGATGGTCATGCTGCCCGCCTTCAACAAGAGCGCGAACCTGCCGGAGGGCCAGACTGTCGCCGTGGAGTTCCTCCCCAAGGAGGCGGGGGAGTACGAGTTCCAGTGCCAGATGGGGATGCTGCGCGGCAAGCTCATTGTCGAATGATGCCTTCCAGCGGCCTTCGTTCCCGCGGCGCGCCTTGCTGCGTACGTGTGTCGAGTGAAGGCAAATGGCTGAACACCCGCGACTCCAGGAAGCCGCGGAGGTAGAATAGGGAGGGCCGTATGCCCACGGTACCTGACGCCACCCGGAAGTCGCGTCGCCGCTGGGACCGGAAGGCCCGCCTCTATGATCTCCTGACCGCGCCGATGGAGCGGATGATGGGTCTCGCCCGGGGACGCGCCTGGGTCTTTGAGCGGGTTTGCCCGGGGCGGGTCCTCTCCTTGAACCCTTTTCGGTCCATCTGGACCAGAATGAATTAGGAGAGCCTTGGCAGGGCGAGAGCAAGGGAACCCACCGCCTGCCTCTGCACATGATGCGGGCAGCCGAGGTGGGGACCCCGCACAGGCTGGGGAGAGCATTCTCTTGTGGAACAAGGGGAGACACAATCAATGCTGTACATCGTCGAGACCAAGAAAGATGTAGAGACCGCGGCCCGGGATCTGGAAGAAGCAGTGAAGCGGAACAAGTTTGGCGTCCTGCACGTGCACGACCTGCAGAAGACCTTGAAGGAGAAGGGGGTGGACTTTCCCAACGCCTGTAAGATTCTGGAGGTGTGCAATCCACAGCGGGCCACCCAGGTCCTGACGGGCAACATGGCGGTGAACATGGCCCTGCCCTGCCGGATCTCTGTGTACCGCGAAGGCGGCAAGACGAAGATCGGGATGATCCGGCCCACTGCCCTCCTGGCACTGTTCCCTGCGGCCGCCGAGCTCAAGGCGGTGGCCGAGGAGGTGGAGCGGGAGACGATGCGAATGATTGACGAGGCGAAGTAGGCGGAGGGGAGAGAGAGGTCATGATGCCTGGGGGCGGAATGATGGGCTGGGGTGGTTTCGGTGGATACGGGATGGGCTTCGTGGGCTGGATTTTCATGCT
>CAZNWB010000146.1:0-6985 GCA_964576535.1 uncultured bacterium | reverse complement strand
CCGCCCGGGGGATCGCCAGCACGGAAGGCAAGAGCAAGGACTACCAGGCCATCTCGGTCCGATAGGGTCGATCGTGCATACCGGCCTGATCGCGCTCCTTCGGGTTCCCCCACACGCCAGGAGGTCCACCAGGCACCAGGCAGGCTCGAGGGCCGTCCTCTGCTTGCTGCAAGGTCGGAGTTCGCAAGCTCGGTTCATGTGCTGTGACAAAAAGTCTGGCCTTTGGCGTTCGGATCGCGCCGGGAATGACTGCATGTCACGCTTCGGGTTCCTGGCCCTCGCCCCATCCTGCGGACATCAGTGAAACTCGTTGATTGCCAAGGGGCGGATCGGACGCCCCGGGGGTGGAAGGCACGGCACGCGGGTTGCCACTCTTCGCAGGGATGGGGCGCGAGCGGGTTTCCGCAGACGCCCAAGCGGGGCGAAGCCGCCGAGGGGGAGGCCATGGTCGAGTTCGCGCAAACGTACGGACTCTGGATTGCCCTGGCCGGCGTGTTCATCGCTATGCATTGGTTCGGCATGGGGTGCTGTGGCGGTGGAAACCGGGAGAAACCGGGCCAATCCGACAAGGGAGTGGCCGGAGGAAGGCCGGGCAGTGAGAGCGCATCGGGTACCCCGCCGAAGTCGAAGGGAAGCTGTCACTGAGGGCGTGACGTTCCCTGGGTGAAGTGCGGGCGAAAATCCCGTGGAGAGAGGAGCAACTCCATGCGACGCGTCGTGTGGTTGACCGTTCTGGGCGTGGTAGCCATGGGCGGGCTGATGGATCGGAGCGAGGAGGCACTCGCCGCCTCCACCGTCCAGGCGAACCTGAGCCAGCAGGTGGCCGGCGGGGGCGTCACGGTCATCGCCACGCTCCTCAAGGATCAGGCCGACACCACGGCGATCAAACTGGTCCTCGACACCCACTCGATGAATCTGGATGGCTACAAGCTTGACGCCATCGCCGCCCTCCGGGATGACGCGGGTAAGACGTATCCGGTGGTCGCGGTGGAGCAGGCGAGCGGGGGCGGCCATCACCGCCAGGCCGTCCTGCAGTTTGGAAAGGTGAGCGCCGAGGCCAAGACCATCGAGCTGGTCGTCAGGGACGTGGCGGGCGTGAAGGAACGGATCTTTAGGTGGAGCGTTACAGAGTAGACTGGCCATGGCGGCAAAACAACGGTCGGGCGTTTCCCGCCTTGCGGGATTCGCTCGTTCGGGTGTACCCATGATTCCTGAACAGCCGAACCACCGAACCGTCGAACTGCCGAACGCCTTTGAGGGATGTGAGGGGAGGGACCGATGAAGCTGAGTCGAGGCTGGCTGACGACACTCTGTCTGGTGGGATTGGGGGCGCTGTTCTTCCTGCCGTCCCTGGGGATCAGCATCGGGACCCTTTTCACTTTCTTGCTGATCCTGGCGTGTCCGCTGATGCATCTCTTCATGATGCGCGGCGGGCATGGCGGCCACGGAGGGCACGACCACGGAGCGGACACAATCCAGCGCCCGGCTCCGAAGGTCGAGGCTTTGCTGCCCGCCCAGGAGAAGAAGGCCCTGGAGGGGTAGACCCCCACGCTCGCGTATGGCGTATAGCCTATGGCATATGGCATCCGAAAAGGCCCGGACCATGGGCCATACGCCATGAGCCATATGCGTCCGTAAGGGGAGGAGGGCTGGACCATGACCAAGGCGGAGTATCTCGAGGACCTGGCCTCCCGAAGAAAGTTCGTCCAGGTGCTGCTCTCCACCGGTTTCGGCGCCATGTTCCTGAGTTTCGCCTATCCCGTGCTCCGGTTCCTGGTGCCGCCAAAGGCAGGGGAACCTCGCGTGGCCAGCGTCGAGGTGCCCTGGAAGGCGGGAGAGGTCAAGCCAAACTCGGGCCGCATCTTCAAGTTCGGCAGCCAGCCGGGGATCCTGGTCAAGACGCCGGCCGGGGAGCTGCGTGCCTTCACCGCGATCTGCACCCACCTAGCCTGCACCGTCCAATATCGCGAGGAGAAGCAGGACATTTGGTGCGCCTGCCACAACGGCATCTACGACCTGAACGGCAAGAACGTCAGCGGCCCGCCGCCCCGCCCGCTGGACCCCTACAAGGTTCAGGTCGCAGCCGACGGCAAGATCCTGGTCTCCAAGGCGTAACTGCCCTGGTCAGATCACGCGCATCTCAAGCCCCGACCCCCTGGTGGGAAACGGGGGTGGTACACGCGGGGGAGGCCTTATGACGTTCGGGTACCGGAGTGCCGACTTCCAACACCGACTGGACCCACTCGCCCATCGTCACCGCTGCGCCTTCTGCGGCGGCGGCGCCTTTTCGTGGATGCTGACCAGGGAGGGCTTTCCCATCTGCACGTCCTACTACCAGGCCATCCGCAACGCGTTGCCGGTTCCGGATTCGGCGACCGAAGAAGGCTTCCCGTGGCCGAAGGGTATCAGTGACGCCTGAAAGGCTGGCGACGTGAGGTGTGATGCTTTTTGGGTCTCGCCCTCGTCGAGATCCCACATGTTCGTCCCTCAGGTTCGGAGACAACGGGGACGCTGTTCTGGAGAGCTGGAGCGCTCGCGTGCCACACAGGAACAGCTTGACTTTGGCGGGTAGCCCCAATAGCATCCATCGCGTGCCGCTCTTTGGCTGACTGGAACGCGGTGATGAAATCCCTGGGTACAAGACTTCTTCTCGTGCTGTTCGTTGCGCTGGTCGTCCAGTGCGCCTTCGACGGGCCAGGGGCAGAGGCCGCATCTCCCTCTCTGCCGCAGGAGGACAGCGCCTTCTGCGCCATCCTGGATGCTGCCTCGGTGGAGACTACCCTTCCTACTCAGATTGTCCCTCAGCCATCCTCTGCAGAAGCCGTCGGTCCTCTCCCTGAGATTCGTCCAGCCTGCTCGCTGGCGCAATCCATTGACCATCCTCCCGAGCGGCTTGCCTGATCCGTCCGACAACGCCTGATCCGATCACCCACAGACGCAGGGCGTTCTCAGGGAGAGGTTCACTGTATACTCTGCCGAAGGGAGGTGTCCCGTGAAGTCAAGACTCCTGGTATTGGTCCTCAGCCTTTTGCTGGTGTTCCTCGGCTCTTCCCTTGCCATCGCCCAGGCGCCGGCCGGTCCCGGAGGAATGGGACAGGGCGGGATGATGCAGATGATGGGGATGATGCAGCAGATGGGCGGAATGATGAAACAGATGTCGGAGATGATGGCAGGCGGTCAGATGGGTCCTGACCGGATGAAACAGATGGGTCAGATGATGGGCCAGATGGGGGAGATGATGAGTGGAATGTCGGGCATGATGGGGGGCATGATGGGCGGTACTGGCCAGGGTGGGGGCCAGGCTGGTGAAATGATGGGGGGTGACATGATGAAGCAGATGTCCGGCATGATGGGGGGCATGGCCGAGATGCAGAAGCGCATGTCCGAAATAATGGGGTCCAAGTGACATTTCCCGCCGGTAACCGGAGCGGCGAGGGAGGGATCTAGATGCGGCAGGTGATGATTGTGTTCGGGATCCTGGTCGTCGGTCTACAGCTCTTCATGGCGCCATGGGTCTCGTGGGCGGGAGAGGCGTTATCCGGCGCAAAGCAATCGGTTCCGGGCGGTGGCGTCACGGTGGACGTCACATTCCTGAAGGACCGGGCGGATGCCGCGGCATTCAAGGTCGTCCTGGATACCCATTCCGTGAATCTGGATGGTTACCGCTTCGAGGAGATCGTGTGCTTGCGGGATGGGCGGGGCGGGGAGCTGGCCCCGGCCGCGGTGGAGGGGGCCAAGGGAAGCGGGCACCACCGGGAGGCGATCGTCCGATTCGCCTGGCCGGATCCAAGGCCCGCGAGCCTGGAACTGGTTGTGAAGGGCGTGGCCGGCGTCCCGGAACGTGTCTTCCGGTGGCCGGCCCAGTAATGGATGGAGCCCTCCCCTACAGCAGAACGTCCAGGGTCGAATGATCCTCATGGCCACTGAACAGAAGTCAACGACCCTGATGGACAGGCGCCAGCGGCGGATAGCGGCGAAGGAAGTCCGCCAGGCGGAACGGGTGCGGGAAGCGCGCCGGGAGCGCTTTCAGCGGCTGGCGTCGCTGGGCGTTGCGGTCCTCGTCACCGGTGGACTGGTGGCCGGCCTGGGCTGGTGGGTGTTTCAGCCCAAGCCAGGGGCCTTCGTGGCCTCCCAGGGCAACGCCCACGTGACCGGCGAGCCGGTCACGTTTCGCTACGCCAGCGATCCGCCCACATCCGGACCCCACGCCGCGGGTATGGCGGCCTGGGGCATTCATGAACGACCCATCCCCAAGGCCCTCCAGATCCATAACCTGGAGGATGGCGGCGTTCTGATCCAGCATAACTGCGAGGGCTGCGACGACCTCGTCTCCAAGCTCGCGGACATCGTCAGGCGGTATCCGGACAAGGTCATTGTGGCGCCGTATCCCGGGATGAAGACGCGGATCGCCCTCACTGCGTGGTCCTACATTGACGCCTTCGACAAGTTCGACGAGCGACGTGTCGTTCGCTTTATCGAAGCGCACCGCGGGATTGATCATCATGGCCGGTACGGGGGATTGGGAAATTGAGATTAATCTAGGGAGAGCACATCCACCATGGATCCTGTGACCCACGTCCTTTCGGGCCTGGCCGTCGCCCACGCTGGATTCCGCCAACGGATTGGTCGGACCGCCTCGGTGGCTGTCACTGCAGGCGCACTTGCCCCAGACCTGGACAATATCATCGGACTGTGGGACCAGTTCGCGGCCATCAAGTATCATCGGGGTCTCACCCACTCGCTCTTCGGCGGGATTCTCCTTGCCCTGCTCCTCGCCTGGCCGATCTCCCGATGGGGCGGGTCCGGGAGGTATCGCGACATCGTCAGATTGGTCTACCTCGGGATCCTAGTCCACATCGGCCTGGACCTGATTAACCCCTTTGGCGTCCGACTCCTCTATCCGTTCAGTGATGCCCTCCTAGCGGGAAGCCTGGCCTTCGTCGTGGATCCCATCCTCACGGCCGCCTTTGCCGTCCCGCTGCTGGTGGCCTGGCAACGGCCGCCGCGTGGGGCGCGCGCGGTGAGGATCGGCCTGGCCGCTGCCGTCGTCTACCTCGGCCTCGCGGCCGGGACCAAGGCTGTGGCCCAGGCGCGGTTCGCGGCGGAGCTGAGGCAGCGGGTGATCGCCCCAGACCGGATGGCGGTGGTTCCTCGCCTGTTCAGCCCGTTCCGATGGATGGCCCTGGCCGAGGCGCGGGACCGTTTCTACCAGGCAACGGTGACCCCCTGGCCTGGGACACCCGTGGACCTTCGCCTCTACACCAAGCCCGCGGGCAATGTCTACGTGGAGAAGAGCGATGCCGAGGAATCGGTACTCCTGTTCCGATCCGTGGCCAGCTTCCTCTGGGCCCGCCATCTGCAGCGTGCCGGAGAGCACATCGTGGAATACCGCGACCTTCGCTTCAGCCTGGGGGCTGAACCGACGGTGAACGACATGGTCCTTCGGGTGGTCATGGACACAGCGGGGGTCGTGAAGCTTGTCCACTTCAACCACCGCTTTTGATCGGTCGTGACGCCTGCCCAGTGCATCCGCATGGCGCATCGCATGGCCTGGGGTCCGGGACAGAAGTGGCCCCCCGCAATCGTGCCGGTCGTCGGCCTCGTCCTTCTCCTGGGGCCTGCGCCGATCTTGGCCGGTGAGCCGGTCGGAGGCGTGAGCGGTCACATCGTCCTGGAGGGCGACTTCCCCGGTCCCGCTGGACTTCCGGTGACGAAACACCGGAGTATCTGCGGCGAGTTTAAGCCCTCCGAGGATTTCGTCGTGTCCCGAAACCAAGGCCTGGCCAATGTGGTGGTCACCGTGGAAGGCGTTGCCGGGCCATACCGCGAACCAAGAGGGTTCGCCGTCCTGGACAACCTGGAGTGTGTCTTCGTTCCACACGTGCAAGTGGTCCGGCTGGGCGAGGTGCTGGAGATCCGGAACAGCGACCGGGTTATTCACACTGCTCACGCGTACGATGAGGCGAAGCGGACGCTGTTCAACGTGGCCCTGCCCGTATACAAGCGGTCGGTCCGCCGGACGCTCGATCGGCCTGGGGCCTTCCGCATTGTGTGCGATGTCGGCCATACTTGGATGTCGGCCTTCGTGGTGGTGGTGGGGCACCTGTACGCGACCGTGACCGAACGGTCGGGGGGATACCGGATCTCCGGAGTACCGCCGGGCACATACCGCCTGCGGTTCTGGCATGAGCGGCTGGGGGTTCGGGAGGAACCGGTGGTCATCCGATCTGGGGGGAAGACCATCGTGAATCTGGCTTGGCGCAGCAATGGATCGCGCCCTTGGTTGACCAACCCGGAGGAAAGGGCACCATGAGCAGCCAACCGGAGCGCGAGGGCTCCACAGCAGGTCAGATGGAGGCACGCAGCGGAGTCCCACTCCGGCGACCGCGCACAGGCACCTTGGTGGTTGCCCTGGGGATCACGGGTGCGGTCGGGATAGTGGTGGGGGGGCTCTACCTTGCACTGCAACGCGTCCCCGCCGCGCCACCCAGGACGCAGGAGATCGGATCGATCCGGATCACGCTCGGAACCGAGCCCCGTGTCCCATGGGCCGGGCCGGCGGAGGTGACGATCTGGGTTGTGGATGCGGCGGGTGTCCCCGTGACGGATGCCGAGGTGACCCTGCATTACGACATGGAGAGGGACAGCATCGGCCGGCCAATGAGCGGCATGGGTGAACCCGGGCGCGCACCGGCCCGCATGCATTCCCCGGGACGCTATACGGCGCCGGTCACCTTCACTAGGGCCGGGCAGTGGATGGTCCGGGTGACCATTGCGCGGGCCGGCCGGCCGGCCGGGCAGGGCGCGTTCCTGGTGACTGTGCGCTGAGGCGTCGCATCTTGACCCCAGGCGAGTGAACCCTGGACCGAAGGAGTATATCGTGGAGCCCGGACAGGGCGTGACAGTCCTGATTGCCATGATCGCAGGGGCGCTGTCGTTCCTGTCGCCCTGCGTGTTACCCCTGGTGCCGTCGTACCTGGCCTTC
>CAZNWB010000145.1:0-7152 GCA_964576535.1 uncultured bacterium | reverse complement strand
TAGCGATCCAGCTCGTGGCTTTCGAGGTTGATCTGCTCCTCGAAGAGGGAGTGCATCACGACGGCCGCCGCGCCCGCGTCCTCCATCCGCCGGACGTTCCCGAGGTCCTCGGTGAGCGGCGAGGCAGAAGCCACCAGCGGGTTCTTCAGGGTCAGGCCGAGGTAGGTCGTGGACAGGTCAATTGTCATCGGCGGTCACTCCTTCGTCGAACTGCGGCGGGACGGCCCTTCCCGGTCACGCCTGCTCTGGTGCCTTCTGTTCCGTCGCCCCTTCCACCTGCATGGCGGCCCAGTGCTCGTACAAGCGCCAGCGCTGCTTCACGTCCTCCTGGGCGAGGACGAGCAACTGCTTGGCCGCCTGCGGGTCACTCTTGACCAGCATGGTGTACCGCGTCTCGTTGTAGGCGTACTTCTCCAGGGGAATGCTGGGCGCCTTGGAGTCCAGTTGCAGGGGGTTCTTGCCGGTCTTGGCCAGGTCCGGGTTGTACCGGAAGAGCGGCCAGTAGCCCGACTGGACCGCGGCCTTCTGCTGGTCCAGGCCGTGGGCCATATCGTAGCCGTGGGCGATACAGTGGGAGTAGGCCACGATCAGGGACGGCCCGTCGAATGCCTCGGCCTCCAGGAAGGCCTTCACCGTCTGCATGTCGCTGGCCCCCATGGCCACGCGGGCCACGTAGACATTGCCGTAGGTCATGGCCAGCATTGTCAGGTCCTTCTTGACCTGCTGCTTGCCGCCGGCCGCGAACTTGGCCACGGCGCCCCGCGGCGTCGCCTTGGACATCTGGCCGCCGGTGTTGGAGTAGACCTCGGTGTCCAGGACCAGCAGGTTCACGTTCTTGCCCGAGGCCAGGACGTGGTCCAGCCCGCCGTAGCCGATATCGTACGCCCACCCGTCCCCGCCGATGATCCAGACGCTCTTCTTCACCAGGGCGTCCGCCAGGGCGAGGAGGTTGCCCGCCTCCGGGGTCTTCAGGTCTTGCAACCGCTGCTTGAGTTGTCTCACGCGCTCGCGCTGCGCCGCGAGGCCGCCCTCGGTGGACTGGTCGGCGGAAAGCAGCGTCTCCACCAACCCATCCCCGAGGGTGCCTGAGAGACTCTGGAGGAGTTGCTCCGCATACTGGCGCTGGTGATCCAGGGCCAGGCGCATCCCCAGGCCGAATTCCGCGTTGTCTTCGAAGAGGGAGTTGGACCACGCCGGACCGCGCCCCTCGCGGTTGAAGGTCCAGGGTGTGGTGGGGAGGTTCCCCCCGTAGATCGAGGAGCAGCCGGTGGCGTTTGCCACCAGCGAGCGATCGCCGAACAGGCGGCTCATCAGGATGAGGTAGGGGGTCTCGCCGCACCCGGCACATGCGCTGGAGAACTCGAAGGTGGGCTCGAACAACTGGATGTCCTTGACCTGGGTCAGGCTCAGGGGCTCCCGATCCATCTCGGGCAGCGTGAGGAAGAAGTCCCAGTTCACCCGCTCCGGCTCCCGCAGGGGCGGCTGCGGGGCCATGTTGATGGCCTTGAGGCGCGTCTCCTGCTTGTTCTTGGCCGGGCAGACCTCCACGCACAGCCGGCAGCCGGTGCAGTCCTCCGGTGCGACCTGCAGGCTATAGACCTGGTCCTTGAACTCGCGCCAGCGGGCCGGGGCCGACTTGAAGGTCGCCGGGGCGCCGGCCAGGAGGTCCGGCGAGTACACCTTGGCGCGAAGGACACTGTGGGGGCAGACCAGGACGCACTTGCCGCACTGGATGCAGACCTCCGTGTCCCACACCGGGATCTCCAGGGCGATGTTCCGCTTCTCCCACTGCGTTGTCCCGGTAGGGTACGTCCCATCCGTCGGCAGCGCGCTCACCGGAAGGGTATCCCCTTCCCCGGCCAGGATGGTGGCGGTGACATGTTGAACGAATGCGGGCGCCTCGGCGGGAACCGCGGGTCGCATATCAAAGGTGGCCGTCACCCGGCTCGGGATCTTGACCTCGTGCAGCCGGTCCAGCGCCGCGTCCACGGCCGCGAAGTTCTTCTTCACCACGGCCTCACCCCGCTTGCCGTAGGTCTTTTCGATGGAACTCTTGATGGCGGCGATGGCCTGGTCCCGGGACATGACCCCGCTGATGGCGAAGAAGCACGGCTGCATGATGGTGTTGATGCGCTGGCCCATGCCGATATCCCGGGCGACCTGGAAGGCGTCAATGACAAAGAATCGCAGCTTCTTGTCGATGATCTGGGCCTGGACAGTTTTGGGGAGGTGGTCCCAGATCTCCGCCGGCCCGTAGGGACTGTTGAGCAGGAAGGTGGCGCCGGGCGCGGCATACTTGAGGACGTCCACGCGCTCCAGGAAGGAGAACTGGTGGCACGCGACGAAGCTCGCCTCCGTGATGAGGTAGGTGGAGTGGATGGGCTTCGGTCCGAAGCGCAGGTGGGAGATGGTGACCGCCCCGGCCTTCTTCGAGTCGTAGACGAAGTAGCCCTGGGCGTAGTTGTCGGTATCTTCCCCGATGATCTTGATGGAGTTCTTGTTGGCGCCCACCGTCCCGTCGGCCCCCAGGCCATAGAAGAGGCAGCGGACCGTCTCGGGCGCCTCGGTGGAAAAGCTCGGGTCAAACGCCAAGCTGGTATGGGTCACGTCGTCCACGATCCCGATGGTGAAGTGGTTCTTGGGCTTGGGCTTGGCCATCTCGTCGAAGACGCCCTTCACCATGGCGGGGGTGAATTCCTTGGACGAGAGGCCGTAGCGCCCGCCGATCACGCGGGGGGCGATGGAGAACGGGGCGCTGCCCGCGGCCACGGCCTCGCTGATCGCCGTGACGACATCCAGGTACAGGGGCTCGCCGGGACTGCCCGGCTCTTTCGTCCGGTCCAGGGTGGCGATGGTCTTGACGGTCGGGGGGAGGGCGGTGATGAAGTGCTCGATGGAAAACGGCCGGTACAGGCGGACCTTCAGCACCCCGACCTTTTCGCCGCGCGCCCTCAGGTACTCCACCGTCTCCTGCGCGGCTTCGGCGCCCGAGCCCATGATCACGATGACGCGCTCGGCATCCGGAGCGCCCACGTAGTCGAACAGGCGATACTGCCGCCCCACGAGCCGGGCGAACTTGTCCATGGCATTCTGGACGATGGTGGGGGTGGCCAGGTAATAGGGGTTGACCGTCTCGCGGGCCTGGAAGTACACGTCCGGGTTCTGGGCGCTGCCGCGCAGGACCGGGCGCTCCGGCGACAGGGCCCGGGCCCGGTGTGCCCGCACCTGGTCGTCGTCCAGCATGGCCCGCAGATCCTCGACGGTCAGTTGCTCGATCCGCATGACCTCGTGGGAAGTGCGGAACCCGTCGAAGAAGTGCAGGAAGGGCACGCGCGACTCCAGCGTGGCCGCCTGGGCGATCAGGGCGAAGTCCATCACCTCCTGCACCGAGTTGGAGGCGAGCAGGGCGAACCCGGTGGCCCGGGTGGCCATCACGTCGCTGTGATCCCCGAAGATGGACAGGGCCTGGGCCGCCAGGGAGCGGGCCGCCACGTGGAAGACCGTGGGGGTGAGCTCGCCGGCGATCTTGTACATGTTGGGGATCATCAGGAGCAGGCCCTGCGCCGAGGTGAACGTGGTCGTGAGGGAGCCGGCCTGCAGCGACCCGTGGACGGCCCCGGCCGCGCCGCCCTCGCTCTGCATCTCGATTACGGTGGGGATCGTGCCCCAGATGTTGGTCTGCTTCTCGGCGGACCACTGGTCGGCCCATTCGCCCATGGGGGAGGACGGCGTGATCGGGTAAATGGCGATCACCTCGTTGGTCTGGTGCGCCACGTACGCGGCGGCCTCGTTGCCGTCAATCGTTACCTGCGGTCTGCTCATCGAAAATCTCCCTTGGACCGTCGGTCCACCGCGCGAGGGGGGCCCCCGCAACCCATGGCCCGGCCGGACGGGTCGGGCAGAAATATTACGGCTGTCGCAGACTATTGCAGCAAACCCCGTGCCTCTTGCAGCGACGCCTTACCAAATCGCCTGCAACCTCTTACGATTGCAGGGTCTTTGCCTCGCTGGAATGCGACGGCGCGCGCCGTCTGAACCAGTGTTTGTGTTGGACTTCATACAGTCGCCTCCGGCATTGTCCCAACCCTATTTCATACTCTCGCCGGCCTGACCAATCAACGGAATTGTGCGATTTGTCGGATCAACAACACCTTCTTCGGGTTACTTCAGCACCTCTTACAGGGTAGGAGAGTAAGGACCTGACCCCTGACAACCGGCCCCTGGCCGCCGGAGAGGGTGGCCCAACAAAAAGGTCACGCTCTACAATGCTGCTGTTCACGAACGGAACGGTTGGCTCAATCGCACGTCCGGTCAACGGGGGACAGGATGTGGAGCTTGTCGGGAGGGAAGGCGATGGAGACCTGCTTGCCGAGATGCAGCTTCATCAGGTAGTGCAGGTGCTCGGAGCAGTGAATCTCGATCTCGCCGGCCTCAACCGCCTGGCCATCTCCGCGGAACTTCAGGAGGTAGTCCACGCCGCGCTCCACTTCGGCGGTCAGGTGTCCTCGCAAGACGTTGGGACGCTCGGCGGCCTTCTCCGGCCAGACGAGCCGCACGTCCTCTGGCCGGATGCAGAACTCGACGGGTCTGCCGGGCGGCGGTAGGGAAGTCAAGCAGGTCAGATCTTCGCCATACCAAGCGATGGAGGGCTGGCCTGCACCTGCATCGGCCACCGTTCCCTGAAAGATACCAGCCGGGGCGTCGGCCTGCTGGACAACGACGCCCCGGAAAATATTTGTCACTCCGACGTGCTCCGCCACCCGCCGGGTCCTGGGGTGCTGAAGCACCTCGTCTCTGGTCCCGGCCTGAAGGATCCGGCCCCCGTCTATGACGGCAATCTGCCTGGCCATCAGGTAGGCCTCTTGAAGGTTGTGGGTCACCAGGATCGTCGTCCCGCCAAAGCCCTGGAGCAGCTCCAGTACCTCATCACGCAGGCGCTCCCGCTCCATCTGGTCCAGCGCAGAAAACGGCTCGTCCAGGAGCAGAAGCTCCGGCTGGATGATCAGCCCCCGCCCGAGGGCCACACGCTGGCGCTGCCCCCCGGACAGCTCGCCAGGGTAGCGGCTGCCGAATCCGTCGAGACGGAGGAGGCGGAGCATCGCCTCCACGCGGTCCCGGATCTCGGCGCGGGGCACACCCTGGAGGCCATAACTCAGGTTTCCCGCCACCGTGAGGTGGGGGAAGAGGGCGTATTCCTGGAAGACCAGGCCCATGCGGCGAAGGTGTGGGGGGAGGTGAATGCCCGCGGTTGAATCGAAAAGCGTGCGCCCGTTCAAGCGAATGTAGCCACGAGTGGGACGGCGAAGACCGACCAGGCAAAGCAGGGTGAGGCTCTTGCCCGCCCCCGATGGGCCGTAGAGCGCCGTGACGTCACGGCCGGTGGTGAGGGCCGGTGCCAGGAGAAAATCCTCCAGCCGATATTCGAAGGCGAAGTCAAGCATCAGAGGCGGACCCGCGGCAGCCGGCTCAGGACGAAGAGAAGGACGGTCACGATACCGATGGTGGTGAGGGCGAGAGCATTGGCCTGTGCCAGGTCATTGGCCTGGACGGCATCGTAGATCGCGAGGGGGAGCGTCTGCGTGCGGCCGGGGATGCTGCCCGCCAGCATCAAGGTGATGCCGAACTCTCCCATGCCGCGGGCAAAGGCCAGGATAAGACCGGCCAGGATTCCGCGCCAGGCCAGGGGAAGTGTCACGGTCAGAAAGACGCTGGCGGCGGGGCGCAGCGTCCGGGCAGCCGCCTCGATCTTCGGGTCCACGGTCTCGAAAGCCGCCTGGACCGCCTTGACCACGAGCGGGAGTGATGCCACGGTCGCGGCAATGACGGCGGCTCGCCAGGTGAAGACAATCTCCAGCCCGGCGGCCTCCAGCCATCCACCCAGCGGCCCGGTTCGACCCAGGAAGAGCAACAGGTAGAATCCAACCACGGTAGGAGGCAGGACCAGCGGCAGGATGACGACGGACTCCAGCAGCGTCCGGCCCGGGAACCGCGTGCGGGTCAGCACCCACGCCAGCCCGACGCCGAGCACGCCCGCGAGGATCGTGCTCAGCGTGGCGACCCGAAGGGACAGGAAGATCGGGAACAGATCCATACTGCCTCAAAGAGAATCAACCGCCATGACGCCAAGAGCACCAAGAAACCCTGGGTATATCCTTGGTGTCTTGGTGCCTTGGTGGTGAAGTATTTGCTCTCAGAACTCCCCAGGCAAGAGGAACCCGAACCGTTTCATGATGGGTCGGCCTTGCGGCCCGTTCACGAAGCGGATGAACGCCCGCGCCAGATCTGGCTGCCGGGAACGTGCCGTGACCGCCGCGGCCTGGACGATCGGCCGATGCAGGCTCGGATCTATCAGAGTGAAATGGATATCGGGGGCGTCCGCCAGAGACAGAGAGATGATCGCGGCATCCACGTTCTGGGTCTCGAGGAACTGGAGAGCCTGCCGGATGTTCTCACCATAAACGAGCTTCGGCCGAATGTGGTCCCATACGCCAGCGGACACCAGGGCCTCGCGGGCCGCCATCCCGTACGGAGCATGCGCCGGGTTGGCAATGGCGATTCGCCTGACATCCTCGCGGGTAAGATCCTTGACGCTTGCCAACACCTGCCGGCTCCTGTGGGTGGCCAGCACGATCCGGCCTTGTGCATAAGGCTCCACGCTGTCGGCGAGGACCATACCCTTCGCCCGCAGGTCTTCCACGAACGCCACGTTGGCGGCGAAAAAGACATCCACAGGTGCCCCGTGCTGGATCTGCTGAGTCAACTGGCCGGTGGACCCGAAGGTGAGTGTCACCTTTGCTTGATGCTGCTGCTCGAAAAGTGGCGCGATCTCACGAAAGGCAAATACCAGGTCCGCCGCCGCCGCCACGATCACCTCCCGCTGCGGAGTTCCTGCCACGCCTTCGCCCGGCGCAAGGAAGACCAGGAGAGGCACGAGCGCTGCGATAAGCCAGATCCGGCGACGCACCAGAGGCGCCCCCTTTAAGCGGGAACTTTCGGCACATTAACAGGGGAGATTCGGCGGGTCAAGGAATCCGCTGTCGAGCGGGAATTCCCGGACGGATGAATTGCGATGTGACCAACTACTAAGACCAAGCAGGTAAAGGTTTAGAAAATCGAAAAGTCACTAAAGCCGCAAAGTCCCCTCCGCCCAAC
>CAZNWB010000144.1:0-7178 GCA_964576535.1 uncultured bacterium | reverse complement strand
CGGTTGGCGTCGTCGTGCTCCAGGAAGGGGATGAGGGAGGTGGAGATCCCCACTAACTGCTTGGGGGAGACGTCCATGTACTCCACCTGGTCGGGCGACACCATGACGAAGTTGAGGCCCGCCCGCGCGGAGATCCGATCGCTCACGAAGCGGTTGCGCCCGTCCAGCTCGGCGTTGGCCTGGGCGATGGTGTGCTTCTCCTCCTCGTCGGCCGTAAGGTACACGATCTCGTCCGTGACCCGCCCATCCCGCACCTTCCGGTACGGCGTCTCGATGAACCCGAAGTCATTCACCCGGGCGTAGGTGGACAGCGACGCGATCAGGCCCACGTTGGGACCCTCGGGCGTCTCGATGGGGCACATCCGGCCGTAGTGGGTCGGATGCACGTCGCGGACCTCGAACCCGGCCCGCTCGCGGGACAGGCCTCCGGGGCCCAGGGCCGACAGGCGCCGCTTGTGGGTCAGCTCCGCCAGGGGGTTGGTCTGGTCCATGAACTGGGAGAGCTGGGAGGAGCCGAAGAACTCCTTGAGCGCCGCCGTGACCGGCTTGGCGTTCACCAGGTCATGGGGCATGAGCGTCTCCAGCTCCTGGGTGCTCATCCGCTCCCGCACCGCCCGCTCCATCCGGGCCAGCCCGATCCGGAACTGGTCTTCCAGGAGTTCGTCCGCGGCCCGGACGCGCCGGTTCCCCAGGTGGTCGATGTCATCCACCTGGCCCTCGCCCCGCTTGGCCTTCAGCAGGTAGCGGATCACCTCGACGATGTCCTCCTTGCGCAGGACCCGCTCCTCCAGGGGGACGTCCATCCCCAGCTTCTTGTTCACCTTGTGGCGCCCCACCTTGGACAGATCGTACCGGCGCGGGTTGAAGAAGATGTTCTCCAGGAGGGCCTTGGTGCTCTCCAGCGTGGGGGGATCGCCCGGCCGCATGCGCCGGTAAATCTCCACCAGGGCCTCGTCGGTGCCCCGGGTGGTATCCTTCACGAGGGTCTCCCGGACCTCGAAGACGTCGCGGTTGTCCTGGCCGGCCAGCACCTGGAAGGACTCCACCTTGTGCTCCACGAGGCGATCCAACAGGTCGCCCGTGACCTCCGCACCGCACTCCCCCAGGACCTCCCCCGTCCGGGTGTCCACCACGTCTTTGGCCAGGATGCGCCCCACCACGTCCTCGCGCATGACCGCGACCCGCTTGATCCGCAGGCTGTGGCACCGCTTCAGCCCGGGCCGGGCGAGGCGCTTGCCCGCCGCGAGGATGACCTCGCGCTCTTCCTTCACGTCGCGGGCAGCCCGGTAGCCGGGGGCGCCGGGGGCGCTCACCTCCAGCACGATATCCCGCTTCTCGAAGCTCAACGTGTCCCGCTCGTAGAAGCGGGCCAGGATCTCCTCGTTGCCATGGTAGCCGATGGCCCGCAGCAGGATCGTGGCCAAGAGCTTCCGGCGACGGTCCACCCGCACGTGGAGCACGTCGTTGGCGTCGAACTCGAACTCCAGCCACGACCCCCGGTAGGGGATGAGGCGGGCGGAGTACAGCGTCTTGCCGCTGCTGTGGGTGCTCCCCCCGTCGTGGTCGAAGAACACGCCCGGCGAGCGATGGAGTTGGCTCACCACGACCCGCTCGGTCCCGTTGATGATGAAGGTGCCGTGCTCGGTCATGAGGGGCATCTCGCCCAGATAGACCTCTTGCTCCTTGATGTCCCGGATGCTCCGGGCCGCGCTGCCCGCCTGCTTGTCCCAGACCACCAACCGGAGGGTCACTTTGAGCGGGACGGAGTAGGTCATCCCCTTCTCGCGGCACTCCACGGCCGTGTACTTCGGATCCCCGAACTCGTACCGGACGAACTCCAGGGAGGCGGAGTCGTTGTAGTCGGCGATGGGGAAGATGCTGCTGAACACCCCCTGGAGCCCGGAATCCTCCCGCTCCTGCGGCGGGGTCCGTGTCTGGAGAAACTGCTCGTAGGACCGCTGCTGGATCTCGATCAGGTTTGGGATCCCGATGATCTCCCGGATCTTGGCGAAGCTGGTCCGATCCTCGACACCAGCCTTTTTCACGACGGCCATGCGCCCTCCATCCCGCGTCCCGCGGGACTATTTGAGTTCGACGGTTGCCCCGGCCTCCTGCAGCTTCTTCTTGATCTCCTCGGCCTCGGACTTGGAGATTCCCTCCTTGACCGGCTTGGGCGCCCCATCCACCAGATCCTTGGCCTCCTTGAGGCCCAGCCCGGTGATGGCCCGGACCTCCTTGATGACCTGGATCTTCTTCTCGCCGATGCCGGCCAGGATGACGGTAAACTCCGTCTGCTCCTCCGCCGCGGGCGCGGCCGCCCCGCCCGCCGCGGGTGCCCCCACCGCCATCACCGCGGGTGCCGCGGCCGAGACCCCGTACTTCTCTTCGATCCCCTTGACGAGCTTGTTCAGATCCAAGACCGTCCAGGCATCAATCGACTCCAGCACGTCCTCCACCGTCACGTTTGCCATCGCAACCTCCTCTGTCGGGCTCTCGCCAGAAATGTCAGGATCACGCTTCGACCCAGGGGGACCCGCCTCGCCGCCCCCATGGCCCGCCGTTCATGCGGATTTTTCCTTGTGCTGCCGGACCTGAACCAGGACGCCGGCCAGCGCCCGGATGGGTCCCGCCAGGACGGTCACCAGACCCCGGAGCGGCGCCTGGAACGTTCCCGCCAGTCTCGCCAGCAGGACCTCCCGGGACGGCAGGCCGGCCAGGACCGCGATCTCCGCCGGGCCCACCAGTTTGCCCTCGAACACGCCCCCCTTGATGCTGAACGCGGGCCGGGTCTTGCCCCAGGTCGCCAGCAGCTTGGAGGCGGCCAGCGGATCCGCCCGGCTGATGGCGATGGCCGTGGGGCCCTCCAGGTGGGCGGCCAAGCTGGCCAGCTCCGTCTCGGCGACGGCGATCTTTGCCAGGGTATTCTTGACGACCGTGTACTCCACTGCGCTCTTGCGGAGGAGGGTTCGGAGCTCTGTCATCTCCGCGACGCTCAAGCCGCGAAAGTCGGTGAGCACCGCGCTCCGCGCGCCACTCAGCTTCTCGCGCAGCGCCGAGATGCTTTCGGTCTTCTCTGCACGTCCCACAGGTGCCTCCTCTCCGAGCTTAGGCCTTGACTGCGGCCTGGATCGCGTTCACGTCCACGCGGACACCGGGGCCCATGGTGGACGAGACAGAGATCCCCTTCAAGTAGCGACCCTTGCTGGAGGCGGGCTTGGCCCGGACCAGGGCCTCCAGGATCGCCATGGCGTTCTCGGTGAGCTGCTGCGGCGGAAAGGATGCCTTGCCGAAGGAGACGTGGATGACGCCGGCCTTCTCCACGCGGAACTCGATCTTGCCGCCCTTGAACTCTCGCACCGCCTTCCCCACGTCGAAGGTGACACTGCCGGTCTTCGGGTTGGGCATGAGCCCCCGCGGCCCCAGGACCTTGCCCAGGCGGCCCACCAGGCCCATCACGTCCGGCGTGGCGATGGCCCGCTCGAAGTCCAGCCAGCCGCCCTGGATCTTCTCCACCAGGTCCTCGGCCCCGACGAAATCCGCGCCGGCCTCACGTGCCTCCTTCTCCTTTTCCCCTTTGGCGAACACCAGGACGCGCACCCGCTTGCCCGTCCCATGCGGGAGCACGACGGTCCCGCGAACCATCTGATCGGCGTGCTTGGGGTCCACCCCCAGCCGCACGGCCATCTCCATGGTCTCGTCGAACTTGGCCGTAGCATTGGCCTTGACCACCTCGATGGCCTTGGACAGGTCGAGCCCGCCGTTTGTTCCCAGCGCCTGTTTCGCGGTCTCGGCGGCCTTGGTATATCGCTTGCCGACTTTCGCCATTCTCGGCTCCTTCCGTCGCCTCGCAATTTCAAATTTCAAACTGACAACTGACGGCCGACCATCCGACCCTCGCCGGCCTGAATTCTGCTTTCCGATGACCGGTTGTCAGTTGTCCGTTGTCAGTTTTGCATTGCCCCCCTTAGGGGACGACCTCGACACCGATGCTGCGGGCCGTGCCCTCGATGATCTTCATGGCCGCCTCGAGGTTGTAGGCGTTGAGATCGGGCATCTTGGTTCGGGCGATGTCTTCCACCTGCTTCCGGGTGACCTTGCCGACCTTGACCCGGTTGGGCTCCTTGGAGGCCTTGGCGATCCCGGCCGCCTGCTTGAGGAGCACGGCCGCCGGCGGCGTCTTGGTGATGAAGGTAAAGGACCGATCCGAGTAGACCGTGATCACCACCGGGATGGTCAGCCCTTCCTGCGCCTGCGTCTGCGCGTTGAAGGCCTTGCAGAACTCCATGATGTTGACGCCGTGCTGCCCCAGGGCCGGGCCCACGGGCGGCGAGGGGTTCGCCTTGCCCGCCGGGACCTGGAGTTTCACCTGGGCAACCATCTTCTTGGCCATGACTGCTCCTTACATCCCAAACCTGGCGGTACCGAGATCAAAGAGGACAAGCCCTCGCGGAATATCGAATGTCGAATAATGACTGATGAACGTCGAAGGGTGAGGGCTTCCGGGGCGCTCCCGCCCGGCCTTCGTCATTCGACATTCCGTGTTCGATATTCGACATGTCCCGGTCAAACGCGTTCGACCTGCAGGAACTCCACGTCCACCGGCGTGGGGCGACCGAAGATGCTCACCATGACCTTCAGGCGTCCCTTCTCCGGCTTCACCTCGTCCACCACGCCCGTGAAGTTGGAGAATGGGCCGTCGACGACCCGCACACTCTCGCCGCGGGTGAACTGCACCCGGTGCTTCGGCCGCTCGGCCCCGGTGACCACCTGTTGAATGATGGCCTTGACTTGTTCCTCCGGAATCGGCGTCGGGCGTACCCCTGGACCGACGAACCCCGTCACCTTGGGCGTGTTCTTGATCAGGTACCAGAGGTCATCGCTCATGTCCATGTGGATCAGGACGTACCCGGGGAAGAATTTGCGGGAGGTCTCGCGCCGCTTCCCCTTCTTCAGCTCCACCACGGTCTCGGTGGGGATCATCACCTGGGAAACGGCCTGGCCCATCCCCAGGGCCACGACCCGCTGCTCGATGCTCTGCTTGACCTTGTTCTCGAAGCCGGAGTAGGTGTGGATCACGTACCACTGGTGGTGCACCGGCCCCTGCGTGGCCAGGTCCGGAGCCGCCGTCGCCTCGGCTGCCGGAGGACCCTCCGGGGCCGCAGTTCCCTCCGGCGCCTCGGCCTCGACGACCGGCCCACCCCGCGAACGCTGCGCCCCCTCGGGGGGCGTCACCACACCGTGCACCTGGTCCTTAGCCATAGCCATGACGTGTCGCACCCTTCGCAAGCCGGCGTTACTTGAGGATGAGTCCGAGCAGTTTCTGCAGCATCAGGTCCACGAACCCGAGGAAAAAGGACACCAGGAAGCTCGCCAGGATGACCACCGCCGTGGAGCCGATGATCTCCTTCCGCTGGGGCCAGGTGACTTTCCTGAGTTCCACCCGGACCTCCCGGAGGAACCGGACCGTCGTCCCCCACCACTCCTGCGCCCGTTCGACTCCTGCCGTCATCGGTCCCATATGTTTCGTCCCTGTCCTCCGACAGCAACAGCGAGATCCGACAGTCCCGCCATGGCGGGATCGCTGTCCCTGTCGGTCCCTGTGGCAGGCCTGGAGGGATTCGAACCCCCAACCCGCGGATTTGGAGTCCGCTGCTCTGCCGTTAGAGCTACAGGCCTAACTCCGAATTATTCGCGACCGTGCTCGTGAATAATTGCGGGCATGACACATTCCCAATGCCCAATGACGGCGGCACGCCCCCCCGCCACAGGTGGGGGAATTGGCCACGGGTCATTTCGTTTCGCGGTGCACCGTGTGCTTGCGGCACCACCGACAATACTTGGAGCGCTCCAACCGGTCCGGCGTGTTCCGCTTGTTCTTGGCGGTGGAATAGTTCCGGCGTTTGCACTCCCCGCAGGCCAGGGTGATGAACTCTCGCATGGTCGCTGTGCTCCCGGCTTTCCCTCGGGGCCTCGGCCTACACCAGCACCTCGCTCACCACCCCGGCCCCCACGGTGCGGCCCCCCTCCCGGATGGCGAAGCGCAGCTCCTTCTCCATGGCGATGGGCTGGATGAGCTCCACGGTGAGGTTCACGTTGTCCCCGGGCATGATCATCTCGGTGCCCTGGGGGAGGTGGACCACCCCGGTGACGTCCGTGGTCCGGAGGTAGAACTGGGGCCGGTAGCCGTTGTAGAACGGGGTGTGGCGGCCGCCCTCCTCCTTGGTGAGGACGTAGGCCTCGGCCTTGAACTGGGTATGGGGGGTGATGCTGGCGGGCCGGGCCACCACCTGGCCCCGCTCCACCTCCTCGCGCTTGACCCCCCGGAGGAGCACCCCGATGTTGTCCCCGGCCTGGCCCTGGTCCAGGAGCTTGCGGAACATCTCCACCCCGGTGCAGACCGTCTTCTGGGTCTCCCGGAGGCCGATGATCTCCACCTCCTCGCCGACTTTGACGATCCCGCGCTCCACCCGGCCGGTGACCACCGTGCCCCGGCCGGAGATGGTGAAGACGTCCTCCACCGGCATGAGGAAGGGCTTGTCGATCTCCCGCTTGGGGGTGGGGAAGTACTTGTCCACGGCGTCCATGAGGGCGTAGATGCAGGCGTACTCGGGGGCCTTGGGGTCGGTGCTCGCCGACTGGAGGGCCTTCAGGGCCGAGCCCTTCACGATGGGGATCTGGTCCCCGGGGAACTTGTACTGGGTGAGGAGCTCCCGGACCTCCAGCTCGACCAGCTCCATGAGCTCGGGGTCATCCACCATGTCCACCTTGTTCAGGAAGACCAGCATGGAGGGGACTCCCACCTGGCGGGCCAGGAGGATGTGCTCCCGGGTCTGGGGCATGGGGCCCTCGGAGGCGGCCACCACCAGGATGGCCCCGTCCATCTGGGCCGCCCCGGTGATCATGTTCTTGATGTAATCGGCGTGCCCCGGGCAGTCCACGTGGGCGTAGTGGCGCTTGTCCGTCTCGTACTCCACGTGGGCGATGGCGATGGTGATGCCCCGCTCCCGCTCCTCGGGGGCCTTGTCGATCTGGTCGAAGGGGACGAAGCTCACCTTGGGGTTCTTCAGGCCCAAGGCCTTGGTGATGGCCGCGGTCAGGGTGGTCTTCCCGTGGTCGATGTGGCCGATGGTCCCGACGTTCATGTGCTCTTTCGTCCGCTCGAACTTGGCTTTGGCCAT
>CAZNWB010000143.1:0-7250 GCA_964576535.1 uncultured bacterium | reverse complement strand
GATTGGATGTTAAAAATAAGCCACACACCTGTCCAAAATTAGGTGGGGCAGTACAGCCATCGCCCCGATAGGCTTAAGCTCAGTTTGGCTCTCAGAGGCAAGAACTGAAGGGAAATAGTTATTAAGTATATCATCATCGCCAAAACCCGGAATATCATTGGGAAATTTAGGAGAAAAATTAGCTGCCAAGTTAAGTTCTACGGGCAAGAGAGCCCACAAAACCCCAGGTACGGTCTTCTTCTCATAAACGGCAAAATATATCCCAACTAAAGGACTTTCTGTCCAATCTAACAATCTAGTAGGAACACCATAATGTTGCATTATTAATAACCATTCCCATTCAGTCTGAGGTTGCTTTGGTAGAATCCCAAATGCACTCTGCTTAAATCGTTTCATTAGGGTTAGTTCTGCGTTTAACCCTCGTCCCTTACGAAATAAAGAGGGTTGGAGTGACCATTTCTTATCAGCTTGCCCTCGAAACCACACTGGTTTGTCAGTGGGCAAATCTTTGGCCAACATTTTCAACAGCTCTGGAAGTGAGCGAACCTTCTTATCTTTAATTTTCAGAATAACTCCAAAAATTTTGGGCAACAGTTTTGTTTACTATAAAGTCCATCAATTCCCTACAATATCATCATGCAAATCCCAGAGGGTTTGGGCGCCTTCGGTGCCGGAAATTTCCACCGGCTTTTGGGAAGGCCGGGACGCTTCGTAGGTTTTCATCGCCTGCGGGAAGGTGAAAATCTTTTTGAACTTCTGGTCTTGGCGGCCGACTTTGAATTCAAATAGAACGACGTCGTCTTGGTCCGGCTGCACCTGGCCGTCTTTGTAAACGTCGTAGCGGCTACCAGGCTCGAACTCGACCATCCAGCCTTTGGTGCGCGTCAGTTTGCGGATTTGCTCCCGGTCAACGGCCGTGATGTCCACCAGCTTGCGGTATTCAACATATTCGTTGTAAGAAGGAATCGGATAGCCGAATACGTCGGTGTAATAGCCGCGCAGATGCGGCCAGGGGTCGTCGATGAAGGCCAGATGATACGGCCGCCAGGAAATTTCCGCCGTTGGAATTTTTCCGGAATTTAGAATTTCGGAACGCACCGGCTCGGGAACGAAGAGGGTGACCTTTTCGAGAAAGGCGCGCATCTCCTTGCGCTGCGCTTCGGATAAAAGCCCACTGCGCTTGCTCTCGTTCTGGCTCATCACCCGCTTGCGCACGGTGGTCGCCTCGTAACCGTTCAAATGTCCCGGGTCCATATTGGGGGTGACTTCGACGGCAATGAAGCCGTTCTTCCCCTGCGGATGAGGGATGCGGAAGCTCATCGTTTCACCGGAGGGACTTTTCCTATCCCAGGGTAGAAGCGGATTTTTGCTGCCGATTTGGAAATTGCGCCGCGCCCCGTCGGAATTATACGGGTTGCCGTGCAGGCGATAGGCACGCCCCGCCCACTCCCATTCCATCTTGAGATGCAAATCCATTGGAATCCGCCCCGCCTGCAGATATAACTCGATGATTTGCTGGCCGCTCCCTAAATGCTTGGCTTCCTGTTTGAGAAAGTAACGCATCATCCCGGCGTAGAGCGCATCGGCGTGGTCGGAAGAGCTCATCAGCTTCGACCATCCGTCGCGATCCTGCTTGTCGAAATAATGCCCCATCTCGGGAAGGGTCTCGACCGGCGGATTGAACTCAATGAGTGGTTGCTGCAAATCCGGGTCGTCGCTGTTGGCGTTGCGCGCCAACAGGTCTTCGACTAAAAGCCATTCAAAATCGCCGCCGGTCATCCCCAGCCAATACCCCATCTGGGTGCCGTGTTCCCCTTCTTCGCCGATGACGTTGCGGGCATACTTTTCAAAAATCGGCGGCATATAGCCCAATTTTCGCAGCTGGTTCTGCTGCTGGCTGGAGCCAAATTCGGAGGAGCCCTGATGGTAGGCAATCATATTCTGGGTCTGCCGCACGGTGCCACCTGCCAGCCAGGAGAGTTTGTCATCCGGATAAGGGCTCGGATTGATGCCCAAAATTTTTGCGATGTGCGGGTCAACAAACCGGCGCCGGCCTTTGTAAATGCCGTAATGAATCGGCTCTTTGGCTAAAACGTGCAAATCGGTGGCCACTGCGCGCAGGGTGGTGCCTTCCACCCAATCGTACACGCCGGAGTCGATGGCCCACTGGGTGTAGGCCTCGGCGTAGTCTTCCATCGAACGCAAATTGGAGCGGGGATAGTCTTCGGCGTAAAAATTCGGTTTGTTCGGGCTGTATGGTTTGAACGGTGTCATACGATTCCTCTTTTATTTTCCCATATCGCGATTGTTCATCCAATTCATCCCGGGCTCGCCCCTACAAAAAAACTTGTCGTTGTTTTTACTAATCTCCAATCTCTGATCTCTAATCTCTGTCTTAAATGGGGTCCCAAGCTGGTTAAAAGATAGAACCTTCAAGGTGACATTTACAATTTAGTGACCGGGGAATAGGTCGAAACGGCTGGGCGTGAACAGGCATTCTCCTTATCATTCGCCTTATATTCTCGGCAAAGCTCGTTAACCGCTCAAAACTGTTCGGCCTACATCCTACATTCGGCATCCCTTTTCTCCACTTTCATCTAACCT
The DNA here is from genome assembly GCA_964576535.1 of uncultured bacterium. Classification (GTDB taxonomy): domain Bacteria; phylum Methylomirabilota; class Methylomirabilia; order Methylomirabilales; family 2-02-FULL-66-22; genus 2-02-FULL-66-22. Next base: position 4,646 of record CAZNWB010000143.1, on the reverse strand, counting down.
GCTTTCCTGCACATTCCTATTATATGGCTTTCGTTACCGAATCTTAAGTGGGGCACGGCAGGTTGAAAGGTAGCAAATCGTGTAGCAGAAGAAAATTTGCACCAATATTTCGTCAATCCCTAAATACCGCAACGGAAGTTTTCTAGACCAGGCCAATCGGCCTTCGCGTGTGGACGAAAATCCAAAGGGCGGGTTTTAACCCACCTTCGGGCATTACTCATTCTTTCCTCAACAGGGTGGAGAGATGCCCAAAAAGGCCAAATTGAGCAGGATTACGACGTCCGAGGGGGTGAGCACTCTATCACAATTGAGATCGGCAAAACAAATGTCACAACTGCCGGTTCCCAAAAAGGCACAGTTCAACAAAAGTACCACGTCTGTGCTGGTGTAGAACCCATCGCCATTCATATCCCCTTTGATGTTGGCGCAGCTCGGCCCGGCGACGAACAGATCGGCAGTCATCGTGTCGCCAGAGTTGGAGATGTTTTCCACCCGCACCAAAGAACTGCCACCGTCATAGCCGTTGGAATTGGGAGCTGAGGAAGTGTTGAAAGACCGGTTGATGGTACTGCCCGGATAGGGGTCGCCGGCATCCCCACTGCTTAGATTTTTTTCCAACTGATAGAGGTTGTCGGCCTGAACTAAAGCAACCTTGTAGTGTCCCGCCGCCGGGTCGTTGGGCGGATACCAAGGCGTGCTGTTGCTATTCCAGCTTTCGTCGATGTGCCAGATTAAAAGACCGGATGAGGGCAGGGCCGCATCATATCCTTTCCGCTGGCGGTTTTCAATCAGAAAATATTCTTTCCCGATGCCGCCGTTGGTCCAGAGCCGGAAAATTCCAACGTTCGATTCTTTCGAGTTGGGAATTTTAACTCCGGTTTGATTATTCGTGAGGACACCGGCCACCACAAAACCGAGTTTGGTTTTGCACCAAGCGTCGAAGTGGGCGGGGGAATTGCCCAAAACTCCATTCCAGACGCCGCCCGCCATCACGCTCCAGCGGCCGATGCCCTGCGAGCCGCCATCGATGTCGTACAAATCCGGCAGGCCGAAGGCGTGGCCGAACTCGTGGCAATACACGCCAATGGTCATATCGCCCGGCGAGACCCAGTATTCCGGCTCCATGTTGTATTTGAAAACGCGAACTCCATCCACCAGCTTGGGCGTAATAGACCATTCGTGCGACCAGATGTCATTGACGCTCCCGGTGTATTCCGCGCCCCGCCCGGCGTGCACCACCACCAGCATATCCACGTAGCCGTCGCCATCGTTGTCGTAGTTGGCAAAATTGACCAGCGGGTCGGCCAGCGTGAGCGCATCCTCCACCAGTTTCTGTGCGTTTTGAGGATAGGCACCAAGTCCGTAAGCAGCGTTGGCATACCAGGCCAAACTTTGCGGGGCACGCTGCCACCCGGTGGCCGAGGGATAGTGAATGGTCACCATATCCACAGTTGCATACGAATTTTCGGAATAGTAACGGCGGACCGAACTCTGGGTTCGCGCAAACAGGAGCGAGTCAAAAAAGACCGGAGCCACCTGCGATATTTTGTCTGAAAAATCGACCAATAGAACCAAAACTCTGAGGGGACTGCCTGCCGTCCCAGCTTTTGCCAAAGGGGCGAGTTTTAGCCGGGCCGGGTCAAAGCCCAGCCGGGCCAGCTCCTCATCGCTTATAGTCAGATTATGGGGCGGAACCACCACCTCCCCCCGTTGGATTTTTTCCAAAAGCGACGGGTGGGGTGGCATCCCCAAAAGGGTCGAGCTACCAACGAACATTATGGTTACACAGAAAATGAATCGGCGCATTTGTTCACTTTCGAAAAATCAGCTTTATGGCGGGCTGCAGGAGCCGTTCAACTTGGATGAGCTGTTTCGGGCGGTTAATTAAAGACGGGGTGGCGGTTGCACGCCATCCCGTCTTGCTTTTGCGGAAAACCGTTTGGCCCTCCGCCCAGTCTACCGCTTCAGTTTCACAATCCTGAACAGAGCAAATGGCCATTTACATAAGCAGACACTTTGCAATCGTCAAAGGCCTCGTTCAGGTTCGTAATAACAAAGTTATAACTGTTGTCGTTCGCCCCGGAGATCGTGGTGCCCGGTACCGGATTTACTCCGCCTCCTAGGACCACTTCTGCCGCCGCTAAAATGGCGCCGACGGTCATCCCATCAAATAGACTCCCTCCGCCCGTTTGGAAGACCACGGTACCATAGAGGGGGTTAAGATACACGTTGATTTTCAAGGTCGTCACTTGACCGCCGAAGACGCCGCTGCCGGCCGCGTTATGAACCCCCGGAGGACCACCCGGAAACGGGTTCGGAGCGTCACCGGTAAGCGGTGCCGGCGGCCCTCCCGCAGGCAAATAGTCCGCCACGGCGGTTGCAGTGGTAAGGGTGATACTGTTGCCACCAACCCCAGGAACCCCAACCTCCAGCGGGAACAAGCCGATGGCCGCCGCCATTGCGGCATACCCACCGCTACCGGTATTGCCGTAAGCTCCCTGGGTGTAGGTGCAGAAATTGCACGGTGGCGGCACTAAGCAAGGCTTTGTTTGACACTGCAGCGTGGAAGTCCAAGGACTCCGTCCCAAAGAACCTTTGCCTAATCCTGGAGGCGTGGCGTGAGCAAAAGCCCGGAAGCAGTACTTTGTGTTGCAGGCCAAGCCGCCCGGCTGGGAAGCGCCGCAGGCGGGGTCTTTGGTGAAAGATACCCCCGGGTCATCGTCGTTCAAATCTCCAACGTTCACGGTTATGCACTCATTCGGCCCCAGATCAAATTTGGTGTCGAAGGCATTGCCCGAAAATGAGGCCTTACAGACTCCATTATCCTCCAAATCGGTAAGAGGCCAATCCGGGCAGCTTCCATCCGGGTTGGATAGTATCCACTGAAGCGAAAACCCGGCCGGCGCCCCGTCCACCCCCGCGCAAACCTCGATGGCTATGGTGGTCTGCGTGGCGTTGCCGCAGGCTATAGTTGGTGGCGCCAACGCGGTTTTTGGCGCACCAGACGAGGTCTGATCCACAATCGACTCGGGCCCAACCGTCTGGCCGGCGGTGTTCCTCTTATCCTGGCTGCAGCCACCGTAGAGCAGGGCAACGGCTGCTATCAGAACAAACAGACCACACAGAAAAAATAAATTTCTTTTGTTAAACCAAGAACTCATAATATCCTCCCTTGTAACAGCTTATGACTTTTCACTATTCGCTTGATAATTTCCACCGAAAGATCGTTCACTTTCTTCCCTGATAAGCTCGCAGACTGCATCTTTCAGTCACTGCGTTCAACTCAACGCCTACCCCAGTTCCATTAGGACGCTGACGCTTATTTTCTATTTTCTCTCTTTACCTCCCATCATACATAAATAAAAATCCGACTTTTGGTTTTAACATTCAACCATCTCCAAAAAACGAACAACCGCAAGAACTTTCTCACCTTCAATTTTGTAATTTATCGCCTAATATCTAAAAAGTCAAGCAAAACTTGATACCAACCGTAAAAAACAGCTAAAAAACATCAAATATTGGAAGTCCAACCTGAAAGAACTACGTCTCCTACTCCCCGCGAAGCCGCAATGTGCCGATAAGCTGTTGTTTAACAAAGGCTTTTGAGCGGCAGGTTAAAACCCGCTCTCGGGGCATCCCCTCGAAGGATGGCCTTACGGCCCGCACCAGGGGGGAGCGGTGCTACCCAAAAATGCGCGGTTGAGTTCCAAAACCACGTCCGCACTGGTCAAACTGCCGTTACAGTCCACATCGGAAAAACAAATGCCACAACTGCCGTTTCCCAGAAAAGCGCAGTTCAGCATTAACACTACGTCGTTGGCGGTGTAGAGGGCGTCGCCATTCATATCCCCCTTGATGTTGGCGCAGCAGCTCCCCCCCAGCCAAGCCACATAATCGAAAGGACCGGCGGCGCAGGAAAATCCGCTGAGTACGTTTGGCGCCACGAAGAAAATGTAAGTTCCAGGAGGCAAGGTGTCGATGACTTTCGCCGTGTCGCAGGCATTGGCGATGGCAAAAGAGATGATCTGCGGATTTCCGCAACCAAGGTTGGTGTCGGCAATACTCACTACGATCGGGAATTCCCCTACCGCCTCCCAGGTCACGATGGTCGTCTCCGCGAAGGCCTTGAGATACCAATCGGTATCCCGGGAGTTGTTATTTGCCCAGGCCGTGCCGCAGATGGTGTCGTTGCAGTCGATGGAGCCAAAAACCGGTGGAAACAAATTGCAACCGTCGTTGCCGTCGCTGCCGCAAGGCTCATTCTCTGCTATCCCCCCCAAAGGACAGTTCACCACGCAGGCTGGACCGGAGCTGCATTGCAGCCTGACCGTGTAGTCGTGCGGCCCGGTCGAACAGGGATAGCCGCTGAAGACGTTGGGGGCCACAAAAAAAGCATAGGTGCCAGCGGAAAGCCTGGTGGTGATGGAAGCGGTGTCACAGGTGCCGGCAGAGTTGGTGTCAACGATGGAAAGCCCGCCGCATCCAGCCGTCAAATCGATAATGGAAATCCGAATCGGGAACTCTCCGACGGCCGAGCAGATTACCGTGGTATCGGAGGTGAAGACCTTCAAATACCAATCGTTATCCCGGTGGTTGGCATCCGCCCAGGCCGTGCCGCAGATGGTCTGGCCACAGTCAATGGAACT
>CAZNWB010000142.1:0-7460 GCA_964576535.1 uncultured bacterium | reverse complement strand
GGCCAAGATCGCGGGCCGCCGGAGCGAGCGGATCGTGCATGTCCGGCCGGTGTTCGACCGGGAAGGCAAGAGGCCGCGCAAGGTCGAAACCATCAGCACGGGTCATTACCTCTGATCACCTGTCCTGCCTCACCGCTCCGCGTTCATCCCTTCGCCGGTTCTGGGGGCGATGGGGGCTCCGCCATCGCCGGTGGCGATCCAGCCTCTGGCCATCACCCGGAGCGGGCGTAGCTGCGGGGGCGAGAGCGGCGCGGTCGGGGGCGACACGAAAGGACGAACACATGGCCATCGAAAAGATCATGGGCAGCGAGACGGAGCTGGGGATCACGGCCCGGGACTCCTCGGGCTTCGACCCCGTCGGGAGCTCCATCTTCCTCATCAACGCGCTGCCCACGGTGCAGCCGCTCCGGACCATGTGGGACTACGCCGGCGAGAATCCTTTGCTGGATGCCCGCGGCTTCGAGGTCAGCGGCGAGCGGGAGCGGCCGAGCCAGCAGGACAACCGCGCCATCAACAAGGTACTGCCCAACGGTGGGCGCTTGTACGTGGACGGCGCCCATCCCGAGTATTCCACGCCCGAGGTGACCAACGCCCGCGACCTGGTGATCTTCGAGAAGGCGGGGGAACGCCTGTTCGACCAGTGCCGGGAGGCGGCCAACGGCAAGCTCCCGCCGCCCCAGCAGCTGCTCATCTACAAGAACAACAGCGACGGGAAAGGGAACAGCTACGGCTACCACGAGAACTACCTCATGGCCCGGAGCGTGCCCTTCGACCGGCTGGTGGAGGGCCTGACGCCCTTCCTGGTCTCGCGAATCGTCGTCTCCGGTGCCGGCAAGGTCGGGGCGGAGAACGGGACGGAGCCCTGCGACTACCAGATCTCCCAGCGGGCGGATTTCTTCGAGACCCTGATCGGCCTGGACACCATGGCGAAGCGCCCCATCATCAACACCCGCGACGAGCCCCACGCGGATGAGGAGAAGTACCGGCGGCTGCACGTCATCGTGGGCGACTCCAACATGTCGGAGATCACCACCTACCTCAAGGTGGGGACCACGGCCATCGTGTTGGCCATGGTGGAGGACGGCTTCATCCGCAAGGACCTCGCCCTGGAGGACCCCGTCCGGGCCATCAAGGAGATCTCTCACGACACCACCTGCCGCCGCAAGGTGCGCCTCAAGCGGGGGAAGGAGTTCTCCGCCATCGAGCTGCAGCGGGAGTACCTGGAGCTCGCCCTGGAGTACTACGCCACGGCCGAGGCCTCCCCCCAGGTGAGCGACCTCCTGGAGCGGTGGCAGGCCGTCCTGGACCGGTTGAGCGAGGACCCCATGCTCTGCGCCCGGGAGCTGGACTGGGTCATCAAGAAGGAGCTCATCCATTCCTACATGGCCCGCAAGGGCATCGGCTTCGACGACCAGCGCATCAGCATGCTGGACCTGCAGTATCACGACCTGCGGCTGGACAAGGGGCTCTACTACAAGCTGGAGCGCGAGGCGGTCGTGGAGCGGCTGGTGACCGACGCCGAGATCCTGGATGCCATGGGCAACCCGCCCGCGGACACCCGGGCCTACTTCCGGGGGACGTGCCTCAAGAAGTTCCCCGATCACATCTACGGCGCCAGCTGGAGCTCGATCCTCCTGGACACGGGAGAGGCCACGGTGAAGAAGATTCCCATGTCCGAGCCTGGGCGCGGCACCCGTAAGCTCGTGGGCGAGGTGCTGGAGCGATCCGAGACCGTGGCCGAGCTCCTGGAGCGTTTGGCGGGATAGCGGAGGGACAGGCGCGGTGGAACCGCATTTCAAATGGTCCGAGGCGGGGCCCAGCTTCTTCGATTTCCTGCGGCAGCAGGAGCCGGTGCTCCTGCCCCACTTCGCCATGGAGGGGCAGGCCTCCCGTGAAGGGGTGCTTCCCGTGCCGGCCGGCACCACGGTGCTGGCCCTCCGGTACCGGGACGGGGTCACCATGGCGGGCGACCGGCAAGCCACGGAGGGACACCAGGTCGCGTCCCGGCGGATCGAGAAGGTCTACGCGGCCGACGACTACTCGGCCATCGCCATCGCCGGCGCCGCGGGGCCCTGCATCGAGATGGCCCGCCTGTTCCAGACCGAGCTGGCCCACTACGAGAAGCTGGAGGGGATGGGGCTGAGCCTGGAGGGCAAGGCCAACAAGCTGGCCCAGATGGTCCGGGGCAACCTGCCGCTGGCGATGCAGGGGCTCGTCGTGGTTCCCATCTTTGCTGGCTACGACCTCAAGCGGGACGAGGGCCGGATCTACAAGTATGACGTGGTCGGCGGCCGCTACGAGGAGGCGGAGTACTACGCCATCGGGTCCGGGGGAAAGGACGCCCGCGCCAGCATGAAGAAGCTGTACCGGCCGAACCTGGCCGAGGACGAGGCGGTCCACCTGGCCCTGGAGGCGCTGTACGATGCGGCCGACGAGGACATCGGGACCGGCGGGCCGGATTTCGTCCGGCGGATCTTTCCCAACGTCAAGCTGGTGACCCGGGCCGGGATCCAGGAGATTTCCGACGACCGCGTGGCGGCCGTGTGCGAGGCCATCGTGAACGCGCGCCGGTCGGCGCCGAGCTAGAGGACCAGGCGATGCCGCTTCCGTACTACGTCTCCCCCGAGCAGATGATGCAGGACAAGGCGGAGTACGCCCGCAAGGGCATCGCCAAGGGGAAGTCCATCATCGCGCTCGAGTTCTCGGGGGGCGTCCTGATCGTGGCGGAGAATCCCAGCGCGTCGCTGAACAAGATCTCGGAGATCTACGACCGTATCGCCTTTGCCGGGGCCGGCAGGTACAGCGAGTTCGAGCGCCTCCGCAAGGAGGGTATCCGGTACGCCGACCTCAAGGGCTACGCCTACGGGCGGGAGGACGTCACGGCGAAATCCCTGGCCAGCGCGTACTCCCAGGTGATCGGGAACATCTTCAGCATGGAGATCAAGCCGCTGGAGGTGGAGATCCTGGTCCTGGAGGTGGGGGAGGGGTCGGCCGCCAATGAACTGTACCGCATCGCCTTCGACGGGAGCATCGCCGACGAGAGGGGCTACGCCACCATCGGCGGGCAGGCCGAGGAGTTGAAGCTGTTCCTGCGGGACAAGTACGCGGACGGCCTGGACCTGGAGAGGGCCCTGCGTCTCGCCACCCGGGCCCTGGAGGCGGCGGCCAGCCAGAAGGTGAAGGCGGCCACCCTGGAGGTCGCGGTGCTGGAGCGCGACCGGGCGGCGCGGAAGTTCCGCCGCTTCGGGCTGGCTGAGGTCCGGGACCTCCTGGAGCGGGAGGGGAACGGGGGCGCATAGCCCTCCGGTCCTGGCCGGGATGCAGCGGCGAATCTTCGGCCTCGAGAATGAATACGGGCTGATCTCTTCCTCGGCCGGCGGGCGCGTGAACCTGTCGGTGGAAAGCGCCCTGGGCTACCTCTTCGAAAAGGTCGTCTCCCGCCAGCGCGGCACCAACGACTTCCTGCGGAACGGCGCGCGTCTCTACCAGGACACCGGCTGCCATCCCGAGTACGCCACCCCCGAGTGCGACAACGCCCTGGACCTCACCATCCACGACAAGGCGGGCGAGCGGATCATCGAGGAGCTGCTGCTCACGGCCGAGCGGAAGCTCCACGAGAATGGGATCGACTGCGACATCTTCATCTTCAAGAACAACACCGATTCGGTGGGGAACACCTACGGCTGTCACGAGAACTACCTGGTGGAGCGGGGGGTCAACTTCCACAAGCTGGCGGAGCAGCTCATCCCCTTCTTCGTGACGCGCCAGATCTTCGCCGGGGCGGGCAAGGTCCTGAAGACGCGCCTGGGCAACCATTACTACATCTCCCAGCGGGCGCAGCACATCTACCAGGAGATCTCCGGCGCCACCACCAGCTCCCGGGGGATCATCAACACCCGCGACGAGCCCCACGCGGATGAGGAGAAGTACCGGCGGCTGCACGTCATCGTGGGCGACTCCAACATGTCGGAGATCACCACCTACCTCAAGGTGGGGACCACGGCCATCGTGTTGGCCATGGTGGAGGACGGCTTCATCCGCAAGGACCTCGCCCTGGAGGACCCCGTCCGGGCCATCAAGGAGATCTCTCACGACACCACCTGCCGCCGCAAGGTGCGCCTCAAGCGGGGGAAGGAGTTCTCCGCCATCGAGCTGCAGCGGGAGTACCTGGAGCTCGCCCTGGAGTACTACGCCACGGCCGAGGCCTCCCCCCAGGTGAGCGACCTCCTGGAGCGGTGGCAGGCCGTCCTGGACCGGTTGAGCGAGGACCCCATGCTCTGCGCCCGGGAGCTGGACTGGGTCATCAAGAAGGAGCTCATCCATTCCTACATGGCCCGCAAGGGCATCGGCTTCGACGACCAGCGCATCAGCATGCTGGACCTGCAGTATCACGACATCCGCCAGGACCGGGGGCTGTACTACACCCTCATTCGACAGGGCCACGTCGACCGGCTGGTGACCGACGAGATCATCGAGCAGGCCGTGACCACCCCGCCCCAGACCACCCGGGCCAAGATCCGCTCCGACTTCATCAGGTTCGCCAACGAGCGGAACAAGTCCTACGACGTGGGCTGGTCCTACCTCAAGCTCAACGACCGCTACCAGCGGACCATCCTGTGCAAGGATCCCTTCAAGCCCACCGACCCCCGCGTCGAGGAAATGATCAATTCCTACTGAGGCCTTCGACCCGCAGCCGATCACGCTCGAGGGCATCCACGTGCGGCTGGCGCCGCTGGCGCCGCGGCACGCGGAGGATCTCTTCGTCTTGGGGAGAGACGAGGCGATCTGGACCTACATGCCCCGGCCGGTGTTGAAGAGCGTTGAGGACACGCTGGGCTGGATCCAGGAGGCTCTGGCCGTGGCCGCGGAGGGGTCCCAGATTCCCTTTGCGATCATCCACCGGGCCAGTGGCAAGGCGATCGGCTCAACGAGGTACCTGGACATCCTGCGGGAACACCGGGGGCTGGAAATCGGCTGGACCTGGGTGGGGACGGCGTACCAGCGCACGCCCGTGAACACGGAGTGCAAGTCCCTGCTCCTGACGCATGCCCTCGAGGGGCTGGGGGCGGTGCGCGTCCAGTTGAAGACGGACCTCAGGAACGAGCGGTCCCAGCGGGCCATCGAGCGGATCGGCGCCGTGCGGGAGGGCGTCCTGCGCAAGCACATGGTCCGGTGGGACGGATTCATCCGCGACACGGTCTATTACAGCATCCTCGCCAGCGAGTGGCCCGACGTCAAGCGCCGCCTGGAAAACCTCCTTCGCGCCCCCAGCACCGTCTGACCGCTCGCCCCCGCCACGTTACTCATCCCAGCTTCGAGTCGGTTCGGCGGTCTCCGACCGTTGCGGGGTACACTCCGTCCCCTCGGATGGCCGGGGGAAGTGGCGCTCCAGTTGGGTGGCGACCTGGGCGATGGCCTTGAAGATGCCATCGCAGTAGCGGCCCTCGTCGAAGTGGTGGTGCAGCTCCCGGTTCACCACCTCCCAGAAGGTTCGGGGGGCAACCCGGCGCACCTCGTCCCCTCCGACCACGGCGAAGGCACGGCTCCTGGCCGAGACGTACACGAGAACGCCCGTGGGTCGCTCGTCCTCGGGGAGATCCCACTCCCGAAAGAGGGTCTGGGCCCGATCCTGGGGATTCTCAGTCGCCTTCTCGTCAATGGCCAGGCCGATTCTGGCCCGGGTGTGCCGGCCGGCCTCCTCCAGGGCGGCCGTGATCTGCTCCCGCTCGGTCGCGGTCAGGAATCGCCGCCGCAGGCGCACGTGCCATCCAGAAAACATAACCGCCAAGACGCCAAGAGCCCCATGGGGAGGCAATCAGGCAATCCGGCAATCAGGGGTTTCTGGGTACTGGGTATCCCCTCGACGTGCCTGGGTGCCTGATTGCCCGGTGACCAGATTGCCTCCGATTTATGGCGTTCATGGCGTCTTGGCGGTTTGCTGATTTCAGGCGCGGTCGGGGAGGACCGCGGCGATGCTCCCCCGGACGATGTCGACGGCGCGATCCACCTGGGCCTCGGTGATGACCAGGGGTGGGGCCAGCAGGATGATGTCGCGGACCACGCGAGTGAACAGGCCGCGAGTTTCCATCTCGGCCTTGACCCGACCCATAACCTTCTTGGCCGGATCAAAGCCGGCCTTGGTGGTCCGGTCCGCCACCAGCTCCACGGCGCACATGAGGCCCAGGCCCCGGACCTCGCCGACGGCCTGGAAGTCCAGCAGGGTGCGCAGTCCCGCCAAGAGGCGGGACCCCATCTTCCCAGCCCGCTCCACCAGGCCTTCCTTCTCGATGACCTCGAGGTTCCGCAACGCCACGGCACAGCAGGTGGGGTGACCCGAGTAGGTATAGGCGTGCATCCAGCGATCGGCGTAGGGGGCCGAGAGCATCGCCTCGTGGATCGGCTGCGAGATCATGATCCCCCCGAGCGGCAGGTAACCGCTGGTGACGCCCTTGGCGAAAGCCAGGATGTCGGGCGTCACGCCCCACCGGTCCAGGGCAAACCACCGCCCGGTGCGGCCAAAGCCCGTGATGACCTCGTCGGCGATGAAGAGCACATCATGCTTGGTGCAGATCTCGCGCACCCGGGGGAAGTAATCGTCGGGCGGAACGATGATACCCCCCGCCCCCTGGACCGGCTCGGCGATGAAGGCCGCCACCGTCGCGGGCCCCTCGCGGAGGATCGTTTCCTCGAGCATCCGGGCGGCCGCCTGTCCCACGCTCTCTCCGGGCTTGAGCCCGTCGAGCCGGTACCCGTACGGTGCCGCCGTGTGAACGAAGTTGGGCACCCGGGGCTCGAACATCTTGGTGTATCCGGGGATGCCGGTGGCGCTCATGGCGGCCAATGTCACCCCATGGTACCCGAACTGCCTCGAGATGATCTTCACCTTCTCAGGGCGCCCCTTGACCTTCCAGTAGAAGCGCGCCGTCTTGAAGGCGCTCTCGTTCGATTCGGCGCCCCCGCTGGTGAAGTAGGCGGCGGTGAGGTTCGGGTAGGCGATCTCCGTGAGACGGTGGGCCAGGCGGATCGCCGGCACATTGGACGAGCCCGTGTAGTTCGTCGAGAAGGCCAGGGTGGCCATCTGCTCGGCCGCGGCCTCGGCCAGCTCGCGACGGCCGTGCCCGACGTTCACGTTCCAGAGGCAGGACAGGCCGTCCAGGTACTCGCGGCCCGAGGCATCGGTCAGGATGGCGCCGTTCCCCCGAACCCAGATGTGCGGTTCCACATGATCCGCCGGGTGGTGCAGCGGATGGAGCAAGTGCTGCCGATCCTCAGCCAGAAGCGCGGGGACGTTCCATGTGGCCATGGTGCCTCTCCTCCCGGAGATTGCTGGTAGTTGATATCCTCGTCCGCGCACCGACGGACGGGCGCGGCCCGAGCATACTAGCCCGACCCTGGCCCGGATGTCCAGACCGGCCGGCGATTCGGCTTGGATTGCTCCACCTTGATGGGCTATAAGTCTT
>CAZNWB010000141.1:0-7469 GCA_964576535.1 uncultured bacterium | reverse complement strand
AGATCGGGTATCGTCCATTCCAAGCCCAAACGCCGGAGCGTCTCCGGCGTCGGGATGCCGTTCGCGTCCCAGCCACGGGTCGCGTAGTACTCTTCCAGCATGGCGTCGAACGGCGGCAGGTAGTTGCCGGCGCCGCCGCCGGGGAGCGGTTCCTCCAGGATGCGGCGGGGCAGGACGTCGTCCTGGCGCGACTGGCCCAGCCGGACGTTGTACATCCGCTTCAGGTTCGAGGCCCGCTCGCCGATGGCGAGCAACTCGGCGAGCGTCACATCCCAGCCCGTGGTGAGGTTCAGGTATCGGACCAGATCCTGGCCGAGGGTGCCGGACATGATGAACTGGCAGACCTTCAGGCTGTTGAAGAGGCCCGCGTAGTCCTGGATCCGCGCCACCATCCGTCCTTTGCCGGCAGGGTCCTGGCGGGGCAGGCCCTTTTCGTAGCCGAGGTCGGCCACGCCGTGGCGTTCGAGGTAGTGGCTGCAGCCCCGGTGACAGGCGCCGCGCGGATAGGTCGCGTAGGCCACCGCCAGGCTGTTCATGGATCGGGGATCATGCTGCGCCAGCTCCAGACCCCGCACGTGCAGGGCGAACTCCTCGGCCCCCCGGCCGATCTGGCGGGCGGCCTCGCGGACCCCCTCGCCCAGCAGCTTCCCGATCCCCTCGCGCAGGCCGATCTGCCGGACCAGGGTAAGCATCACCCGCGGATCGCCCCAGGTGAGCGCGAGCCCCCCGGTGTCGGCCGCCGAGAGGAGGCCCCGCTCGAATGCCTCCAGGGCAAAGGCGATGGCCCCGCCGGTGGAGATCGTGTCCAGGCCGTACCGGTTGCACAGTTCGTTCCCCAGGGCGACGGCCTCGAGGTCGTCCACCAGGCACATGGAGCCCAGGGAGACCAGGGTTTCGTACTCGGGCCCCGCGCCCTTCACGGGGGCGTACGGGCCGGAGGCCACCTCGACCTCGCGCCCGCAGCCGATGGTACAAGCGGCGCAGAAGTACTTCCCTTTCAGGATGGTCTCGGCCATCCGCTGGCCGGAAATCTTCTCGAAGCGATCCCACGTCCCCAGGGTCCAGTTCTTGATGGGCGCGTCTCCGATGGCGGCGGCCGGAAGGATACCGCCGGCGGTCCCGAAGTCCCGGCGCGACCGCGTGCGCTCGTTGATGACCGGCGCCGTCTGCTTGACGGTCTGCAGGAGAGCATCCGGGTGGGCGATGGGCATGGGCAACGTTCCGAAGACGACGATCGCCTTCAGCCGCTTGCTGCCCATCACGGCGCCCAATCCAGCACGCCCGGCGGCCCGGCCGTCGTGGCCGTCGTTCATGACCGCGGCCAGGCGCGCCAGGCGCTCTCCGGCCGGCCCGATGGCCAGGACGACGGCGCGGGAAGTGGTCTCGGCCTTGAGGAGGGGATCCACGTCGTACGTATCCACGCCCCACAGGTGCTGCGCCGGCCGGATCTCCACCTTCTCGGCGGTCACCCACAGGTACACGGGGGCATCCGATGCCCCGGAGACCAGGATTCCGTCGTAACCCGTCCGCTTCAGCATCTGGCCCCAGGTCCCGCCGCTGTCGGATTCTCCCCACTGGCCGAGGGGGGATTTGGCGATGACGGCGTGCCGGCCCGAGGTGGGGACCTTGGTGCCGACCAAAGGCCCGGTGAGGAAGATGAGCAGATTGTCAGGCGAGAGCGGATCGGTGTCGGGGCGCGTCTCGCGGTACAAGTACCAGGCGCCGAGGCCGGCCCCGCCAAGGTACCGCCGCAGCAGGTCCTCGGAGAGCGGCTCGTCCCAGGTCCGCCGTGCCGTCAGGTCCACGCGCAGGACCTTGCCCATGTACCCGAACATCACCCTCATCCCGATCTCCGAAAGCGATCTCCGACAGCGATATCAAACCTTTCCCTGTCGGATCCCGCTGTCGCGACTTCGTGTCCCTGTCGCTGTCGGAGATCCCTGTCGCTGTCGGTCCTGCGGGTTCCTCCGGAGAGGGGCGTGAGCACATCAACCTTTGCCCCGTCCTTGATCTCGGCGTCCAGGGTGAGGATATCGCCCTCCACGATCACGGCGGTGAGATGGCTCATGGCCTCTTCCTGGATGCCCTCGCGGGGCAGATTCGCCCGGAGCCTCGGGTGGTCGGCGGCCAGGCGCTCCCAGACTTCCCGGAGCGTGATGCGGCCCGGCCACGTGAGGGTCAGGCTTCGCTGACCGATCCACTCCCTGAACGGGCTGGAAAACCAGAACGTGGCTTCAGGCACGACTGACCCAAAAGCGTTCGACTGTTCGGTGGTTCGATGGTTCGGTGGTTCACAGATCGAAGAACAACCGAACTACCGACCAACCGAACCACCGAACGCAGTTTAGAGTTTCCGCCACTCCTTCGGCAACGGCCGATCCGGGGGCCCGTCGTAGAACTCCGGCTTCTGGAGCTCGAGGTCCAGGGGCTGCGTAATGTCCTCTCCCTTGGAGGCCCGCCAGCCGCGCTCCCGCGTCAGCTCCTCGTACACGTGGGCCACCAGGGAGATGCACCGCGAAACCAGCATCACCCCCTTGGCCAATTCCGGCTCGAAACCCATGTCGGCCAAGAGTGCCCCCGAGACCCCCACGGCGTTGATGTAGACACGCTTGCCGTGGTGGCGCTGGGTGGCATCCTCCATCAGGAGGGCGAGACGCGTATGCTCTCCGGCCACGCCCAGCGTGCGGCCCACCTCCACGAGGCGCCCGGACCGGGGATCCTGGACGTGCTGGGGGTGGTGGTACCCGGGGAGCCGCTTCTTCTTCTCCTTGGCCTCCCGGACCAGGATGTCCGCCATCTCCTCCAGGGTCTTCCCCTCCGCCTTGGCGCGCGTCACCCCGTCCCGGAACATGGCGCAGGGCCGGTCGAAGGTGCCGTGGATGTCGCCGATGGTGAGCATCCCGCCCGCCACGCCGACGTGCAGGGGAACCCCGCCGGACGCGACGAACCGGGCTGAGGCGGCCGAGGGCGAGAAGGCGTGCTCCGCCAGGCAGACCATGATGGCGTTGAGCATGCGGCCGTGGGCCTCGGACGGCAGTTCTCCCCGCCACACCAGGTACGCCATCTCCGCCAGGTCGAGGTTGCCGACCAGCTCGTTCAGGTCGTATCCGCGGATGACGATCTTGGGCTGGGTCTTGTAGGCGATGCTGGTCCGCCAGTGGAAGGGCTCGCGCTTGTCGGTGGCCATGATCTCCTCGCGTGTTGGATGGCAGCGGTCAGCCGTCAGCTTTCAGCGGTCAGCCCGAGTCGCTCACCGCCAAGTGATCATGGAACGAGTTTCACCACGAATTACGAATATCCTATTATCCGCATTCCGGTAGGGAGGGGGCTCGTCCCCCTCCGAGAACGGAGGGCCACAAGGGCCCTCCCTACTGCAATATCCTGAATCAATCGCCCGACGGTCCGTCCGCCTTGAGGTACACCCGCATCGGGTCCACCTCTTCCCGCAGGACCCTGACCTGCTCCAGGGTGGGAGGTTCCACCTCGGCGAGGTGGGGCGACACGGCGGGGGCGAACTGCAGGTTGTCCAGGACCGTGTCGAGCGGGACGCCCGGCATGAGCTTGACGATCCGCATCGCCCGGCTCTCGTGGGTGATCTCCATCACCACGAGGTCCGTCACGATGGTGATGGGCGGGGTCTTGACCTTCAGGCCGGCCTTGATCCGTCCCTCGGGACCGAAGAGGTATCCCGGGCTGGTGATGTAGTCGCAGTGGGCGGGGAAGCGGCGCTTCTCGTGCTTGGTAATGATGAGGAGCCGCTTTGAGTGGGAGGCGACGTCGTTGGCGCCGCCGCTCCCGGGAAGGCGGCGGGTGGGCTTCCGGTAATCCCCGATGACCGTGGTGTTGATGTTCCCGTACTGGTCGATCTGGGCGCCGCCCAGGAACCCGATGTCCACCAGGCCGCGCTGGAGGATGCACCCCAGCACCTCGCGCTTGGAGCCCAGGCGGACCGCCCGGTGCATGATCTTGGGGTCGGAGACCGAGATGGGGGTGGGAATCACCTCGGGCGCGATGGGGCCGCTCTCCACCACGTAGATGAGGTCCGGCGCGTGGGTCTTTTGGGCGAAGGTGGTGGCCACCATGGGCAGCCCGGTCCCCACCAGGACCACGTAGCCGTCCCGGATGTGCCGGGCGGCCTCGATGACCATCAGCTCTTGGTTGGTGAAATCCCCGCTTGACCGCATTGCCGCCATGCTCCCCCTCACCCTCCTCCACAAAAGCGTTCGACTGTTTCCGCCTCTGGCGGATTCGGTGGTTCGATGGTTCTCGGGGAACAACCGAACGACCGAACTCCCGAACCACCGAACGCCTTCATCTGGCAGTCATCCTCTGCATCGAGGCCCGCAGGGCCTCCAAACGCGCTGGCCCGCCGATCCGCTCCAGGTAATCCTCAAAGCGCTTGCAGTCGTACACGTGCCGGTCCAGATAGGCCCGCAGGGCGTCGCCCCCCTGCCGCGCGCACCCCTGGTAGTGCTGGATGTGCTCGCCGTCATAGTCGTAGTACCGGTGGACCGAGGTGGGATGGGCGCCCCACGGGACGTGCACCACGGCGCTCACGTGTAGGAAGGGGATGGTTGTGCGTTCGGGGTCGGAACGGGCCACCTCAACCGACACCAACTCCTCGCACGTCACGATCACGGCGTTGGAGGCGCGGATCATCTCCGGCTCGTGGGTCGAGAACCCATCGATGAACAGGTTCCCCATGGGGTCCGCCCGCTGGACGTGGACGATGGATACGTCGGGGTTGACTGCGGGCAGGAGGACCACGGGTTCCCCGGGATTCCAGGGATTGTCGATGATCTCGAATTTCTTCCGGCCGCCCCGGGCGGTATAGGTCAGGATGTCGGATCCGAGAAGGCTCTTGGTGGGCATGAAGGGCAGGCCCATCTCCCCGGCCAGGAAGCGGGATACCATGGCCAGGTGGCTGAAGTCCTCCATCTCCAGCTCGCCCGACTCCACCTTGCGGCGCCAGCAGAAGGTGGTGCCGAAACGCTCCAGGTTCCCGCTCCCGGATTCGCAGCGTCGCACCAGCCCCGCCCCCACCAGCATATCCATGGAGATGGACAGGTTGCAGCCGTAGAGCGTGAGGTTCCCCCGACCCTGCCGGATGATCTCGTGGATCGCGGCCATGGCACACCGGCCGATGTTCTGGCCCCCCAGGCCGACGGAGGCCCCGTCCCGGACGAACTCCTGCACGGCCTCCGTCAGGGACATCACCTTGTTCATGGAAGAGCGCGCCACCCGGAAGTCTCCTTGCACCTATCAGGAAAATCCTGGCGCCTCCTGACGTAGGGAGGGGGCTCGTCCCCCTCCGCTCCCTCGAACGGAGGGCCACAAGGGCCCTCCCTACCGCCATGCGCGCAGGAGCATTTCGGGTTGCTTGGTTCACCGAGTCTCGTTTAGAATGGGCGATAAGTCAATTTCATAAATCTTATCTCCGCGATAGTTTCAGTTTATGGGGTGCCAATGTCCATGAACTTGAATCAGCTTCGAGTCTTTCACGCAGTGGCCAAAAGGGGGAGCTTTACCCAGGCGGCCCAAGCCCTGTCCATTACGCAACCGGCTGTGACGGTTCACATCCGGGACTTGGAACGGTATTATGGGGTCCGCATTCCGCATTAACAGGACGGGGGGAATCCCTCAGTGCCATTGATTGACACAGCAGTGGTGGTGTGTCCGCGGGCCGACTCCCCGGAGGCGGGGCTGCTGACCATCCGGGTGGCCGGCCTGCCTCTTCTCACCCGCACCTTGTTGACCGCCCAGCGGGCGGGGATCCAGCGGCTGGCGGTCGTCGCCGAGCGTTCCCAGCAGCCCGCGCTCCGCGCGGAGCTTGACGGCGAGGCTCGGCTTCGCGGACGGGTAGGATGGGTTGAGCCGACGGGGGAGCATGGGATGGAGGCGACCTGCAGCCTGATCCTGCCGCCGTCGGTTGTCCTGGATGCTGGGGCGCTGCGGGGATGGATTGGGCGGGTGGGGGACCGGGAATGGGTGACGGCGACCGATGATGCGACCGTCGGCCCCCTGGCGGTGCCGGGGGTACTCCTGCCGGCTTGCATCCAGGCGGCGCACCAGGGCCAACCGGCCCTGAAGAAGTTCCTGGAGGGACTCGATGGCGAAAGACGGCTGATTCGCCTCCCATGGGAGGGGGGGCCGCAGCAGCCTGTGCGATCCGCCGGGGAGGTGCCGGAGATCGAGCGGGCAATGCTGGCGACCCTGCGCAGTCCCGACGATGGCCCCGTCGTGGATCGCTACCTGAACCGCACCCTGTCCGCGATCCTGACGCGGGGATTGCTCAATTCCCGGGTGACGCCCAATCAGGTCACGGGCGCCAGCCTGGTGACCGGACTGATTGGGGCGTGGCTTCTGGGTGGCGAGGGTGGGGCACGATCGCTCCTGGGCCTGATCCTCTTCCAGCTCTCCGTCATCCTGGACCACGTGGACGGGGAGGTGGCGAGGCTCAAGTTCCTGTTCTCGCGTCTCGGGAAATGGCTGGACAACTTCAGCGACCATGCGGTGGACCTGGCGGTGATCGCGTTCCTCACGTGGCGGGTGGCCGAAGGACATCCGGCCGGCTACTTCATCACGCTGTCCCTGGCCGCCGCCCTCGGTGTCACGGGGGCATTCCTGCTCGTGTTCGGTTGGTCCGTGGCCGGAGGACGGCGGGAGGTGCGGACAACCGCTACGGCGCGACTCCTGGCACGGGTCCTGGCGACCCTGGCCAACCGGGACGGCTTCTGTCTGCCGCTCTGGTTGGCGGTCCTCTTGGGCCGCCCGGAATGGTTCCTGTGGGCGCTGGCGATCGGGGCCAATGCCTACTGGATCGCCTGGTTGTTCGTGTATGGGGTTCCCGCCCGGTCCCGAGCGGGGGAAGTTGGCTCGGCTGTGTGACGGAGAGTAAGCCAATCCCGTAGCCGGAGACCAGAGGATCTGACACGGTCAAAAAGCCCTCGTTGCGGCATAGGAATTGCTGTTTACATGACCGGAATTCGTGTATCCTCGCGGTGACATAGGCTAACTCATTTTGTTTTCGGGCAGGCATCTCATATTCTTCAATCCCTTGCCCGTCGGACCTGTGCCGAACAGGTATCGGGACCGATAGCCAGGTGGATCATTCTGTGTCAATTGCTCGCCGATTTTGGTCATTATATGGGCGAGCGCAATTCTTTCACACGAGGGGATTTTTCCGGCGATCCGCCGGCCTCTGGATCGAACATCCCGTATGAAGCCAACGGGCCAGCGAGGTGCGAACCCTCTCCCTCACCTCCTCGGTCGGCCTGAGCAACGGGTCCACCGTCCTCACCACGGGGCTGGAGGTTCGAGAGGTGATGATCAGTCCGGGGGCGAGGATGGTTAGATGATTCGGGTCCGGGGCTGGGATGGCTGGAAACTGGCGGCATGGGATTTGCTTTTTTGGCACAGGAGACCTTGTAGCCGCCCGGAAATACGACACGATGTATCCCAATATCCGG
>CAZNWB010000140.1:0-7591 GCA_964576535.1 uncultured bacterium | reverse complement strand
CCTATGAGTGTCGGTCCCTGTCACGCAACCGTTGAAAAGGAGGGGAAAACCATGAAGCGACTGGCGGGAATCCTGGTGGGGGCGGGTTTGGCGCTGGTTCTATCGGCCGGTGGGGCCTGGGCGTTCAAGTGCCCCAGCCTGGCCAAGCAGGCCAACGAGCTGTTGAGCAGCACGTCCAGCAACACCGAGAAGTACGCGAAGGCCAAGGCCTTGATCGACAAGTGGGAGGCACCGCACAAGGCTGGCCAGCACGCGGAGTCGACGGCCATCCTTGAGGAAGCGCTGAAGATCCTCCGCACCCCGTAGTACTTGATTTCATGACTTCGGGTAGGTTTGGCGCCAGCCAAACCTACCCGAAACGCCCTTGGCAAATGGCGATCCGTATCAGGGGAAACCTGATACGGATTTATGAAATCAAGCACGTAGCGATTCGCTGCTGTATCCGGCCGATCCCGCGCGCCGTCACCCCCGCAACCCTCAGCGGGGGTGACGGCTTTTTTGTCAGAATCCCCCCCGGCTCACCCACCCGTATATTGGCCGAGAAGGGTGATCCGGTCCCCCGGTTGGACGTGGCTGTCCAGCTCGTGGGTGACGCCGAGGACGGCGTCGTTCACCAGGACCTCGATGTGTTCCGCCAGTTTCTCCCCCGGCCGTTGCCAGAGGGCCTCATCGAGCTTCGGAAACCGATCGCTCAGCTGGCGGAGAACCGTTCGCACCGTGGCCCCGGGAGCGATGGCTTCCTCGAAGATTTTCCGCCGGGTGCCATCGCCGCCCACGAACTGGGTCACCCAGGCGACGGCCTCGACGGTCACATGACCAATTGCGGAATGCGGATTGCGGAATGCGGAATGAACTTCGGACATGGCAGGATCTCTTCTTGTCGCTGTCCCTGTCGCTATCGCTGTCGGCTTTCGGTTTCCCAGAGTGCGGGGATCAGCACGTCCAGTCCGAGCGCCCGCAGGGTTTCGGGTGTCGGGCGGCCGGTCTTCCGGTCGTACCCCACCATCTCATACCAGACGTCGAGCATGCGCTCCCAGTGTGGCTCCACGGACTGCCCCTTGGCCGGCCCGTCCACGGGCGTCGAGCCGTAGCGGGGCGACGGTCGCTCCAGCTCCGGCCCCAGGCCGCAGCGCAGGTCAAAGGCCCGGAACAGCGCCGCCGTGCGGCGTCCCAGTCGCATCCCCTCTTCCTTCGAGTACTCCCATCCGGTTGCCGCAGAGAGCGCCCGACAGATGTTCTCCATCAGGGTGCGGGTGGTGAAGATGCAGGCGCCCAGCGAATCCTCGAAATGTCGCCGGCCGAGAAACTTCCCCACGTTCTTCGCCACCGCGTCTGGATCGAAGGGGGTAATGCGTGCCGGCAGTCCGAATTCGGTCGGATGCACCGGCGGGCCCGTCTCCAGGGTGCCGGTGCTGCTGGTCGCGGTGTCCAGCATCTCCTCCCAGCGCGCCCGGTGATCGTGCCCTCGCGGTGAGGCGCCCTTGCCGGTGTAGATGGCGCAGGCCGCGGCCGGCCCCCCCACCGTTTCGGCGGCGCGCTTGACCCCCTCGGCCAGGAGGTTCCCGAATCCCTGGCGATGATTGATCATGTGGAGGAGCTTGGCGGCGCTCTCGGCGTCCCCCCAGCGGAGGGTGAGGCCCACCTGCCCCGGGGTGAGATAGCCCTTCTCCTGGCATTCCATCACCCAGCCGACCAGCCATCCGAACTCGTTCACGTCCACGCACGCGCGGTCCACCTGGGTATTCAGCCAGGAGACGGCCACCGGATCGGTGCAGCCGATGGCCCACCCCGCCCCGGCCCACCCCTCGTACTCCGGCTCGTCCACCAGCTCGCCGCGATGGGGACCTGTCGGGATCACTTGCATGTGGCAGTGGTGCATGCCGCAGGCGTTGCATTGGTGACCCCGGTGGTCGAATCCCTTGCGGAGACTCGGCGCCTCCCAGACCGACATGTCGGCCCCTTCGGGCGGAAGGTTTGTCGTGTAGTTCTTGATGGGCAGGGCCCCTTGCCCGTGCAGGGTGAGCACGCCCCAGAGCGTCCCGTACTCGTAGAGCGACTTCGCGGTCGGATTCGTCTTGAGGTCGTGGGCGATCTCGTCCGCCGCCTGGAAGAGGCCCCGGGGGTCGGCCGCCCGGAGCGCCTTGGTTCCGCGGACGATGGCCACAGCCTTGAGGCGCTTCTTCCCCATGACGGCGCCGCAGCCGTTCTTGCTGGCGACGTGGCCGTAGTCCCCGGCGATGGCGGCGAAGCGTACCAGGTTTTCCCCCGCGGGACCGATGCTGTAGACGCTCATCTGGTGGCCGGAAAGTCCGAGGGAGGCCTGCAGGACGTCCTGCGTCTCCCACGTGTCCTTCCCCTCGAGGTGCGCGGCGTCCCGGACCTCCACCATGTCGTCCTGGATGTAGAGGTAGACCCAGCGGGGGGCCTCACCCTGGATCACGATGGCATCGTAGCCCGAGTACTTGAGGCAGGCCCCGAAGAACCCGTTGGCCTGGGTGGAGGTGGCCCCATTGGTCATGGCGCCGCGGGTCACGACCGAGAGGCCTCCGGTCCCCCACACGGGAAGGCCGGCCAGAGGACCGGTGGCCAGGATCAGGCGGTTCTCCGGATGGTCCCAGCCCACCTCGGCGGGCACCTCGTCCCACAGGATCTTGGCCCCGAGGCCCGCGCCGCCGAGATACAGGCGCATCTCCTCCGGGCTCCAGGGATGGCTCCAGATCCTCCCGCTGGTCAAGTCCACCCGCAGGATCCTGCCCGCGTATCCACCGGGGAGATCCCGGCCGGCCCCCGGTCCTTCGACCGGCATCGCCGATGGCTCAACGATTGGATGACGCATCGGTGATCTCCACCATCAGGGCACCAGCCCGGCCGGCACCGAGGGCCGGCCGAGGATCGTCTGGGGCAAGAGCCGCGCCGTCGTTCCGGACGCGACGAACGCGGACTTCACGTCGAAGGGATTCCGGGACAGGTGCGCCTTCCAGACACCCAGGCCGTTGCCGGCCTGGGTGAGGCCCTTCAGCATCCCGACGTCGTTGGTCGTCCAGATGTCGTCGGCCATGCCAAGGATCATCGCCCCGCTCAGCCGGTCGCCCCGCCAGAGCAGTTTCCGGTAGGCGAACCGCTCCGGCCGCTCCGCGGTAAAGGCCTCGGCCGTGGGGTCCTCCCACGCGCCGAAGCTGGCGATGTCCAGGTGGCACACCTCCACGATGTTCATCAAGAGGCTTCCCCGGTAGGCGACGTCCCGCCCGGCCATGTTGGCGCCGGCGACCCGCCCGTGCTCCATGGCCGTGGGCTCGATGGCGTGGACGGCCGGCTCCCCCGTCACCAGGTCGCGGCCCTCGGCCACGTCCCCGGCCGCATAGACGTTCTCCACGCTGGACCGCAGGTGATCGTCCACGAGCACCCCGCGGTTCACCCGCACGCCCGATCCATTCACCCACTCCAGATTCGTCCGGATCCCGGTGGCCATGATCACCAGATCGGCCCCCAGGTCGTCTCCCTCGCGGAACCGCAGGCGCCGGCGGCCCCCAGCCTCCTCGATCGCCGTGAGGGTGGCCCCGGTCCGGGCCGCGACCCCGTGCCGAGCGAGCCACGTCTCCACCATCCGGGCCCCGGTGGCGTCGACCATCCGCGGCAGGATCCGGGGCGCGATCTCCACGATGCTGAGGCGCGCCTTCAGGGCCAGGATGGCATTCAGGATGGTGAAGGCGATGAACCCCGCCCCCACCATGACGACGTGGGTTCCCTCCCGGATGCCGGCCACGACGCCCCGCGCCTGCTCCAGCGTCCAGAAGCTATGGACCCCCGGTCCGTCCGCCCCCGGCACGGCCGGACGCACGGCCGAGGAGCCGGTGGCGATCAAGAGGTCGTCGTACTCCACGACCGTCCCGTCATCCAAGGTGAGCTTGCCCGCGGCCGCATCCAGGCCGACCGCCCGGCGCCCCAGGTGCGTCCGGACGTTGAGCTGGGCCAGGCGCGCCGGCGAGGCGGTGAACACGTGGGCCTCAGCGATGCCGCGGCCCAGGTAGTACGGCAACACCATGCGCGAGTATGGCCGCTCGGCCGAGACCAGCACGACCTCCGACGCTCCCCGGTCGTGCTCGCGGATGGCCAGGATGGCGTTCAGCCCGGCGGTTCCCCCGCCCACGATCACGTGCCGCGTGGCCATCACCTAGCCTCCGCGCCGGCGAGCTGCACCTCCCGGTGGCGAGCCGATCGCTCGGCCGCAAACGATCCCAGCCAGTCGGCCGTCTCGGTCTCCACGTACTCGATGGCGACCGTGGGGCACACCTCGACGCAGGCGGGGCTCCCCCCGCACAGGTCGCACTTGAAGGCCTTGCGCGTCTCTGGGTTGTAGAAAATCGTCCCGTAGGGGCAGGCGATGGTGCAGAGCTTGCACCCGACGCACAGGTCGTCCAGGACCACCTTGGCCCCCACGGGCGAGATGGAGATGGCCTCCACGGGACAGGCGGTCATGCACCACCCCTCCGCGCACTGGGTGCAGGTGTAGGGGGCGTAACTCGTGTGGGCCTCGAAGGGCGAGACGCGGATGACCGAGCGGGCGGGCTGGAACGTGCCCGTCTGCATGTACGAGCACGCCAACTCGCAGCGCATGCATCCGGTGCAGCGTTCGGGGATGATGCGGAGGACTTTCACAGATCCTCCCCTCGCGGAAACCCAGTCAGCCGGAACTGCGAGACGTCGGGAAAGGCGGCCCGCTTTGTATAGCACATGAAGGGCGCGGCGTCCAAGCTTGGTGACGGGAGGAATGGGGCAAAAAGAAAACGGGCCCCGAAGGGCCCGTGATCTCTTTGGTGGAGGTGGGGGGAGTCGAACCCCCGTCCGAGAACCTGTCAGCAAGAGCCTCTACATGCGTAGCCGGCGTTTTGTGTCTCGCCACCCAGGGACCCCGCCGGCGGGGTTCTCGGCGGCCAGCCCGTTGGTTTTCGACCTGCCGGTCCCGGGCCAGGACCAGCCGGCTTAGCCTACCTGTCTGGCGCCCGGATCTCACCCGGCAGGCGGGGCGAGGCGGGCGTCGCTGCTAGTTAGGCAGCGAGGGCCAACTCAGTGTTGGCAGTTGTAGTGTTCCCACCTTTTTACGAGCCGGTGGGGACTCGGCATGCCACCCTTGCCCCCGTGTCCCCGTCGAAACCGGTGCACCCCCTCTCTGAGGACGTGACGCGTGAGCCGTGAAGCCTAACAAAGTCTACGTCGCGGCAGCCGGAATGTCAACCGGAGGATTCCGGCTCCAGCCTCCAAGCGCGCACGGATCGGCCTTTGGCGCGTTGAATCGGGGCCACCATGGCCTGCAAGCGAACCAGCACACGGACCTTTTCCGGGAAAGGCATGGCCGCCAGCCGTTGCCGCCGCGCTTGCTTTGCGGAGAGGATTCTTTCCAGTTCCGCGTTCATCTCTGGCCTCGCCATTGCTGCCACGTGGCGGTGAGATCATACCGGGCCAGCACCGCTGCCAAGTAGTCTTCGTCCAGCACCGCTTCCGCCACAAATGAGGCCAGGCGCTCGCGATCCTTGGCGCGAGCGGTCTGCAGCATGATGGCGACCAGATGCTCGGCCCGCAGCACGCGCGTGGGCGTCTGCTCGAAGGTCGTGTCCCGAGCTTCAGCCAGTGCCTCCTCGATGAGCGGATTGAACGCCGGCAGGAACTGAACCGGCACGCCCTCAATGTTGATGCACTCACGCTCTTCCGCGTAGCCCCGCGCCCGCAGGTACTCATAGACCGCCGTGAGCGTCACGAGATCTTGGCCGCTCGCGGGAAGTTGTACGAAGATGTCCAAGTCATAGGTCAAAATCGGCTCCATGTAATAGATGGCGCCCACCGCGCCACCGATCGCGTAGCGCCGAATGACACCTGCGCGCTCCATTTCGTTGAGGACCTGTAGTGTCTTTTCCACGGCTGGAGTCTTTTTGTACCGTGGACCTCAAGCAAAGTCACGTTCCAACGCGAGGTCGTCCAGCAACCCACGAAACCCTCCTGGACTGGACGAACCTGCCGCCAGAGCCCTAGCGCGATTCTACACCAAACCCTTGTCTCTTACCAGCGTCTCGGTTGACGACGGCGGGCTCTTTGCATGTGGCGCCCCCGGCGTCCGGCAGACTAGGCGCGGCCGCGGCACCTCTCCGCGGGCCCTCACCGCTTCCCGCTGGAAAAGCGTCCCCGGGGACCGTACCGCCGGTAATAGCAGGCATCGCAATAGGCCTTCCCCTCGAAGCGCTTGCTCACCCACATCTCGATCGCCGCGAACTCCTGACCGCAGCCCAGGCAGGCAAGCCGGACGGCATCGGTGGGGCGATCGGGCACCTAGAGCTCACACCGGTCCGGGAAAGCGGTGAAGGTGCCGAAGGGGTGGATGACCCCCGGCACCCTCACGATAAGCTCGTCATCCGGCAGCAGGAAAACCGGACGCCGGGGTCGCAGGCACATCAGGCACCGACCGGCCCGATGGACTCGGAATTCCGAAACCACCTCCGGATGCGACAGGCGATGACGCCAGACGAAGCATCCCTCTCTGGGACGCCATACGAGATCGGGGGAAGGGATGGAGATGGGTGGCTCATCGCCCACCTGCAAGCTGATCCCTCCGAGGACCCGCTGGTCCCAATTTCGGACGGGCTCGTCGATCCCGCGGACGACGGTGCCCAGAAGCCTGCGCAGCGCGGATGGCGCTCGCGCCACGGCACGCATGGGACCCCCTCACCCAGCCCTCGCCGACCGAATCGCCCGTGCCATCTCCCGCTCCGCCTCGCGACGCTTGATATCTTCCCGCCGGTCGTACTGCTTCTTCCCTCGCGCCAGGGCCAGCCCCACCTTCACCAGGCGGCCCCTGAGGTACAGGCTGAGGGGGACGAGGGTCAGGCCCTTCTCCTCGACCTTGCCCACGAGCCGCTGGATCTCCTCGCGTCTCATCAGCAGCTTGCGGGGACGCAGGGGCTCGGCGTTGAACCGGCTGGCCTGGGCGTAAGGGCTGACGTGGCAGTTGTACAGGAAGAGCTCGCCGCCCCGGAAGGCCGCATAGCTGTCCCGGAGGTTGGCCCGTCCCTCCCGGATGGACTTGACCTCACTGCCCAGCAGGGCGATCCCCGCCTCGTAGGTCTCCTCGACATGGTAGTCGTAGCGGGCCTTGCGGTTGGTGCAGAGGGTCCTGAGGTCGCCCTGGGGTCTTCGGGAACTCTTGGGCTGCGCCTGGGTCATGGCAGGATCACTGTATTCGACGCCGGGTCGGGGGGCAAGGAGAATTCGGGCGGCAAAAGCTCTTTACTCCGCCCATCGGACAGGTATAAACTTATACGTACTACCCCGACCGAGTCAGTGCCTTTCCACTCTATCCGTCGGACCGCATCCCCGGCTCCTGCCCCTGGAGCGGGGTTCACAGCGCGATCATCTCATCCTCTCTGATCCGCGAGGAGGCGTCGGGCATGCAATCTTTCCCATGGCCTGTCGGGCTTCTGGTGGCGGCCATCCTCGGACTCGCCGCGTATCTCGTCGTCGCGGCGCGCCGCCGGGCCGCCGCGGCGGTGGCGGCCGAGCGCGACCTGCGCCAGCAGGTGAGCGAACTCAAACACGCCGGTGAGAC